>PABD01000041.1 GCA_002702685.1 Planctomyces sp.
CCCAGCATCGTCGCCGCTTGCGCCGAACAGATGAAATCGTTCTCTGGTAACAGGATCTCCCAGCCACCGATTTCACTGAGTTCGCTCGCCCGTTCCAGCAGGTCCGTAACTTTTCTCAGCTTCTCTTCCTGCTCGATCCGCTCGGTCAGGTCGACGATGCTCGCCAGCACGTGTATTCCTTCCGCGGTGCGGATGGGAGTGAGGGCAATTTCCACAGGGATTGTCGTGTCATCGGATTTCACACCGGAGAGGAAGCGTCCGGCGCCCATCGGTCGGGCCGTCGGAGTTCGCATGTAGTCCTGGAAGAGCCCGGAGTGCCGCGGACGGATCTCATCAGGGACAAGGCAGTCGAGCGCGAGGTCGTTCATTTCCTCTTCGTTATAGCCGAACATCGAACGCACGCTCTTGTTGCTCATCACGATCTGCTCCTGCGGGTTGACGAGAATCATCCCGACAGGCGAGGCGTCGAATGTGTATTGAATGTATTCTTCGGCCTGTTTGGCTTTAGTGATATCGGAAGCCACCACAATCAGGCGCGTGTGTTCTCCATGGTCATCAGGAATCGGGATTTTATCCATCTTCATGATCCGGTTGCCGATCATCTGGACGTATCCCATTTTCGGGATGCCCGTCGCGAGAATTTCCTGATCATCCTGCTCAAGACGGTCGGCGTCGTCGGGGTAGATTTCCCGGGCATCACGACCTTCGATCTGTTCGCGGGGCAGGAAATGCGCGTCGGCGACTGCTTTATTCACGCGCAATATGCGATTGTGGGTGTCTTTGAAATAAACCCGGGAGGGAATGCTGTCCAGGATTAACTGGGTTTCCTCACGCTGTCGCACCAGTTCCGCTTCGATGCGGCGACGTTCGACGATTTCTGCTTCCAGCTTAGCGTTGACGGCCGCAACAGTGGTCAGCGACAGGGCCCGGGGGATGGTCGGAACGAGGGCGAACACGGTCGCCCAGGAGGCCCCCGCGGTGATCAGCTTGATGAAACCGGAGAAGCGATACCACGGATGCCAGAAGATCGTTGCATCGATCAGGTGCGTCAGGCCGCAGGAAAAAATAAACAGAGCGAACAGTAGAAAGATCGGCCCGAAGGGGACATCCTTCCGTTTGTAAACGAAGTATCCCAGCAGCAGGGGAATACTGAAGTAAGCGAGAAAGATGGCGGAGTCGGAAAGAATGTGCAACCAGCCATGCCCGTCAGTCCAGGCGGCACCGCATTGCCACCGCGGAGGAAAGCCTTCCGTATCAAACAGCTTTGAGAGAAATTCGAACATGTATGAACTCCGTCTCCATTACAGATGAGATTCAATTCAAATAGCGATTCGAACCGACATCAGCTCGCGCCGACTCTGGATGCGGCAAGGGATCGCAGCCAACCGACGGCGTCGCCAGGCTATCCATTGCCAGCCCCAGGTTCAAAACGCCACTGCATAAGAGAATATGTAAACACTTGCGTAAGTGCCTACCTTGAACATCCCGTTGTAGAAGTTTAGTCCTGATAAAACTTCGGAAAGCCATTCTGAACAAAGAACAGCGAGGTGAGTTTTTTGCCTCGCTGTTCGATGGAAAGTCCAATTAAATTTGCTTTTCTACTTCCTGTCTATGTAAAATTCATTGCAGTCTCTTTTCGATGTGTCCATTGAATGCGTCGATATCCCTGCGGAGGCTATCCGAGTTCTACGCATTTATATTGATCACCCGCGCAAAGAACGAAAATCGATCAATTTCGTTGTTACCAATTTCGTTGTTAACGCTCAGCGCGGTTTGCTGACTACATCTGGAAAGGACGCCCGGCGATGCTTGTGCTCTCGCGGCGCTTAAACGAGAAGGTGCTCTTTCCCAATCTGGGCATCTCAATCGAGATATTGAAGGTAAACAAAGACCGCGTTCGACTGGGGATTGAAGCGCCCGAATCGATTCAGGTGCTGCGTAGCGAAATTGCCCCACCCCCATCAGAGCAGCCTTCGCCTCGGTCCGTGCTCGACATGTCTCAACTGCTGGCTGATTTCCGGAAGCAGCTCAAGCAGATGGTCGACAGACTCTACGAACTGCACGACAACCTGCTGGAACGGGATGCCGATCAGGAAGCGGAGGCACTGGTCTATGGTGTCTTCATCGAACTTAAAACGATGGACGATATGGTCGCTCGTTTTATTGAAATGGGGCTGGGTTCACCGGTCATCGCGCAACCGAAAAGACGGGCGCTGATCGTCGAAGACAACCTCAACGAAGCCCGGCTGCTGGCGGGTTTTCTCAAGGCCCGCAACTTCGATGTGCAGATCGCGGGCAACGGGAAAGTCGCTATCGATTATCTCGACGCGCACGAATCGCCCGACTGCATGTTGCTCGATATGGCGATGCCCCAGTTCGATGGCGAATGGACGCTCCGCGAGTTGCGTAACAAATCGGGGCTCGAAGATCTCAAGATTTTCGTTATGAGTGGCGCCGAGCCGAGCGACTATGAAATCGCTCTCGGCCCACGTAATCAGAGTCACTGGTTTCGCAAACCACTCGATCCGGAAATCCTGGTGCAGAAAATCGAGATGGAAAGCTACGGCCGCCCCGGACCTCTCTCTGCCTGAGGGGTGCTGCGAAAAGCAGGCTTACGCATTCACCGCTTTCCGATCCGAAGGGGAAGATCTGTCCTCCCTTACAAGGAGTTTTCTCCACTGATAAGCGCGGCCTGGCCTGGCATCTCAGCCAGTGGTCCCATCGGGAGTTTCATGAACGAAACAATACATCCACACGGAAACCGCCAGGTCGCATTTTATTCAGCTTATTCATCGTGTTTCCCGCGGACTCGCCCGGCGGTAAACACAAAAAAACTCCCGCGACATCGTTTCATGTCGCGGGAGTTTTTAGTTGATAAGCGGAGAGACTGGGATTCGAACCCAGGGTACCTTTCGGCACGCCGGTTTTCAAGACCGGTGCATTCGGCCACTCTGCCATCTCTCCGTGGTGATTGTCCCACTCGCGGGAATGCTCCGCATGCGGGATTGTCAGTACACCCGGCGGGATTCGAACCCACGACCTACAGTTTAGGAAACTGTCGCTCTATCCTGCTGAGCTACGGGTGCCGATCTCCTCGCTCCCCGGGTGGCCAACGATGATGCCCTGACGCGTCACGAGATATCCGATCAGCGGTATAATATGACGATCAGGGCTCGCGAAGTCTATCACAAACCAGAGATAGATCAACCCACACCCGAGGCGGCCACTAGGTTAAGATGACGAAGCCATCGGTCGGTTCACCGAAATTGACGATTATCACATCTATGACGCACGTTGCTGTCATGGCTGAACCCCGGTCACCGCTCATTAACGTCCGTATTCAGGACCGTCCCGTGTTCATCCTTCCATTGGAAAGTCAACTTCGGGCCGTGCTCCCCGGTCGCTGGTTCTACGGTCACGAGGACATATCCCCCCGATTCCTCGGTCTGATTGTACGGCTGTTTGATCTTCGCTTCCGGGTCGGTTGACTTGGGATCTCCCGGACTCCGGCCGATACGGGCGTTCGCGTCGACCAGGGCGCCGCAGGAAATCTCCTCGATTCCATTCGGAAAGACCGAGTGATACTGCCAGTGGCGATCACCGCACATGATGTAAAAACCCTGCTCATCCAGTTGATGCTCCTTGATCCACTGGAAAAACTCGTCCCGTTCATGCTGGAAGCCGTCTGTATTCGCATGGTTGTCGGTTTTGTACGCGTCGTCCGGGCCAATCATCGGGGTGGGGGAGATCAGTATTTTGAAAGAGGCATCGCTCTCCAGTAAGGTTCGCTTCAACCAGGCTTTCTGTTCCGCTCCCCAGATAGTTTTCTCCGGACCATCCGGCATGTCATTCGGGCTGCGGTAGAGGCGGTTCTCCACCAGCCAGATCTGCAGGTCTTTCGATACCCGATGTGTGCGGTAGGTGAGTGGCTTCTCCGCACCGGGCTCCGCGTAGGGAAGCTGTTCGAGCATCAGTCGCAATCCTTCGGCGGGCGTCGGGTGATAGTCACCCGTATTGTCGCAGTCGTTGACGCGGTAGTCGTGGTCGTCGATCTCCCAGTAGGTGGGGACTTTAGCGAAGAAATCACGAAACCGGGGCTGCACGAATTGTTCGTGCCATTTGAGACGCATCTCTGAAATCGTTTTCGCGGAGGGTACTTTCGGGTGATCGTAGTAAACATTGTCCCCCGTGCCGACAAAGAAATTCAGGCCTTCGTTCTGCATGGCGACCAGAGCGGGGTAACCCAGTTCGCGATCTTCACCCGCGAATGGCTCCGGAAGTTCTGACGGTTCTTTCCCTTCCTCTGGTGGCAGATGCGTCATGCCGTGGAACTTCGAATAATTCATCCCCGTGACGACAGTGAACTTGATCGGCTCAGCGGCGTCCGCTCCCGGAAGCGTTTTGAATTCTGCCTGCGGTCCCTGCTGGAACGGCTGATTCAACTGCGCGTATTGGGACTGAATGAGATACTTCGTTCCCGGTTTCAGTTCTTTGAATTTCACCCGGGCGATGTAGTCATGACTCTCGTCCGCCTTAATGACGCGAGATGTCTGCAGCACCTGGTCGGGGCTTTCCCAGGCAGCCAGCACAAACCGAACGTACCCCGTCGCGCCGGGCAGATCGCCATCAACGAGTTCGTCCGCCGCCGTTAACCGCAACTGTACCAGTGCCGAGTCCGTAGTGACTTCCCCCACCATGATCCCCATGCCGGCATGGAGTGTTTCCGTTTCAGCGGCAACCAACTGGGAGTCAGTATTGATACGGATGAGCAACGTACCGAGCAGAAAAAAGGTAAGAGTCAAATATCGCATGTTGCGACCAGCGCTTTCTAAGCAGGGGAAGAAGTGAAGGAATGGATATGGACGGCGGGGAAGGCTTAATTTTGCAGAGCCGGTGGATCCCATTGGGGAATCCCGGTAGTTTCCTGTTGTCGCTTATACAATACATGGAAGGGACGCGTGTCGGAATTGGGCGTCTGCTCGTTCACCATCAGGGGACGGGCGGCCTGCCAGAATTCATCATAAGCCTTTCGCATTTCTTTCACGACCTCAGGGTGTTGATCGATGATGTTGTTCGTCTCCCCCGGATCGTTCTGAATGTCATACAGTTCGCTGTTGTTGACAAAGCGATACCGTTGGTTGCGAACAGCGAAGTTTTTCCATTGGTACTCGTTCGGTTCGTCCCCTTTCGGCCACCGCGCGACGTGAGTGAAGAGGTATCGATCCGACCATTCGCGCTGCGGATCTTCCATCAGCGGCAACAGGTTGCGTCCCTCCACCTGACCTTGCGGCAACGATGCTCCAGTCAGCGCGGCGAGTGTCGGGAGTAGATCAATATGCGCGGCGATCCGGTCGACTTCCGCTCCCGCTTTGATATGTCCCGGCCAGCGAACGAAGAAGGGGACTCGAACTCCTCCTTCATGCGGGCTCCCTTTGAGTCCTTTCATTTCCGCGTTGTAGAGAAACAGTTCTTTCCCGGATGCCGTTTCGCCGAGGGGTTTGTTTCCCGGTCCCGCGCCATGCCCCGTCATCCCGTTATCCGACATGAAAATCACCAGGGTGTTTTCGCTCAAACCGGAGGAGTCGAGCATCGTTATCAGGCGACCGATATTGTCGTCGATGTTTTCGACCATACCGTAGAAGCCAGCGGTTTCCTGCGAGAAGCCCATATCGAGAAAACGTTGTTTGTCTTCTTCCGGTGCGAGGAACGGACCATGCGGAGCATTCGTGGCAATATAAGCGAAGAAAGGTTTATTGAGCGCCTCCTGTTCTCGAATCCAGCCCATGGCGGCGGTGAAGAAGACATCCGTGCAGAAGCCTTCTGTTTTTACGAACGAACCATTGTGGCGGATCACCGGATCGAAGTAACTGTTATCGGGAGCGTCAGCACAACTGCAGTCATACGCCTGGCCAATTCCGCCCGCGCCATGAATGAAGGTTTCGTCGAATCCACGCTGATGTGGTTGATAAGGTTCTTCATCACCGAGATGCCACTTGCCAAAAATGCCGCTGGTGTAACCGGCCTGCTTCAGGATCTGCGGGAGAATGGTGGCGTCGAGTGTCAGTCGCTCTCGTTCGAGGATCGTATGCGTAATGCCGTTCTTCAGCGGATGGCGTCCTGTCATCAACGCGGACCGGGTGGGCGAACAGGTCGGGCTCACGAGGAAACGCGTAAAACGAGTGCTTTGATCGTACAGGGAGTCGAGGTTCGGGGTTTCGATCCAGGGATGCCCATGTCGCCCTACGGGAGGATAACCCTGATCGTCTGTCATTACGAGAATCACATTCGGCCGACTGCCGGCGAGTTCTTCCGCTAACGAAACGGTGGCCTGCTGTCCCAGGCAGCAGAGACACACAATAAACACAAAGAGTGGGCGAGCGAAGTGCATGGGAAACTCCGGGGGAACGCTGAAGGGATGGGAATCAGCGGAAAGCAACCACGGTGGTCAGTAAGGTGAACTGCTCTCAGGACAGAATGAATAAGCGATGTATTCTGCCACTGTAAGTCACCCGCACGGTCATTGTCAAAACCAGGCGGTCTGGAGCGAGCGACCTTGAAGCGGCGACGACGGGGGTCAGACCACCTTGCGAGTCAGCTTGGGCGAGGGCGGGGCGAGCGTTGTCGATGTCTCGCTGGTGCTGGCTTCGTTCTTCAGTAATTCTTCGACAGAGCAGGTCAGCGTCTGTTCGGTCTTCATCAGGGAAAGCAACCGGTCGTAGTCGGAAGTATCTCCGACGAGTATCCCGCCAAGGATTCGTGTGCCCTGGGGGTTTATATAGAGCTTGCGGTAGATTCCCCGACCGGGATCGCGCCAGGTCACCGATTCGAAATCAGAGCCACTGAAAATTTCATCACCGAAACAGGCGATATTCACCCCCATGATATTCCGGTTTACCGCCTGCTCAATACCGGTGAAATCCGTCGGGGTTCCCGTCAGGTTGGCGGCGAGGACATCGGCCATCTGACAACCGGGAGAGACGAGCCCGCACATCAGATCGGGGTGCCAGGCCGCTTTTCCAATGGCATAGATGTGCGGGTCCGACGTCTGCAATTGATTGTTGACGACAATTCCGCCGTCGGAGTGAATGTCGAGCTGACAGATGCGTCCGAGTTCATCACGGGGACGAATACCGGCGGCGAAAACGACCATGTCGACATCGACCCCCGTTTCATCTTGAAATCCGAGCCCGGTGACGCGGGTGCCATTGCCACGAATATCGGTTGTTGTTTTGTTGAGATGAACTTCGACGCCCTGCGCTTCGATGAATTCGCGAAGGCATGCCGCTCCGGTTTCGTCCAGCTGATGCTGCATCAGCCACGGGGCAGATTCGATGATGTGTGTTTTGAGTCCGAGGTCGAAGACCGCTTTCGCCGCCTCCAGACCGAAGAGGCCGCCACCAATGACGGCCACCGAACGGCAATGCTCACGATCGGCAATGATCCGTTCCATATCTTTGATCGAACGGAAGAGATGAATTCCCTGTTGTTCGTTCCCCACGATTGAAGGAACATAGGAGTACGAGCCCGTCGCCAAAACGAGACGGTCGTAGGTCAGTGCTTCTCCGCGACTGCTCAGGATCTGGCGTTCTCCGCGATCGATTTTCAGTATGCGATCAGACAGGTGCAGTGTGATTCCATGTTCGGCGTACCAGCTGGTCGGAGCGAGAAGCAATTGTTCGTCGTTGCGGTGCTGACCGTAAGCGGCGAGTGCGTGTCGATCGTACGCGGGAAGGCGTTCCTCGCTGAATACGATCAATTCATACTCGTGGTGCAGATCGAGTTCCACCATCTTCTGGCAGAAGCGGAGGCCGACCCGACCATCCCCCACCACGATGATTCTCGCACGTGGGGAGTTTTCTCTGCTGGTCATGTTTCTCAAGTCAATCATATTCATCACTTCGACAGTAATCGCGCGGGCATCCCTGCGTCGCGGTAAACGTCGCTGCATCAGCTTCTCCTGAAACCACGCTCGAGTGTGAAACAGCGGGAAAGTATTTTCACCATTTCCAATCCGGGTGGTGGTTGTTCAGAAGCTTGTGAATTACGAGTCATTTTCACCCGTGAGAGGGTGTTGAAACAAATTCAAGTTGCACGACGGAATGTGAGTCATGTCTTCGAAAAACGAAACGAAATCAATTCGCAATCAATCGATGGCGTACGGGTGGGGGCGTTGGGCCAACGAGACGATCTGAACCAGGTTTACGATCGTAGTCATGATCGAAAGCAGGGATCGGGCAATCGGAGATGCAAAAGAAATGGAAACGGGCTCGGCAGAGGAGGCCGCCAGACAGGGGGAGTTGTGCTCAGCGTGCCGAAGGGGGAGGGGAAGTTAGTCGGCACCCCGAATAACGCCGCGACGGAGTCGGATTCCATATTCCGTCACATCAGAATGAAAACTGTCCTTATCAGATTGTGGAGAGCGCCCATAACGCCGTAGGCGATCTGCCGGATGTGAATTATTTCGCAAAACGCGATTGAGCAAAGGACGTGCCTGATGGGGAGGGTTTGGTCCTTTTGCCCGTGTTTCCAGCCGAAGACGAAGCCGTTCTGCGGTGAGGGGAGGGCCGGTAATTCCGTCGTATTCACTCAGATCAAGCCTTGTTCAAGAATAGTTTCACTACCGGGCTGCCCGGTTTTCTCCCTTTGGAAAAGAGTTTCGATAAAGTCCCCTTTTTCTGCGGTCCTTTCGCCTTCGCTCCCCGCTCGCCGGAAAAGGGGGCGATTTTGCCCTGATTCGCGGCAGATTCTGAAAATCGTCTGAATTCCGCCCCTTACTTGTTTCCGTCGCTCGGCTTTAAAATGGCGTAGACTAGGGAAGAGGCGTCCCGCTTTGACGCCCTCGGACCCGGTTCGAACCCTGATCCAGCCGGCAAAATCGGCATAACCTCGCCTGGCCGGCCCCGTCCGATTACTTCATCTGCTCGCGAAACCCTGCTACGGAAACAGACCCCCTGATGATCCTGCACCGTCTGAACTCCAGATTTCATATCGAACTGCCATTTTCCCTCGCCCTGATGCTCTCTCTTGTATTGAGCGGAACTGGCGTGTTGTTGTCTTCCGAACCGGAGACCGACCCTGCTGCTGATGCGACCAAATCCCCGGCGGCGGTAACTGTCTGGCAGGGAGCGCGGATTCTCACAGCCACCGGAGAGAATTTCGATCCGGGCACGCTGGTCGTCGAAGCGGGAAAAATCAAAGCCGTCGGCCCTCAAGATCAGGTCGCCATTCCGGAAGGAGCCGAAGTTCGGGACGTCAGCAGGAAGGTCATCATCCCCGGTCTCATCGATACGCACTCGCACCTGGGCGTCTATTCCCGGCCAAGTGTCTCTGCGAACGCCGATGGGAATGAATCGACCGGTCCGGTACAGGGAATCGTCCGGGCGCTCGACGCGCTCAACCCGTACGATCCCGGGATCAAAATGGCCCTCTCAGGGGGGATCACGGCGGCGAACGTGATGCCCGGAAGTGGCAACGTCATTGGCGGGCAGACGATCTATATCAAACTGCGCGGGTACACCCCCGAGCAGATGTGGATCGATACCGATAAAACCCTGGGTGGTCTCAAAATGGCCAACGGGGAGAATCCCAAACGTAACTACGGGAGTCGCGGGCAGGCGCCGGCGACGCGCATGAAAGTCGCGGCGCTACAGCGGGAGACCTTTCTCAAAGCGCAGCATTACAAGGCGAAATGGGACAAATACCGTCAACAGAAAGAGGCCGGGGAAGACGTTGAGGCACCCGATCGCGATCTGGAACTGGAACCGATTGTGGAAGTCCTCGAAAAGAAGCGAACCGTCCATTTCCACACGCACCGCGCGGATGACATTCTGACCGTGCTCCGTTTGAAGCGGGAGTTCAACTTCGAGGTGGTCATCCAGCACGGCACGGAAGGCTTCAAAATCGCGGACGAACTTGCCGAAGCAGGGGTTCCTGTTTCGATGACTGTCCTCGACAGCCCGGGCGGAAAAGCCGAGACGGTCGACCTGCTGGAACAAACGGGAGCGATCCTGAACGAAGCGGGGGTGAAGGTCATTATCAATACCGATGATCCGATCACCGAAAGCCGTTTCCTGCTGCGGACGGCCGCGGTTACTGTTCGTGGGGGACTCATCGAGGAGGAAGCGCTCAAGGCTCTTACGCTCAACGCGGCCGAAGTCATGCACATTGACGATCGCGTCGGTTCACTCGCTGCGGGAAAAGACGCCGACTTTGTTATTCTGAACGGCGCTCCCTTCAGCACGTACACGCGCGTTCTCGAGACCTGGATCGAAGGCAAACAGTATTTCTCGATCGAAGATGAAGACGAACGGTGGTATCAAACCGGCGGCTTTGCGCTGCTGGATGACAGCCTGCGACCGGAATACCCCCAACCACTCGATAACGCACCCTTTCCGGAATTAAGCAAAGCAGCGGACGAAAAGAAATCGGCCCAGACCCTCCCCGAGGGAACCACGGAATATGTCATCCATGCGAAAATCGTCTTCCCGGTATCGGGCGAGCCCGTCGAGGATGGAGGCGTCTGGGTACGCGACGGCGAAATTGTCTCCGTGAAGCCCTATGCGGAATTGGGAGCTCCCGAGAATCTGCCGGTGATCGAGACGACCGCCGTTACCCCTGGTTTGATTGATGCCTACAGCGCTGTTCCGCTTTCGGGCATCTACAATATTCCCGGCGATCAGGACCTCGATGAAAAATCGGGCCCGCTGCAACCGGAACTCCGCGTGCTCGATGCCTTCAACCCGCAGGAGCCGCTGTTGCGATTCCTGATGCAGCAGGGGGTCACGTTGATCCATGCGTCGCCCGGTCGCGCGAACCTCATCGCGGGCCAGAGCGGAGTTTTTCGGACTCATGGACTCACCGCGGATGAGATGGTCGTCCGGTTTCCGCAGATGCTGGTGATGAACCTGGGGGGCGAACCGAAGTCGGCGTACTCAGGAGCGCCCGGTACCCGGATGGGGGTCGCGGCCATGTTGCGCAAGACCTTCCAGGATGCACGCGGCAAACTCGAAAAGAAACAGGCGAAAGAAGCGGAGAAAGCCGCGACCGATAAGGAAGTCGATCGCTCGAAACCGGCCATGGCCGAGCGTCCGCCGAAACCGGAAGAACCGCAGGCACGCGATCTCAAACAGGAAATCCTCGAACAGGTCCTGACGCAGCAGATCCCTGTCATGATCGGCGCTCAACGCGCGGAAGATCTGCTGACGGGAGTGCGGCTGCTCGAGGAGTTCGGCCTCAAAGGGATCTTCACGCTCGCGAGCGAAGCCTACCTTGTTGGCGAGAATCTGGAGGCAGCCGAGACGCCTGTGATTGTGCATCCGACCATGCAGCGAGTCGGTGACCTGGAAACGTATCATTCCTTTACGGGGAATGCCGGGGTACTGGCGAAGCAGGGGACGCGCATCGCGATCGGCAGCGCGATGGAGAATTATGTTCCGAAGACGCGTGTGATCCGGTATGAAGCGGCGATGGCGATCCCGTATGGCCTGTCGCACGCCGACGCGCTCAAATCGATTACGCTGGATGCCGCCCGCATTTTGAATCTCGATGAGCGCTACGGCAGCCTGGAACCGGGGAAAGCGGCGGACCTGGTTCTCTACGATGGGGATCCCTTCGAGCACAAGACGCATGTCGAGCAGGTGATCGTCGGTGGAAAACAGGTCTTCGAACGCCCCGCGGAAAGACCAAACTGGCGTGACCTCCTCGGTCACCTCCCCACGATCCTCGAAACGGGTTGCTGCGAAAGCTTCTAAACACGTCGGCTCTCACACTCGAATCAGTCATGGGGTGACGTCACGGTCATCGCGCACCCGGGCCTTGGTCGTCGCCCTCTGTTGCCGCGTACTTCGAGAATTCACTGTTGCGCAGCCGGAGTAGAATGAGCGACTCCCGTTGCGGGGAGGGTTTGCCGTTGAGAATCGCCTGGATTAATGTACCAAGCGCTATGGTGGCGACCGAATAGACCGAGGTGGGCAGCTTGAACTCACTCAGGTCGGCAAAGTACTCGTTAGAGTTGCAGTACTCGCCGAACTTCTGTCCCTGGTACGTCATCTCCATTCCCTGCAGGTCCGGACTCCATTCGTAATCGAACGGTCCGTATTCCTCCAGGCGATGGATCACCCAGATGCGGGAGTCTTCAATTCGGAGACCATGACGCAGCGGCAAGAGCTCAAGTTCCTCTGAAAAACAGTGGTTATTGGTGGGGGCCAGCTTCATCGGTTTTTAATCGATTCTCCTGATCCCGAACAGGGAGATAAATTCGTCCACGAAGTTCCGACCCGATCGGCATTGACGCGCGAGGCAGGGATGATTATTGGATGTTTCGAACAGACGATTTCCCGCGTTCCTTTCTTCACAACGAAAGGTGGGGAGCGGTAATTATTCGGTGCCGCGCGCGGCGGGTCAATTGGCGGGAAATCATGTCTCGCGCGCAGTCGTTTAACCCCCTAAACAGGGGAGAGCGAACGGGTCCCCGCAGGGCAAGGCGGGGTCGATTGTTTTCTGTGTTTTTGTTGCGTAAAAACAATCTGGAAATTTTCAGATTTTATCGGCTTGCAGTTGACTTGTTTGTCAGGAATTGCAATCTATGGCTTTTGAACAATCGAATTGTTCCGTCGAAGAATGCTGGAGCGTCGATGGAAATTAATCTTCTGTGGTGTACGACTGAAAGAGGCGAAAACGGATGGTTGTTGCATGGTCAGGTGAGAAGGGGGGAGCGGAAAGCTCCTCAACCCTGCAATCGAGTTTGATGGAATCGTGGCAGAAGCAGAACGGGCTCGCGATCGTCACGCTGGATGTTGTCATGCAGGATGATGAAGAAGAGGAAGACGATCTCGAAGACGACTTCGAGGATGACGATTTCGAGGAGGAGGAAGAGGACTTCGAAGACGAAGAGGAAGAATTCGACGAAGACGACTTCGATGATGATGACGACGATGAAGACGACGAAGATGATGACTTCGACGATCTCGATGAAGACGATGACGACTACGACGACGACTATGAAGACGATGACTTCGGTGGCTTCGACGACGATGACGACGTCGACAATTATTGATCGAAATCAATAAAACATTCGGATCGAGCCCGATGCGGCAAGCGGAAAACAGCCCACCCGCAACCAGGCATCACGCTCTCCGCATGAAAATCTACGGGAAACGCTTTGTCGATACCCTTTCGACAAAGCGTTTTTCACTTTCCGTTTCTGACATCCCGCAGAGCGGCGGAAACGAGGTTCCGAGATAATCCATACGAACGAGGAAGGGGAATCATGCAGGGCATCTATGAACAGACTGCGGAAGCGGTCGCGCTGATACAGGAAAAATGGTCCGGCAAACCGAAGGTCGGCCTCATATTGGGAACAGGCCTCGGCGACCTGTCCAAACAGATCGATGCCGACGTCCGGATCCCGTACGCCGATATTCCTCACTTTCCCACCTCGACCGTTCAGTCTCATGCCGGCCAACTGGTTTGCGGAAAGCTGCGGGGCGTCCCTTTCGTCGCGATGGAAGGCCGCTTTCATTACTACGAAGGCTACTCGATGCAGCAGGTGACCTTCCCAGTTCGCGTGATGAAGGCGCTCGGTATCGAAACGTTGATCATCACGAACGCCGCGGGGGGGATCAATCCCCAACTCGACCTCGCCGACATCGTCGTGATCGAGGACCACATCAACCTGCTCCCCGACAACCCGCTGCGCGGCGTCAACGACGATCGTCTTGGCGTTCGTTTTCCCGATATGTCGGCCCCCTATGACCGGGAACTCAAACAACTGGCCCGTGAGACCGCCCTCCGGTTGGGAATACCGGTTGCCCCCGGTGTCTTCGTGGCGGTGATGGGACCCAATCTCGAAACCCGGGCGGAATACCGCATGCTCAAGACACTTGGGGGCGACGTCGTCGGTATGTCGACCGTCCCCGAGGTCCTCGTGGCGGTGCATGCGGAACTGAAGGTGCTGGCCTTCTCGGTCGTCACCGACCTTTGCCTCCCCGATGCGCTCGAACCGGCGGAACTGTCGAAAATCCTCGCCGTCGCCGCTCAGGGAGGGGAACGACTCGCGCGATTGATCCCCGAAATCGTCGAAAATCTCTGATTTCGCCGACCGGCCCGCACAGGCCGCACCGCGCTTCCGGTACGCGATCCGCTCCACTGGTTTTCTCGATAGCGAACCGTTAAATTTACCGGTGGATCGTGAACCCGGTCCAGAGGTGCACTCTCTACTGAAATCCCCGGTCCCGATCTCCGTGTCGTGGATCTGGAGGACGACGCTCTTTCATTCGCCTGAAGATCAGGCTGAACCCTGACAGATAGCCAAATCGATGTTCGAAAAAGTTTCCCAGGATGCCGCTTTTGTTTCCGGAGAACACGAAGTTCTCACGTTCTGGAACAAGGGCCAGGTCTTCAAAAAGCTTCGCCAGAAAAACGCCGGCAAACCGAAGTGGTCGTTCCTCGACGGGCCGATCACCGCGAATAACCCGATGGGGGTTCACCACGCCTGGGGGCGTACCTATAAAGACGCCTTCCAGCGTTACTACGCCATGTGCGGCCGCGAGCTCCGCTACCAGAACGGCTTTGATTGTCAGGGTCTGTGGGTCGAGGTCGAAGTCGAACGTTCCTTCGGGTTCGACACGAAGAACGCCATCGCCGAATACGGCATCGACAAGTTCGTCAACGCCTGCAAGAAACGAGTGTTGACCTTCGCCGCGCGGCAGACCGAGCAATCGATCCGTCTCGGGTACTGGATGGACTGGGATCAGCCCGATCAACTGCGTCACCTCGCCGCTCACATCGAAGACGAAGCGGACGTCGAATACGAAATTCCCACCGGCGAAAAAGTCAAAGGGAAAGCATCCGACCTCGTTTCCAAACTTGGCAATCCGGAGTGGGG
>PABD01000042.1 GCA_002702685.1 Planctomyces sp.
CCTCGACATCACCAGCCAGTGTCGCGATATCATCTTCATTGGAGATATCGCAGGCAAGATAACTCGCGCGACCACCGGCGGAGGTGATCTCGGCGACGGTGGCTTCCCCCGCGGGCGCGTCGCAATCCACGACAATTACCTCGGCCCCTTCTTCGGCGAAACGGAGGCAGATTGCCTTACCGATTCCTGCCCCTCCTCCCGTGACGACGACAATCTTATCTGCCAGACGCATGGCGATCACCTTCTTGCGGAATTCTTGAACCGAAATCACTCAACATCGGTATCGGGATTGTTATCGGCTTGAACGGGGTTGTCGGCCTGTCCGGGAACGGACGAATGCGGACCGACCTGATGGGAGAGTTTTTCCGTCGGCGGTTTGAAGAACAATGCGACGGGGACGATCATCAGCGCCAGAATGGGGAACACCCATTTCTGTGAGAATTCAATTTCGTTCAAGCCAGTCTGCAGTACTCCCAGAAAGAAGGCCGCCAGCAGGATACCAATCCAGTTGATCAGGTTCATCGCCCCGATCATCTGACCTTTTTGATCGGCCGGAGGGCGGGATTGCAGAAACGTCTGCAGCGGCACGGCAAAAAGTCCGGCGCACAATCCGGCGCCAATGAGAGTGATGCGGGTCGCGAATTCCCAGAAGTTAATCGGGAACAGTTTCTCCCAGAGCGTCTCTTTCTGCCAATGCGCGGTCAACGCGTCGGCGACGGTATCAGATGGCTCGCTACCGGCGGACTTGGAGTTGTTCTCTTCGGTGACAGTGTTATCGACAACGTTATCGACAACCACCTCATCACCGGCGGGGACTTCCAGAAGTTTTGTTGTGTTGACCGGGAAGCTGACCAGCGGGACCAGGATCAGGAACAACGCCATTCCCCACGCCCCTTGTCGTACGATTTTGAAGTTAATCTCATGCTTCGATAATTGACCTGCCAGCACGCATCCGACGCCGATCCCCAATCCCATGCAGGCGGAGAGCATACTCGTGCGACCGTCCCCCAACTGCATCAAATCTTTGCCGAGCTGATTCACGGCCAGCAGCACCACACCGCCGACAAACCAGAACAGCGAGGAGATCATCAGCACCCCCAGCAGCAGTTTGTCTCCCCAGAGAAGCTGCCGGGTACTGGCGGTCATCGCCAGGGCGGAGGGTTCGAACTCCAGGCCCGGTTTGGCGATCGGGGTTCTGCGAACGGCGAGTGAGGTCAATGTGCCGACGATCGCAATGCCAACGCACGCGAGGCTGACCTTCCAGAGTTCGGACCCCACCGTTTCTTTGCCGTATCCAGCAAGGGCCGTCCCCATGATGATCGCGAGGAAGGTCGTCATCTGAATAATTCCGTTGGCCTGCGGCAGGTCATCGTTACGCAGCATCTCCGGAAGGATGCCGTATTTGGACGGGCCGAAGAAGGCACTCTGAATTCCCATAAAGGCGAGTACGATCAGGAGCATCCACAACAGCGTTTCGGTTCCCAGAAAGCCCATCGCGAAGGCGATCAGTCCGAGCGCCATGACGACGATCTCGGCGACTTTGCTGAGGACGATGATTTTCCGTTTGGAATGTTTGTCGGCAAGAAAACCGGCGAACCCGGAGAACAGCACAAACGGGAGAGCGAAGAGAGCCGCGGCGATTGTCTGGTACCGGTCGCCACCCGCGAGGTCGAGGCAGAAGAGCAGAATCAGCTGTTTGAACAGGTTGTCATTAAAGGCGCCGAGAAACTGCGTAATCGTCATCCCCCAGAAGGAGCGATCGCGCCAGAGGGGAGGGAGGTCCGTTTCCGGAATGGATGCCATCTCGGGGGGATATCCTTGTGTCAGACGAGGGCGAGCGTAAGTGCAGACGGAACAGCGATCAACGATACCGTTCCAGACAGGGCATTCCCAGTCCACAGGGATCGCAAATCGACCAACCCCGCGATCGACCCGGTTGGAGGCATGCCAGCCTTCGCAGCTTGATCATTCGTCCGGAACCTTCGGGCTCGCTGTTCGGTTCTCCCCCTATGCCATATAAGCATGAACGTCTGCTCCCGGTTTCAGCTGTGCGTGTTGACAGGTTTATAGCTGAGGTCGATACCAAGTTCGAAAAATTGGACCTCTAAATCTCTGTCGGAGGACTTATCAACGGTCCGACTTTCGTGTATCCTGATATGTCTCACCTCAGCTCTTCCCGGCTATTCCAGTGGCCTCACCCTCCCTGCTCCGCCTTAGCTACAGTCACCTTCAGCAAGTTTACCTTCTTCAATCAGCATTCTCGAACGTCGCCGCCGCTCCAGGCGTTGTCGATACTCGGGAAACGTTTAACTCCTTCGTGACGGAGAGAGACTCTTGCCAGCTTTCACTGCTCAATGCCCCACGTGCAACTCGAAGTTCAAAATCCCCGATGAGAAGATGATCGGCAAAAAAGTCCGCTGCACGAAATGCAATGGACCGATGGTATTGAAACCGGTCGATGGCGATGCGGATCCTGAGGGGAACGCAGACGAAGGCGATTCCTCGATCACCGATGAAATCCGTTCGCTCAAGCCGATCGCGTCGCGCCGGATCAGCGAGGCGAGCAAGAAAATGCCGACGATTCCCAAAGAGGAAAAAAAGAAAAAGAAGCCGGCAGCGCCACGGAAAAAGACCGACCGCCGTGTGCTGATGATCAGTCTGATTACCGCGATCTCCATCATTGTGGTGGTCGCTATCCTTGGTGCCGCCGTGATCATGCTTCCGCACCTGTTTGATAACACGGGAGCCGCCGACAGCGAAGCCGCTGTCGAGCAGGCCGAATAGAGGCAGGCCCGCTTCTCGCTCGATCCCCGGCTATCAACATCACCCCGGCGGACACGGGGCCGCCTTCCGCGAAATTGGGTGAAGAGCGAAACAGCATTCGTCGCGCAATTAAGAGTGGCCAAATCTCCTGAATCCGGCTGGGAAACGCTCCATTTCTCCCATATTGTGACAATCGGAGACGTGTCGGACGTAGTTTTCCGTTTTTAAGACTACAGCGGAAACATCTACTTGACAGTTGACACCGTCCCGGAACAGGATGGGGGAAATATGTGCAACAAGGTCAACGAAAATCTCTGCGGGCATCCCTCCCAACTCCCCCTCCTCAGCTGGTTCGCGTTCTCCGGCTGAACTTCCGCGACAAGGCCTGAAGTCCTCCATGGCTTTTGACCTGTGCCGCGTGGCCAGACTGCGTTGACGCACGAATCGGTTTGCGCGTCCTCTGCGCAGCCTTCTTCATCGACAAACAACTACCTATATCTAACTACTTGCGAGTATCGACTATGCCCACTGCTCCGCTCCCCGAAACCCTTTCTTCGCAATCCCCGTTGCACGGTATTCTTGATGTTCTGTCGATTCTTCGTCGTCGCATCGGAATCATCCTGTTCTTCGTCGTGGTGGGGGTCGCGCTCGGAACGCTCGGTATCCTTCAGTTGAAGGAAAAATGGAAATCGGAAGCTCAGATTCACATCATCCGCCGTGACCCAAACCTCGCAACTGAAGCAGCGGAGAGCACCAGTCCGGGGGATTTCCGCCGGATGGAAGATGAACTGGCGAACCAGATGAAGATCATGTCGAGTTACAAGATCGTCAGCGCCGGTCTCGAAAGTGGACTCGAGGAAGATGGTAAACCCGTCAACCTGCTGACCTGTCCGTCGTTGCTGGAAGAAGTGAAAGAGGGGGAAACGGTCGTCGACTACGTGATCCAGCACCTGTTCCTCAGCACCCAGGGTGAAGAGGGCAACGTGGCTGTCAGCGGTGGTCACTGGATCTATGCCACCTTTGAGCACACCAATAAGGAAGATACCCCGCGTGTTCTGCAGGCGATTCTCAATGCCTACCAGGATCACGTGGAAGAGACCTACAGGAACCCTGTCAATGACGCAGCGGAAAACATTCGCGCCGACTTCAAAAAAGCCGAGGAAGAATGGGAATCTATTCAGGCCAAATACAAGAATTTCGTGGAATCGTCGCAGTTCTACACATCCGACTCGGATTCCGTGAACGTGTATCTTAACACGCTGAACGACTACGAAACTCAACTGCGCCTGCTGCAGTTCCAGCGGTATGCTTCGGAATCCCGCCTGGAAATCATTAAGGAGTCGTTAAAGCCCGAGAACCGGGAAAAATACAACGACTTTCAGCGTCTGGCCCTTATCTCCGCGGAGAGCGTAGAGCGGATGGGACTGATTCTGAGCGTCGAAAACCTTGGAGTCCAGATTGCCACGAACACGGCAACGACCGAGGTTTCGCAGGCGAATCAGATTCTGCGAGCAAAAACCGCCGACACCGAATTCGATACGCTCGTCTCGGCCCGCCTGAGTCTGGCCGAGCGTCAGTCTGAATTCGGTGCCAACCACCCGAAGGTTCGGGAAGCGGAAGAGAACCTGCGGGACCTCGAAATGCTGCTCGATCGGAGCAAAGAAGAGATTCCTGATCCCTCCGCTACAAACCCGGAACCCATTGAGCCGATCCAATTGGTTTCGGCGTACGTCACACAGCTCGAAAAAGACCTGGAAGACATCAAGCAACGGGAGGAGATGCTCAAGCAGTATCGCGACGCCGCCGAGTCCCAGGCCAAACTGGTCGCCAACTTCAAACTCAACCAGGAATTGCTGAGTGACGAACGCGAACTGAAAAAAGAACTCCGTTCGGTATCGATTCAGCGTCTGAACGACATTGCCCTGCTCGAAGACTACGACCTGCTGCAGGTGCATTCGATGGGCAATCTGAACGAAGTCAGAAGTGCAAAAACGTCACTGTTACTCGGTATTCTGCCTGGTGCGTTTTTCGGATTCATTTTCGGGGGGCTGATGGCTGCCGTGATTGACCTCGCCGACTCGACCTTCCGCAGCCCCGAACAGATCCGCGAAACCTTGCGGTCACCTGTTCTGGCTCACATTCCCCGATTAAACGTTCGTCGTATCACCAAGCTCGCCGATCGTGGTTCACGATTGTCGCCGGTTCTGGTGACCCATCATATCCCGCAGTCACCGGAGGCCGAGATCTTCCGGGCCCTACGTACGAACCTGTACTATGGTACTCATGGCAGTACGCCTAAAGTGGTTCAGTTCACCAGCCCCAATCCCAAAGATGGTAAATCGGTGACCACCGCCAACCTGGCGATCTCACTCGCGCAAACGGGCAAGAGCGTCTTGCTGATCGACTGCGACATGCGACTGCCGATGGTCGACAAGTTGTTTGGTCTCGATACGTCGGTCGGACTGTCCAGCGTCCTCCGTGGCGAAGCGGAAATTCCCGATGCCATTCAGGAGACGGAAGTGGAGAATCTGACCGCCCTGCCCTGTGGTCCCGTTCCCGAAAATCCGGCCGAACTTCTTAACCAGGAGTCATTCAGCCGTCTTCTGGCCGTGGTTCGTGAGCAGTACGACTTCGTCGTGATCGACTCCCCGCCGCTACTGGTGGTGAGCGATGCTACCGCCGTGGCTCCCCGTGCCGATGTCGTCATCCTCAACCTGCGTTTCAAAAAGAATGGTCGTCCGGAAGCACTGCGGGCGATAGAGATCCTGAATGGTGTTGCCGCCAATATTCTCGGGGTCACCATGACAGGTTACGATTCTCAATCGGGTGGCTACTACAGCGGAGGCAAATACGCGAGCTACTCCGCCAAAGAATCCCGATCCTATTACACCAACTACACGAAGACCGCTGCTCGCAAATCGAAAGCGTAATAGAACGAGTCTTCTTCAGAGTCATGAACATCCCCGGTTTTGCCGGGGATGTTTTTTTGTTGGCACACGCCTCCACGACGCGCAGGATTCGATGGGATAGACATGCATTCTTGTTCGAGATTGTGATCAATTCGAGAACTCGCCAACAGTCTCAGTTGTGCTTATATGTAGGTGTATTGATAAGAGTATCCCTGATGCAAATTTAACCAGGTCACATTTCATCGAAAGATAACATTAGATTCTTGACGATTCGCCCAGTCGGTTAGACAATGGGCGTTGTCGCTCGTGCTTAATGATCCAAGACGACCCTCCTGTTATCGCCCCCACCTGCCGAATCCCTCCCGGCAACTCAAAACGTGAATGGAGTCCCGGACGTACGATCTCTTTGGATCGATGGTCCTTCAGCTCGCAACCTGAGTTCAAACAACCGGTGATGCGTTTGGAGAAACGCAACTACGTTCCCAAAGTAGGATTCTACCGCTCGGTTTTTCAATCGCGGTCGCATGTCGCTCCTGCGTAAACAGTGCGCATTACGGCCCGAAAGGTTTGGCGATTCCAGCCCGGATTTTGCCAATACTAAGGCCTTCGAAAGATTGTGTTTCCAATTTGCGAAAAACAGCTGAATGTCCCTGACCACGCTTGTACCCGCAACTTGTGTAGTGCAGAATAAAAGCCGTAGATTGATCAGGATGCTTGGTCGTCAGTATTTACATGGATCGCCTCTTTCCTCCAAAATGGCCAGATGTAGGAATATCGGACAATTTTGGTTTATCTTAAATGCCCGTTCTTTCCTGTCTGACTGAGGTGCGGATTTTGGTGGGCGGACCGTCTGTCCAAAATAGGAGTATGACGCGACTTAATGGATGTGTAAGAGTTATGGAACGAGTTTTGCAATCTTTACAAGACAGGGGCGGTACAGCCCCATCTGACGCAGAATGATTCAATCAGTTGCTCAATTTTGTGACAGTGTGCGTCGTTTCGAGGCTATTTAATTCTTCAAACGTGCAGACATTGATAATTCTCTGACGCTCGATTCCCGACTTCTCGCTTATCGCCGAATCACTGAATTGTCCCCTCAAAGGACTCAGGAAGGGCTCCTTACTCCATGACAGTACTCAACTCTGAATCTGGAAGTTTGCTTGCATACGAGTCACATCATGATGTGGATCCGACGCCTCTTGACACTCGTGAGGTCGAAGAACTTCACTACAGCACCCCGCGCGAAATCGTTCCCGTTGGGGCGAGTTTCTCCCGTCAGGTTATTCTCACGACGATTCCTCTTGTTCTGTCCGACTTGGTCTCTCTGCTCTGCTCCGCGTGGTGGAGTCAGGTTGCTGTTTCTTTGGTCGGATATCCCACTCTGCCGCTGGAAACCTCGGTCCCCGTGCTCTCCGTCACGATGTTGCTCGTCTTCGGTTTTCTCGGACTGTATCCGGCTGCGGGACTGCACCGTGTTCTGGAAACTCGGCAGTTATTGCTCGGGACTTCATTGTTTATGATGATGTCTGCCGTCGGTGTGGCCGCTTATTCCTCAGGTCCATCGCCACTCATGAGTATCTGTATGACGTGGCTTCTCACTCTTTTCCTGATTCCTACGTTCCGTTCAGGTGTCCGTTCCTTCTGCACCGCAGCACGCTGGTGGGGGCAGCCCGCACTGATTCTGGGGAGAGGGAAAACAGCCGAACGTCTCTACAACTCACTACATCAAAACTCCCGTCAGGGGATCAAACCCATCGGCCTTGTTTTCGACAAATTCGATGACATTGGGCTCGAAAGCGGACGTGTTCCGCGTGTTGGTGGAATCAACGATATCGTCGACATCGCTCGTGAACACTCGGCTTACTGGCTGTTCGTGATGCAGAGTGAGCTATCGCCAAATCCTCGAACGTTTGAACGTCAGGTCGAGCGTTTGTCTGGTTCATTTCCGAACGTGGTTATCATCCCCGACAACATGCAGATTCCATCGCTGTGGAATCGCTGCCACGACTGTAATGGTCTGACCGGGATCAACATCCAGGAACGGCTGATTCTTCCCTGGCCGCGAATTCTGAAGCGATCCATGGACATCATCCTGACAGTTGTCGGCGGATTGCTGATTTCACCATTGCTATTGACGATCGCTATCTGCATAAAACTCATGTCCCCCGGCCCAGTGCTGGTCAGAATCGAACGCGTCGGACGGAATGGCCGTACTTTCTACCCGCTCAAATTCCGCTCCATGGTTTGCGACGCGGACAAAGTCCTCGAGAAGTATCTCGCGGAGAACGAAGAAGCGCGTGAAGAGTGGCGTCAGATTGCCAAATTGAAAAACGATCCTCGTATTACGAGCATCGGAAAGATCATTCGCAAGACGAGCCTCGACGAACTTCCGCAGTTGTGGAATGTGCTTAAAGGCGAAATGAGCCTCGTTGGTCCCCGGCCCATCCCGGAAGATGAAATTGCACGCTACAACGACGAATTCCGACTCTATTCAGAAGTGACCCCGGGGCTGACTGGCCTCTGGCAGATTTCGGGGCGGAATAATACCACTTACGAAGAACGCGTCGAATTCGACCGCTTCTATGTCCGCAACTGGTCTGTCTGGCTCGACATCCACATCCTGATGCGTACGCTCAAGGTTGTACTGCTCCGTGAAGGGGCGTATTGATTCCCGGAGCCGGCAGGACTGTTGCAAGCTTGGAATCGAAGTCCCACCTTGATCAATTTTCTGTGTCCAGGCCGCCGCACGTTTCCGCAGTGAACGTGCGGTGGCGACATTGAATCCTCACCGCCCTGGCTCCCGCTCCTTGACCTTTTTCAGACTGTCATACTGAATTCGCTGTGAGTGCCGACTTCCACTCGAAGTAAGGAGACTTCCGAATTCCAGCTTCAAACCGGTAAGGATTTATCACCCTCAGTTCCGGATGTGACGGTCCTCACACTCAAATCACTGAATGAAATCCGCCCGACATGGCCCGTATTGGAATGACATTGTCAAACCCGAATTTTACCGGGGCGTGCAAAATGGCGCGGCTGTACGGGCAGGCGTTTATTGCAACCGGGCATGAAGTTTTTCTGATTCATGGTCCGGAGATCGTTTCGGAGAAGTCGGACCAGACTTTTGTCGAGGCATTGCGTAAGGATGGATTTGAAACCGTACTGGTTCCGGAATTGAAAGAACTGATCGGCCCGACGGTGATCCGTCAAACGATGGATGAGGCGCGGAGACTCAAGGCGAATTGTCTGATTGGATTTCAGCAGCGCGATATTCCGGTTGCTCTCAAGGTGTCGGAGGCGCTGAAACTGCCCGGTATCACGTCTTTTCAGAATCAACATCTCTTTCACGGTCGCTGGCCGGTGCCGAAGCTGAAGGAGTTTGTCTTCTCGCGGCTTGTCCGCCAGAAGCTGACGATGGGGATCTGCACAAGTCCCGTCGTTCAATCCGAAGTCGTCAACCGCTTTCGTGTGCCCGCCGAGCGGACCTGCGTCGTGTATAACGGCGTGGAAGTCGTCAACTTTCCTGACGTCAGCGACGAAGATTGCCGCCGGGTTCGCGACGAATTTGGTCTCTCTATCGACGAACTGATGCTGATCAACGTAGGGCGGATCGATCCGCAGAAGGGGCTTGAAACTCTCGCGAAGGCAATAACCCGCGTGAGAGAACTGCTTCCCGGAAAGAAGTTCAAACTGATTCAAGTGGGAGATGTTATCGCCGGGCCGAATCGGCAGAACACTCTCAAGTACAAGGAACGCATCGTACACTACATCAAGTCGCACGGTCTCGAAGAAAACTTCGATATGGCCGGCTGGCGAAACGATTGCCCTACCCTGTTGAAAGCCGCCGACATCTATGTTCATTCTGCGCACTGGGAAGGGTGGTCACTCGCGGTTGTGGAAGCGATGGGGGCCCGGCTCCCAAGCATTCAGACCGACTGCTGTGGTATTCCCGAAAATTACGAACAGGGAAAGCACGGTTTCATCGTTCCCAAAGAGGATCCTGAAGCCCTCGCCCGAGCGACTGTCGAAATGATGAGTTTTTCCGACGAGCAGAGGAAAGAAATCGGAGAAGCGGGTTTCCGGTTTGCTGCCGAATACTTCGAAATTCAGAAAACCAGCCGCCGGTTTGTGCAACTGGTCGAAGAGTATTTAAACTGAATTTCGGAGTGCAAAACGGCAATAACCCACTGACCTTCAACCGCTCGATACTATTACCCCAACCTGCCCCAGAGGCTTGCGGTCACTCTTATGTCTCGAATTGTAATTACTCTGTGCACACCGGATTTTACCGGTGCCTCGAAGATGGCGAAGTTCTACGCTGACGCCTTTGTGGCCGCCGGTCATGAGGTCCTCGTCATCCACGGACCGGAGCCGCAGGTGAATGATCAAAGCGGGACCGAGCTCACGAGTTTTGTCATTTCACTGCGGGAGTCGGGGATCGAGACGGAACTTTTGCCCGACCTCGCTTTCCCGCTTTTTCCATCCGTCATTGCGAAGACCGCCCGCATCGCCGCTGGTTTCGGCGCGGACGTGGTCATTGGCGTCAACGCCCGCGATCGAGCGGTCGCGCTCAAGACTGCGACGCGTTTGAAGCTCCCGGGAGTACTTTCGCTGCAAAACCGGCATCACTTTCACGGGCCGCTGTTCGTGCCTCGTCTCAAAGAAGCGTATTACCGGAGAGCGATGCAGAACGATCTGACGATGGCGATCTGCAGCAGTCCCGCGGTGGAAGAGGAGATGCGGGAGCGGTTCTCCGTTTCTTCCGAGCGGACCTGCGTTGTGTACAATGGCGTGGACGTGATCAACTTCCCCGATTTCAGCGACAATGAGAAGCAGCAGGTTCGCGAAAAGTTTCAGATCGGGCCGGATGAGCTGATGCTGGTCAACGTCGGTCGCATCGACATTCAGAAAGGGCTCGAAGTTCTGACGCGGGCGTTCAAGGAAGTTATCGACAGTGGCCGCAAGGCGAAACTGATTCAAGTTGGCGATGTGCATGACGGCCCGAACGCCGTTCAGATGTCTGCCTACTTCAGTTCGCTCAAATCGTATCTCCAGGAGAATAACCTCGCGGATCGCTTCATCTTCGCGGGTTGGAGGAACGACTGCCCGCTTCTGTTGCGTGCCGCGGATATGTACGTGCATTCGGCCCAGTGGGAAGGTTGGCCGCTTTCCGTTGTCGAAGCGATGGGGGCCGCGCTGCCCGTGATCATGACCGACTGCTCCGGTCGACCGGAGGGATTCATCGACTGTGAACATGGCATCATTGTCCCCCGTAATGACGTCGCCGCGCTTGCCGCCGCGATGAAAACGTTTATCGACCTTCCAGCGCAGGATCGCAACGAAATCGGCCAACGGGGTCGTCAGTTCGCCACCGACCATTTCGAGATTTCGCGGACGGGCCGCAAGTTCGTTGAGATTGTCGAACGCATGATCGAAGAGAACAAAGCCGCCCGGGAACCGATCGGCTCCTCATGAGGGTCGATGGCTTTCGCGGGATTTTTTACAAATTACGCAATACCAACAGGAATCTGTGCACATGACTTCTTCGACCAATCTGACAGAAACTGACTCGCTGACGGGAACGGCGCCGGGTGAAGAGCAGCTTCCGGAACGTGGTCGTGCGCCATCCCGATTCAAGATCGCCCAGGTGGTCGAAGCGACAAATGCCGGTGTCGGACGCTGTGTGATGGATCTCGTCGACGGGTTGCTCAACGAGCCTGTGGACGTGCATCTCGTTTATTCCCCGCTACGCATGAGTAACGAATTCCGCGACAGGGTGGCGGAGTTCGAACGGCGAGGCGCGAGTGTGTTCGAGTGCCCGATCAATGCGAAGGTGAACGCGAGGGAAGATTTCGTATCTGTGCGACGGTTGCGAAAGTATCTGAAACAACAGGGACCGTTTGATATTGTTCACGGTCACAGCTCCAAAGGGGGGGCCATCGCTCGACTCGCCGCGCGGGGACTGAAAACGGTAGTGGTTTACACACCGAACGCCATCAGCACTCTGGATCCGCGAATTTCGAAGAAAGCGAATTTCGTCTACGGCACCTTCGAACGTATCCTCGACAAATTCACGACCTGCCAGGTAGCTGTTTCCGAAGATGAAGCGGATCACTTCGTCGAACTCGGGCTGGCGCCGGACAAAATCCGCACCATTCCGAACTGCATGAATACTTACGCGTTGCCGACCCGGGAGGAAGTCCGCCTGGCCTATGACCTGCCACTCGATAAACGGGTTCTTGGGTTTGTCGGACGACTGGAGCCGCAAAAGGGCCCGGAGGTGATGATCAAAGCGTATGCCCGCATCGCGGAACAGTTCCCGGATGTGATTCTGGCGATGATCGGCGGCGGCGAACTGGAGCCGCAACTCCGGCAACTGACGCGGGACGCCAACCTCATTGACCGTGTTTATTTTCTCGGCCCTCAGCCGGGGAACTGGAGCATGCCGGGATTTGATATTTTCTGCATGACCAGCCGCTACGAGGGGTTTCCGTACGTCGCTCTGGAGGCGGCCTATGCTGGACTGCCGATTGTTTCCACCCGTTTCCAGAAACGCAACCTGATGTTGAGTGAGGGCGAAAACGGATATCTCGTCGACATCGATGACGACGCTGCAATGGCGGAAGCGCTCACGAAGCTTCTCGCCGATCCTGAAAAAATCGCCGAATTCGGCCGCACCTCCGCTGAGAAGTTCCGCGAATTCAGCGCCGAGGGCATGGTCTCGAAGTACATGGCGCTGTTTCAGTCGCTGCTCCAGCGCTGATCAGGCGGCATCCTGCTTTCGCGATTTCCGCGACTTCTCTTTCGGTTGAACAGTGGCCTCGTTCAACTCGTAGAGCAATGCTTTCCCGCGTTTGCCCACCAGACGGATACAGCCTGTCTCGCGGAGACAATACGCGATTTTCTGCGCGGTCCAACGCGGAACCGAAGCGGCTTCGGCAATCTCACTCGTCGTGAACTGTCCCTCGGGCTGCGCGGGGAGCAGCTCCCAGAGATCAAACGCCGTTCGCAGTTGCTTCGTTTCCATGACCCCCTTCAGCAGGCGATCGGTCGTACGGTAATCCTTCTTCCGCCATCCGCGCCGTTTCACCGGGACGCGGTGTTCCTCAAGTTCGACCAGCGCCACTTCGAGGGTCAATTGCTCATGGGGGAAGACAGTCACGAAGTGGACGAGTTCTTCAAACAGGTCGATCCAGGTTTCGCGAACGGGACTGAAACGCGAGGAGAGAATCTTATTGCCGCGTGCTTTCTTGCGAACCAGGTATTTCCGTCCCGCGAGCGGCTTCACGACTCGAACCGGGTGAGAAGCGAGGAGATCGCGGATTTTGTCGCGGATAGCGGAGAGTGAGGCACACTGGATTTCGATGAGCTCCGTTCCGGAGACAACATCAATGATGTAATCGCCGAGGCGAACCTCGATTTCATCCCCTTCGCCCGCGTAGTGGAGCTTGAGCTGTTGATGTAAAGATGTCTCCATCATGGACCTCCTGTCCCGCGACTCCCTGAAAACGGCAGGTATAGCGAATTCTCCCATCTGGAGCGACCCCGACTCTCTATTTCCCTCCCGTTGAGCAATCGTGCCGCTGGAATCAGCAGGTTTACCGGCACGACGCGAAAAGCTGAACGCAATCGCTGAAGAAATGGTCGGCTATCGGTTGCTTACGTCCTGATTTGTGGGCATTATCGTGTACTTGGAATATTTCTGAAGTTATAGCTCGCAGTGGTGTTTATTCACTGCTGCGAATGCCGACGTGACAGGGTGAAAGGGAAATCCGCATGGATTCGAAATCGATACAAACCAGACTCTCGATCATGATGTTCATTCAGTTCTTCGTTTGGGGATCCTGGTATGTAACAGCTCCACTCTATCTGAGGCGAGTCGGCTTTATTCCCGAAAACATCGGCAGCGTCTACGCCGTTGGCCCGCTCGCGGGTATTCTATCCCCCTTCATTGTCGGAATGATTGCCGACCGCTTCTTCTCGACGGAACGCGTGTTGGGAGTGCTGCACCTTATCGGTGCCGGGATGATGTATTTCGTCACGTCGCAGATTAACGTAGACGCCGAGGGAGGGGCCACGCTTTCTCAGGAAGAGATAGGAACGGTCGTCGCCTGCATCTTTGGCTACATGCTCTGCTACTATCCGACACTCGCGCTGACGAACTCGCTGGCGATGCAAAATATTGAAGACTCGGAAAAGACCTTCCCGCTGATTCGCGTCTTCGGCACGATCGGCTGGATCGTTCCGGGTGTCCTCATCAGTCTCTTTACCTGGGATACCACGATCAATCCGTTCTGGATTGCCACCTTCGCGTCACTGGTCATGGGTATCTACTGCTTCACGTTGCCGCACACGCCTCCACCGGGAAGAGGCAAGAAGGTTTCCGTTCGTGAGATTCTCGGTTTGGACGCTCTCGTCCTGTTGAAACGTCCCGCGTACCTGACATTCATGGTCAGTTCGTTCCTGATCTGTATTCCGCTCGCGTTCTACTATCAGATTGCCGCGAAATATATCGAGTCGGTCGGGGTGGCTAATCCGGCGTTCAAAATGACGTTCGGGCAGATGTCCGAGATCATCTTCATGCTCGCGATGCCGTTCTTCTTCAAGCGGTTGGGCGTCAAGAAGATGTTACTCGTCGGCATGCTGGCGTGGGTTGTCCGCTACTCACTGTTTGCCTTCGGTGCCGAAGGTCCGGTGGTCTGGATGCTGATCGGGGGTATTGTGCTGCATGGTATCTGTTACGACTTCTTCTTCGTGACTGGGCAAATCTACACCGACAAAGTTGCAGGTCCGGCTATCCGCAGTCAGGCCCAGGGAATGCTGGTGCTGTTCACTCTCGGTTTCGGCATGATGATCGGCGCCAAGGTCGCCGGCTACGTGGAGGGCTATTATTCGCCGGAAGGCGGACCGGTCGACTGGCGAAGCTTGTGGCTCATCCCTACCGCGATGTCGGCTGTCGTACTTGTCTTCTTCGGCTTGCTCTTCAAAGACAAAGTCGATCGTGACATCGAAGCCGTGGATGAGCCCGTCGTTTCGGCATAGTGAAGTTGGCTACCGCGTAAGCGATACCGGCATCATGCGGTCGATGATCAGCACGTGACGGTTCAGTTCCGGTTGGAACTTCACCTCACCCTGAATCCCCATCGACTTGCCGATGTACGGATCCAGGTTGAGATTCCCCCGCGGTGTGATGTACGAAATGATCTGACCTTCCGGGCTCGTCAGCACATGTTGGGGCAGGCCCGGACGCGGGTTGAGCGTTCGCTGAATAATGCCCGCTCCGTCGAATTCCGGCATTCCCGTTTCGGCTGCGGCGATGGGGTGCGGTGACAAATTCAGCGGAGTCGGTTGCTGATAGGTCTCTGTCTGATCGGCCGGGGTGGGAACGGGAGTTGTGGGGGCTGCGATGGTTGGTCCGGCGGTTTCCGATGTTTCCATTACCGGTCCCTGCAATTGCGGACCGGCAGAGGGACGCGACGAAAGTGTCATTCCCTGCGGACCGCTGATCAGGTCTCCCTGCGAACGTGGTCCTCCCGGTTGAGAGATGACTCGAGTCTGCGAGAGCGCTTCGGCGGGTTGGGAGACGATTGTTTCGGGCGGTGTCGACCCGAATTGCGGTCCGCCATCCGGCGTGGGATTCACCATGAGCGGCGTCGGTTGTTCGCTCGAGACGATGGTTTCACTCGGCGCACCTTCGTATTCAAAGCCCTCGCCGTTGACAATGGTGGTCGGTTCACTTCCCACGGTCAGGGCGATCTGCTGTTGCTGCTGGCTCAGTTCCTGTTCTCGTTGTGACGTCGCTGAGGTCAGCTGAACGAATTCTTCGTATTCCGATTTGATTTTGCGATAACGGGTGACGGCTCCGAGACGGAGATCCACCTGGCTGGCGATCGCGGCGTGTTTGGTTTGTTTTTGAAGTTCCGTATAGGCGGCTTCCAGACCATTCAAATCCCATTCCGACGGATCGAGATCGATCATCTCTTTGAAGGCAAGGTCCAACTCTCTCAGCGCTGTGCGATCTGCTTCAACGTCAGCTTCCGGAGGCGCGGAACGTCGAACCCCTTTACTGTTGCTCGCCGGAGCTTTAGGTTCCGAATTTGCTTTGACGACGGTCGTTATTTTTGGCTTGGGCGCCTCGGCAGTTTGTGCGAAGGGATCCTGTTTCTGCGGCGCGGCACCGTAAGCTTGCGGCTCTTCCCGCAGCGCGAAGGGGTTCGTGTCCTGTTTCGTATTCAATTGATCGGCGGGAACGAGGTGCTCCCCTTCGATCCAGCGATACTCATACGCCGGGGGGGCGATCTTATACATCTCCACCGGACCACGTTGAGTATTGAGAGTAACGGTTTCGAGAATCGTGACCTCATCGTTCTTCGACAGCTTGTTGTGCACGCCGGTATTCAGTTCACCAACGGCGCTTCCCATATAGGCGGGTGAGTTATTCTGCAGCACGATCCCTTTCCCGAAAGAATCGGGACGGGTTTCGACGACGCTTTTCGGGATCAGGCTGAAACTCCCTTCCGGTGGGACAATCTTGTACCAGCCACCCGGCTGATGAGCGTAAACCACCACGCGATCACCGAATTGCAACTCATTCGTGACGGCGGCGCGCTGGCTGTTCTGGCTGCGTACCTGCGCGGTTTCTGATTGAACGACAGCTTCGTACGGAAACTGAGAAGCGGCGTGAGCGTATGATCCGAGGACAAAAATCATCGCAACGACGATGAAATTCAGGCGACTCATCAGAGAAACTCCAATTGTTCGCAATTGAGCGGGAATCGACTTCTGTCGGCAGCGAAACAGGCGCGCGGACAGAGAGCAGACAATGTTGTCTGCGACTCCGCAAGAGAACGGTGTTAACAGGGAAACCGTGGAGAGAGAGAATTTGTGGCGGAATCTTTATCCGAAATCGAAAAATGACTCAAGACCACTCCCGGGTTTGCCGGGGTACCTCGTGCGCGAGTTGTAAGAATGACATTCTTTATGGAAATCGAGTGGCGTCACCGTGCATCGATTCGAGCACTTGAAATGCCCTGAAATACAGAACGGTATAGGCTGATTTGACGGAAGTTGTTATTCTTCCGCCCCGCCGCGACTCTCCCTTTGCTCTCAATGCGGCATTCGCGACAACCTCACGAACCAGAACCTGCTGCGCTGCTGATGATATCACTGCGTCTACGGCTACTGTTGATTTTCGGACTGGCACTCCTGATGACGGGGTGTCAACGGATCGGCGTGCGCCCGCTGGAAAACTTGTCGCTAACCCAACCGATTCTGAATCCGGCCATACTGAATCCTGAACTTGCGATGTATTCGCGTGAACTCAACCAGGACGACTGGTCGAGCAATCCGTCCTGGAATATCGCGGCCTACTGGCAGGCCAACCGGGCGCCGGAAGGTAACCGGTGGAGTTATGGCAACGGCGACGAGACGGAACAGTTGGTTACGGAACTGCTGCAGCCGGCGTCCACGACGATCTCGATTGCGATCTCATCCGACCCGATCGATGACCGGCGTCGGCCGCACAGCGCGCCGCCGGAACCGATCATCGCGAAGCTGGCGCGGATGCCTTCTCTTTCGGGGTGGAATGCCGCCATTCTGTGGGGGCACGTTCAGCCTGAGGCAGCTCATTCTGTCGCACCGACGCTCGAGTCCATCGTCCTCGGGGAACTTCGATACCACACGCTGTCGCCGCCGGTCGATAAAAAAGGGACTTCAAAATCAGTGCCGGTAACGCGCGGTCAGTCCCCTTCTTCATCGCCGACATCGGTCCGGGATAACGTCGATTCCCGTAAAGCGACGTGGCTCGATTCCGTCAAGGAGTCTGCGACCAGCTGGACCTATGAAAAAGAAGAGCACGAACTTTCCCTCGTCATGCGGGCCGCTGCGGCGGAAGCGTGGTGTCGAGTGCTGACGAGTAAAACGGATGTTGACCCAATCGAACAACTCGCCCCGGTGGGCCGCGCGCTCGCTGATGGGAGCCTGCCCGCCGCCATCAAATCGGAACTCTTTCGCAGCGTCGCGCGAGATGTTTCGCCGGGTGATATCCCCGGCATTGATGAAGCACTCACCCCCGCGGATGAGGTGACTGCTGATCGAGCTCTCCAGCAAGCTGCGCTGGAAGCTTGCCTGATCTATGCTTGGGAGAACGTATATCAACCACAGCGATCGATCCCGTCGTCGGAATGGAAACCACACGATGAAGCCTTGTGGCCGGCTTCGGTTCATCATCTCCGGTTGAGTCGTGATCCGAAGATGCGGGAGTATTACGCTTACTGGCTGGTTTACAGCAATCATCCCGAAGCCCTCGACCATTTGAAGAGGCAGATGACGGATACCGATAAGTCTGCCCGGTCCGCATCGTATCGCGCGCTCGGCATGTTCAGTTCCGGTACGGCGATCGAGACCCTCAACGCCGCAGCAAAGTCGTCCAATCTGATTGAACGGCAGAACGCTGTTCGCGGACTCGCGATGATCAGTCCGCAGCTGATCATTCCTTATCTCAACGATGATGAAATGAAGGTCCGCCAGACGGCGCTCGAAGAATTGCTGCAGCAACAGGACGCGAGCCAGGTCGTCAACATCCGCAAACAGTTCCTCGACCCGCGCAACGATATTCATCTCACGATCATCAATGGGCTCAATGACTGGCCCGACCATCTGGCGCTCCCCATCTATCTGTATGGCATGCAGGAATGTCCGATTCTGACTACACGTAAGGCATGTCTCGAAAAAATCCGCCAGCGCACAAAGACGGAAGAGACCTTCCCTGTGGAGGAAATGATTGCGGAACGCCGGTCTGCGGCGAACGCATGGGCGGATCGACATGAGATTCCGCAGGGAGAAACCCTGGAAGCGGTTGTCCAGACGGCGGCGATGGTGGCGAAGCCGGCTCCCTATGTGCAGCAGCAGGATCTCGGGACGCGGCTACGCGTTCTCGCACAGAAGACCCCTGATGATCCTGCTTTTCAGACAGAAATTCAGCGACTGACTCAACTGAACGAACAGGATGCGCTGCTGCTGGAACAGTTGACTCCCCGCCAACCTCCCCAGTTACAGCAGGAACTGCGCACCCGCGTGTTACCGGTCGTGCACCCTGTTTACAAGGCGGCGACGCAGTTGGACTCACCGCAGGTCAACATCCGGCGACAGGGGGCGCTGCAATTGCAGATGATTTCCGAACGACGTTCGATGCCGGAGGACATCTTCCCGCAGATTCGCGACCGGATGCTGAAAGAGCAGGACCAGTTTGTCTGGCGGGCGATTCTCAAGTCGTATGAGCGCGACCGGACGGCACAGTCGGGCGAACTGGCGCGGATTGCGCTGCACCATGCCTGGCCGGACATCAAACTGCTGGGTTGTGAGTATATCGAATTCGATCCCCGCCCCGAGTATGCCGAATGGTTGCGTCCCATGATCCACGATCGTCAGAACCGGCGGTTGCGGCTACAGGCGATTCGCCTGGCCGGACGTTGTCAGAATCCGAACCTGCTGAATTCGCGTTACCCGACAGCTCCCCAACAGCTGCCGGAAGAACAGGGATTGGTTTCACTCCTGAATGAAACAGAGCCTGAACTGCGATTTGAAGTGGTTGTGGCGGCCAGTCAGCTGGGTTACCCGCCCGCGATGCAGGAGTTGGCCGTCCTGGCGCAGCACCCTGAACTTCAGGTGCGGCTCCGAGCGATACAGGCAATGGCGACCAGCGGCCAGACACGATTTGCCGAACAGCTTATCCTCATCGGCTCGAATGAAAAACATCCTCAGGCGCAGCGTGAGATGATGTCCGCGCTCAAACAGCTGATGACCTTCGGTACCCAGCCGCCGGCAGATATCGACCG
>PABD01000043.1 GCA_002702685.1 Planctomyces sp.
GAGGCGATCCTCCGCAGACATAATTCCTTCCAACAAGCTCACGCTTTGCAGTCTCGTTGTTGGCGATTGCTGTCACTAAAGACATCGCGATCACCGGCGTACTGCAGACAACGACATCCTGACCTGATGTGGTCCCGGTGACGAACCCAGTTCACCGACGCATCGCTTTTTCCTACCTGATACAGAAACGATTGTTCCATTCCCCCATGGGACATCGGTACGACGGGGTAAATCATGGCTGTGACCCGAAATTGCGAGGGAACAACCCGCCGCGACTGTTTGAAACTTGGAATTGGTGGTTTATTCGGCGCATCATTCGTAGGCGCGCTGCAGGCACAGGCCCAAGCTGCCAGTACCACCGAAGCTCACGCCGTCCACACACCGAAATCCGGTAAAGCGACGGCCTGCATTCTGATCTGGATGGACGGTGGTCCGACTCACTTCGAGACCTTCGATCCGAAACCCGAAGCTCCGGCGGAATATCGCGGTGAGCTCGACGCGATCCAGACCGCCGTTCCTGGCGTGCATTTCTCGCAGAACATGAAACTGCTCGCGAAGAATCTCGACAAGTTCGCGATGATTCGCTCGATCAAACATAACCAGGGCAACCACGGCGCCGGTAATCACTACATGACCACCGGTGCCCCGCCGCGAATTCCGGTCGGTTGTGGTGCTTTCGTCAGCTTCCATCCGAGCATGGGTTCTGTCACGGCACATCAGCTCGGCAAAGATAACGGCCTGCCGCCCTATTTCAGCATGCCGAGCATGTCGCGCTCTGGTGGCCCGAATTTCCTCGGCGCGAAATACGCCCCCTTTGTTGTCGGCGACGACCCCAACAAAGAAAACTTCCGCGTCCGTGATGTCGCGCTCCCGCGTGAACTGACCGATGATCGCTTCCACAAACGGACCGACCTGCGACAGCTCGTCGACAAGATGAAGCGGTTCGATGACGAAGTGGCGGGCGATCCGGTGCTGGGTCTCGACGAATATTATCGCCAGGGACACAGCCTGATCACGTCCCCCGAAGCCCAGAAGGCGTTCGATATTTCGAAAGAATCGGACGAAGTTCGGGATCGTTATGTGCGGAATGGTTTCGGTCAACGCTGTCTGCTCGCACGCCGCCTCGTCGAAGCGGGTGTGCCCTTCGTGACTGTGTATGACGGTGGCTGGGACCATCATGATTCGATCTTCGAACGTTGTAATGATCGCCTGCCGCAGTGGGACCAGACTGTCTGGACCTTGATCAGCGACCTCGAAGAACGCGGAATGCTCGATTCGACACTCGTCATCGCGATGGGTGAGTTCGGCCGGACTCCGAAAATCTCCGTGATTCCCGGTCGGTCGACCGCCGGTCGTGACCACTGGGCGAGCGCGATGTCCGTCCTGATGGCCGGTGGCGGGACCCCCGGCGGAACCGTCGTCGGTGCCACCGACCGTAAAGGCTTTTCGGCTGTCGAACGCGTGCTCTCACCCGAGAACCTGGTATCCACGATCTACACCAAACTGGGCATCGACCCGAACAAGATTCTCTACACGCCGCAGGGACGCCCGACGCACCTCGTCAGCGACTCGACCGTCATCGACGAACTGATGGCTTGAGATAGCGGAATTCAGCAGCAGAGACCTCAGCCGGGGGTGTGTCACGCAGACATGCTCCCGGCTGTTTTTATACCTGTTTTCCGGCAGCCACTCTCTGAAAAGTTCATTCAATATTCAACAGTCCGTTTGCCTTTCCTTGTGCTTTGGCGGATGATGAATGAGCTGGATCCTGTCCAGGATAAGTGTGGCGGCTATCGTACCCGAAAAGCCCTTGAAAGTAGCAGGCTGCGCCGCCAGAACACGCTACGGTTATCTGGAATTTGCTATAGTGTCTTCATCTCTCCCGCCCCTACCTCACTTCAATACGGTGCCTGCCCATGCGTTCTCTTCAACTCACCCCCAGCTCATTCGCCGCCTTGTTCGCCACACTTGTTTCTCTGTCCCTGATGTCCTCCGCGCTGGATGCGGGAGACCTCGAAGCGAAGGATGGAAAACAGTGGTACAAGGGGAACCTGCATACCCATTCGCACTGGTCTGATGGAGACGATTACCCGGAAATGATCGGCCTCTGGTACAAGGAAAACGGATATCAGTTCCTCGCGCTGACCGATCACAACGTGCTCGCCAATTATGAACGTTGGATCGATGTCGATATGAGCAAAGGGGGCCGGGAGGCTTACGATAAACTTAAAGCCCGGTTTCCCGAAAACTGGGTGGATGAACGGACGGTCGACGGTATCCTCGAAGTCCGCCTCAAGACGTTTGATGAGTTTTCCGGATTGCTCAACGAAGAGGGTTCGTTCCTCATGATGCTGGGTGAAGAAGTGACCGACATCTATAAGACGTCTCCGATTCACATGAATATATCGAATCTGAAGGAGATGATTCCGCCGATGAAAGGGGAGTCAATTCTCGACACGATGCAGAACAATGTGAACGCAGCGATTGCACAGCGGGAACGGACCGGGCAGCCGATGATGATTCACCTCAATCATCCGAACTTCCACTACGGGGTCACGGCCGAAGACCTGATGCGCGTCGTGGGGGAGAACTTCTTCGAGGTTTACAACGGGCACTCGGGTGTGAACAACAACGGCGACGACACTCACGCCGATACCGAGCGGCTCTGGGATATCGTCCTGACGCACCGGGTGGCGGAACTGAAACTGCCGCTGATGTATGGCCTCGGAACCGACGATTCTCACAGCTACCACAACATGCCTCATCCTGCCAAACGGAGCGAACCGGGCCGCGCCTGGATCATGGTGCTGGCCGACGAACTCAACTCGAACACCTTGATCACGGCGATTGAGGACGGTCAGTTCTATTCCTCCTCCGGAGTCACAGTGAATCGCGTCTCGAGCGATGAAACAGGAATCGCCGTCGAATTGGAACCGGTTGACGGGGAAACTTATACGATCGACTTCATCGGCACCCGCGCCGGCTTCGATGCTTCGAGTCAACCGGTGCTGAACGATAAAGGGGAAGAGGAAAATATCACCCGTACCTACAGTGATGACATCGGTGCCGTCCTGCAGTCCTCCACGGGAACGGAGGCTCGCTACACCTTCCATCCCAACGACTTATACGTGCGGGTCCAGGTGACGTCCTCGGCCGATCATCCAAATCCTTCCCAGGCGGGCGATAAAAAACAGGCGTGGATTCAGCCAGTTTATGGTCCCGCAGGGCAGGCCGAGGGGGTAAAATAGCGGTACTTCTCTCTTCGAAAAACCGCCGCCGATTCTTCCCGCCTTCGGTCTTCCTGTTCCTGGCCGCCCATGAGGTACTCCGTGTCCTGTCTGGTCACCCGATGTCTTTGTCTGGCCGCGCTCCTGAGCGTGTTCGCAGGAGGTCCGCTTTCACTTCGCGCGGCGGAGTTGCCTGACAAGATCGACTTCAATTTTCATATCCGTCCGATTATCTCTGACCGCTGCTTTCACTGTCACGGCCCCGACAATGAGACTCGCGAAGCCGGACTGAGACTCGACCTGCCGGATCAACTGGGAGAGACGGTCGATGAGGAAGCGGGCATCAAGTATGTTACGCCCGGGAATGCGGAACTGAGCGAAGTCTTCCGACGCATCAGTTCTCACGATGAATACATGGTGATGCCGCCGGCGGATTCCAACCTCACGCTCTCGGAGCGGGAGATCGCCCTCATCAAAAAATGGATCGAGCAGGGGGCGGAGTACAAGTCGCACTGGTCTTTCATTCCCCTGGAACCGGTGCAACTCCCCGAAGTCAAACAAACCGATTGGCCCCGGAACCGGATCGACTGGTTCGTTCTGAAACGTCTGGAACAGGAAGGCCTCGCGCCATCACCTGAAGTGAGCCGCGAGCAGTGGCTGCGGCGGGTGACCTTCGACCTGACGGGGCTGCCTCCCACCCTGGAAGAGCTTGATGCCTTCCTCGGAGATGAATCGCCGGAAGCGTATGAGAAAGTGGTGGATCGTCTGCTCGCTTCGTCGCATTACGGAGAGCGGATGGCGGTCGACTGGCTCGATCTTGCCCGCTATGCGGATACCTATGGTTACCAGGCCGACGTCTATCGCGCAATGTGGCCGTGGCGCGACTGGGTGATCGATGCCTTCAATCAGAATCTCCCCTATGATGACTTCGTCACCTGGCAGCTCGCCGGTGACCTGCTTCCAGAACCGACGCGAGAGCAGGTTCTGGCGACCGCGTTCAATCGACACCATCGTCAGACGAATGAAGGGGGGAGTATCGAGGAGGAGTTCCGTCAGGAATACGTGTCCGACCGGACGCAGACCTTCGGGACCGCGTTCCTGGGGCTGACTCTCGAATGCTCCAAATGTCATGACCACAAGTTCGATCCGATCTCGCAGAAAGAGTTCTACGAACTCTCGGCCTATTTTAACAGCATCGATGAATCGGGCCTCTATTCGCATTTTACGGATGCGGTCCCTACACCGACCTTGCTGCTCCCTGAAGAAGACAAAGCGGACCAACTAAAGTCTCTGAACACGCAAATCTCGGCAGCTGCTACCGAACTCCAGACCGTCCGCGAATCGGAATCGGCCTCCTTTGAAAAGTGGCTGGCAAATCGGAATCCGGACGAGACAGGACTGGAGAAAGGGCTGGTCGGAAAATTCACGTTCGATGAGATCATCGAAGCGGAAGAGCAAAAGCGAATCGATAACCTTGCCACGCCCGCGCAGTTCGGCAAGATGAGCGACGATCCGGAACATATCGACGGTTACCAGGGAAAAGGCCTCAAATTGAGCGGCGAAAATAATTTCCGAACCGATGCCGGTGGCAACTTCAATCGCTCGGAGCCGTTCAGTATCGCGCTCTGGATCAAAGCCGATCATCGCGCCGAACGGGCCGTAATTTATCATCGCAGCCGCGCGTGGACCGATGCCGGCAGTCGCGGGTACCAGCTGTTGATCGAAGACGGAAAGCTTTCGGCGGGGCTCATTCACTTCTGGCCCGGAAACGCGATCGGTATTCAGGCGAAAGAAGCTCTTCCCGTCAACGAATGGGTACATGTGACGCTCACCTACGATGGTTCCAGTCAGGCAGTGGGCTTGCAGCTCTACGTCAACGGCGAACGGGCGGAGGTCGACATCGTTCGTGATAAGCTCGCCAAAGAAATTACCGGCGGCGGCGCCACGGAGTTCACCATTGGTCAGCGGTTCCGTGATCGCGGGTTTATCGATGGGGAAGTGGACGAACTCCGAATCTACATTCGGGAACTGACCACGATCGAAGTGAAACAGCTGCATGATGGCGAGACGTTGAATGCACTTCTCGCAAAGCCTGGGCAAGATCTGACTGAAGAAGAACGCGAGCAGTTGTTCGCGCATTGGCTGACGCACCACTCCGATCATTACCTGCAGGCATCCGGTAAGCTGACATCACTTCGCAAACAGCATAATGAGTTGATCGACCAGGTTGCGGAAGTGATGGTGATGAAGGAACTCGCCGAACCCCGCACGACCCATGTCCTTTACCGCGGTGCCTATGACGCGCCCCGCGAAGAAGTGACGCGGGGAACACCTGCCAGCTTGCCGCCGCTCGCGGAAGGGGCGTCGCGCGGCCGACTCGGTCTGGCCGAATGGCTGACGTCACCCGAGCAACCCTTGACCAGTCGAGTGGCGGTGAACCGCTTCTGGCAAATGTTCTTCGGACAGGGGCTGGTGACGACCCCCGAGGACTTCGGCAGCCAGGGGGCTTTGCCGACTCACCCGCTCCTGCTTGATGATCTCGCGAATCAGTTCATTGATTCTGGCTGGGATATCAAAGCACTACTCAAAGAGATCGTTCTGTCCGCGACCTATCGACAATCGTCGTTGGCGAGCAAAGAACTCTACGCTCGCGATCCTGACAATGAGCTCCTCGGACGGGGCCCCCGGTTCCGACTCTCCGCCGAGATGTTGCGCGATCAGGCGCTGTATGTCAGTGGGTTGCTTATTGATAAACAGGGCGGTCCACCGGTGAAACCGTATCAACCGGAGGGACTGTGGGAAGAAAAATCGAGCGCTGTTTATACACGCGACGAAGGTGAGGGGAGTCATCGTCGCAGTCTCTATACCTTCTGGAAGCGGACTTCCCCTCCGCCCGCGATGATTACTCTCGACGCGGCGAAACGGGATGTCTGTACCGTGAAACGGCAGACGACGGCGACACCGCTGCAGGCATTGGTTCTGCTCAACGATGTTCAATACATCGAAGCGGCCCGCGGTCTCGCCGTGAAAGCGATTGAGCAGGCCCCCGAAGATCGAAACCAACAACTCACCTGGCTCTTCCGTAGTCTGACGAGTCGTTATCCGGAAGACCGGGAACTCGAACTGTTGAAGCAGGTCTTTGAAGAACAACTCAACGATTTCCGCAAACATCCCGAGAATGCGGCTGAACTGCTCAAGCAGGGGGACCACCCCGTGAATACAGAGATCCCCCAGTCGGAACAGGCGGCGATGACGGTTGTCGCGCAGATGATGTTCAACTACGACGAAGTCGTCATTCGACGCTGATTGATTATTAAACTAAGACCCATCCTGAAACCCGGTTGGGGCTGATCTCGAATCCGCAATGCAGGATTCGATGCAACCCATCAGAGGATTTCAGGATCACTTATACAGAATGAACCCCGGAGGTTCAGCATGTCCTTCTTTACTGAATCCGAGTTACTCAAGCAGACGCGACGGCACTTCCTTGGCCGGACCGCTACCGGTCTCGGTGCGGCAGCGCTCGGAACGTTGCTGCAGTCATCGACCGCACAGGCGGAGACACTGTCCACCGGTGGTGTTCTGTCCGACTATCACCATCCGCCAAAAGCCAAACGGGTCATCTACCTTTTCATGTCGGGAGGTCCGTCGCAGCTCGACCTGTTTGACTATAAGCCGGTACTGAAAGAGCAGAACGGCAAGGACCTGCCCGAATCGGTCCGGCAGGGGCAGCGACTGACGGGGATGTCGGCGAATCAGGCGCGGCTGCCATTGGCAGGTTCGGTCTTCAATTTCGAACAACATGGCGATGCCGGCATGTGGTTCAGTGAACTTCTGCCGCATACGGCAAAGCAGGCCAACGACCTCTGTCTCGTCAAGTCGATGCACACCGAGGCCATCAACCACGACCCGGCGATCACCTTCTTTCAAACCGGCTCCCAGATCGCGGGCCGCCCGTCGATGGGGGCCTGGCTCAGTTACGGTCTCGGTTCGGCCAACGAAAACCTGCCCACCTTCTGTGTGCTCGTCACCAAGGACAAGGGAGGGCAACCGCTCTACGCGCGGTTGTGGGGGACCGGCTTCCTCCCGTCGATTCACGAAGGGGTCCAGTTTCGCGCGGGGGCCGAGCCCGTACTCTACCTGCAGAATCCAGCCGGAATCAGCGCGGCATCGCGACGCAAGATGCTCGATCGACTGCAGGAACTGCATCAACTCGAACAGGAAAAGAATCTCGATCCTCTGATCGAAAGCCGTGTCGCGCAGTACGAAATGGCTTACCGGATGCAGACCTCTGTTCCGGAAGTGACCGACCTCTCCGACGAACCGGACCACATTTTCGAACTCTACGGCGAGGACGCGCGTAAACCGGGAACGTTCGCGGCGAACTGTCTGCTCGCCCGGCGACTGGCCGAGCGCAACGTGCAGTTCATTCAGCTTTATCATCAGGGCTGGGATCAGCACGGTAATCTGCCCAACGCCATCCGCACGCAGACGCGTGAAACAGACCAGGCGAGCGCGGCCCTGCTCACCGATCTCAAACAACGAGGCATGCTCGACGATACGATCGTGCTGTGGGGGGGCGAATTCGGCCGGACCAACTACAGCCAGGGAAAACTGACTGCGACCGATTATGGCCGTGATCATCACCCCCGCTGCTTTACCATGTGGGGAGCGGGCGGAGGACTCAAGCCCGGCACGCAGTACGGTGAAACGGATCCCTTCGGTTACAACATCGCCGAAAAGCCCGTGCACGTGCATGATCTGCATGCGACGCTGCTGCATCTCCTCGGCATCGATCACGAGCGCCTGACATACAAACATCAAGGGCGACGCTATCGCCTGACGGATGTCTTCGGTGAAGTGAAAGACGAGTTGCTCGCTTAACGTACTGGCATCACGTCACGAACAGTATCTAGGGTGCCACTGCTGGCTCGTCCAGCAGTGCGATTGCAAGCTCGATTTTCAACGTCTTCCTCAAACGCGGAACACTCGATTGCTCTGAAGGGTGTGAGTCATCTGGGCTGCTGCCTCGTGGTGTAATTTCCGGGAACGGAATCTTTTCCACCAGAAGTTGCAGCTGAACTCGCGGTATCGGAGTGTTCGCTACTCTCTCGGTTACTGCTTCGGCTGGTAGTCGCGCCACAGCCAGGTGAGTGATTCGGGAAGTATGGCGCCACCGTGTTTGTGATTGTGGCCACCGACACCGAACACAAACTCGTAATCGTACTTCGCGAACTTGAGCGCTGCCGCCATCTGCTGGTTCGAGAGCGGCCAGTTGCCATGCTGATTGTCGAGGTCATTTTCTCCATCCTGCAGAAAGACCCGGATCGGTTTCGGCTCCGTCTTACGGATGAGCGCCGGGTAGACGTGGCCGCCGCGAATATTCGTGAAGCTTCCTACGTGCGATAGAACTTTTCGGAATGAATCGGGCCGTTCCCAAGCGACAGTCCAGGCGCAGATGCCGCCCGAACTGATCCCACAGATCGCGCGGCCTTCCGGATCGTCCGTGAATTTCAAGTCGTACTTCTCTTCGACCATCGGCAGAAATTCTTCAATGAGAAATCGGGCGTATTGATCGCTCAGCGTATCGTATTCAAAGCTGCGGTTTGATCTGGCTTTCGCTCCCTCTTTCTCCGGCGGGAACTGACCGGGGTTAATGAAGACGCCGATGGTGACCGGCATCTTTCCCTGGTGGATCAGGTTGTCGAACACGATCGGTACGCGCTGATCTTTCTCGGTATCGACGTACGACGCTCCATCCTGGAAGACCATCAGACAGGCCTCCTGTCCCGGTTGGTACTGGGCGGGGACATAGACGTAATAGTCGCGGACCGTCCCGGCGAAGACGTTGTCACTGGTGTAGCTTCCCTCGAAGACTTCTCCCTGGGGCACGCCCGATTGGCGTTCGGAATCAGGCCCGTGCTGATACGGCTCCTCGGCGAAGAGGGACGTGCTCAGCAGGAACAGAAACGCGAATGAGGGGAAAGAAAGGGAGCGATGCATGTGAAAAACCTCTGGCCGGAGTAGGGGGCGGAATGATGGTCCGGCCTGCAACGTACCAACTGGATAGGGCGAAATCCAGCATCAACAGCGACTTCCGGAAGGTACGAAATCCCGCGAAATTCGCAGCTGGCCCGGAAAAAGAGTGACATTTTGCGAAATCCTTCGCCTGCTGAGGGTAGGGGATGGTTCTGTTTCTGTCCTCTCTATCGTTTTCGGTCCCGCTGCCATCAAGGAGCTCCAAGATGGAGTTATGCATTCTCATCTTCATATTGATGATGTTGTTCTTAGTGATCGCCATCTTCACCTGGACCAACAATACCACGACCAGGATTGACGGGAACCGGACGGAAATCGACAAAATCAAACAACGGATACACCGTCTCGAGCAAAAAGTTTCCGGCTCAGCGGAGACTCAGCGGGACGCGACCCCGGATGCCGCCATGCCACTTACCGAAAAGCCGAAACAGGCCCCTGCGAAGATGACGGAGACCGTTCGACCTGAACAATATCCCCCTTATGGTTCGGAGCCCGACCTGGACTTCGAGATTGAGGAAGTTGGAGTCAGAAAAGAAAGCAAGATGCCGGAACCGCAGAAAGAACGAGAGCCATCAAGCGACGATTCGTTCGTCGGTTCTATTACCGCGCTGCTCCATCAGCGAAAACAGAAACCCGCGACCGATTCGCAAGCGACGGCCAATGTCGAAGAAGAGTCCACCTTCGAGCAGATTCTCGCGGGGCAGTGGCTGTCGTGGCTCGGAGCGGTAACGATCATCATCGGGGCCGGTTTCTTTTTCAAATACACGATCGACATGGGTTGGATCGGCGCTCGCGAACGCGTCTTGATCGGCATCGTCACCGGACTCCTCTCTTTCGGCGGGGGCATCTGGGCCATGCGACGTGACTATCGGTATGTCAGTCAGGGACTCGTCGGTACCGCGATGGGCATTCTGTACTTTTCGATTTTCGCCGCCGTCGAATGGTATGGCCTGGTTCCGGTGCATGTCGGACTGGCAGGATTGAGTCTGGTTACGGCGATGTCACTCGGCTTCGCCGCCTGGTCGGATACGCAGGCAACGGCGCTGCTTGGAATGTTTGGTGGTTACCTGACACCCTTGATGCTCTGGCCGGGCGCGCACAGCCTGCATTCCCTGTTTGCTTATCTGTTCGCGTTGAACCTCGGCATCATTCTGGTGACGACCTTGCGGAAGTGGTCGTGGCTGCAACTGCTCGCGCTGATCGGAACAGCGCTAGCGTGGACGACGTGGTTGGGTCGGCACTACGACCCGGTCCACGTCAAAGAGACCCTCCTCTGGATGAGCGTTTTCTTTGGCCAGTTCGCGCTGCTGTCGGTCTGGAACCATCTGGTTCAGAAACGCGAGGTCGAAGCATTCGATCTGATCGTGATGCTCGCGACCCCGTTCATCTATCTCGGTGGGTTTCTCTGGATTACTCAAGAAGCATGGAACGACACGCAGGGCGTGGTAGCTTTCAGCATGGCCGTCGTCTACGGGGTGCTCGCCGCCATCTGTCGATATCGAGTCCCGGGCAACAAACGACTGATCGGTATACAGGCGGGGCTGTCGGCGATATTCCTGATTCTGGCCGTACCGCTGCATTTCGAAGGGCATTGGATTCCGATCCTCTGGACGGCTCAAAGCGTGATGCTGGTACTGGTCGGATTCCGCATGCGGGACGTCCGCGTGCGGGGGATTGGTCTAATCCTGTTGATGATCGTGCAGTTGTTCCTCGTGTTCTATTCCGCCGAATCACTCGGCAATCCGCACAAGGGTTATTGGAACTTTGTGAAACAACAGGCAGTGATACCTGCGGGAAATTTCGCCTATCAGTTCGCATTTCTCGATCTGTTTAATGAACGTTCCATGTGCTTCCTGGCTTCGTTCACCGCTCTGGTTCTCCTGGGAGTGATCTACCGCCGTCAGGCAGAGCATAAGTCGGCCGAAGTGCAGGGACCTTACCCCGAGCGCTGGCATTTCTTCTCGGATGACTTCGGTTCGGAGATGCTCGCCGTCTCTGGCACGCTGATAATCGGTGCGATTCTCACCTTCATGGTGTTGGTCTTCAATGAATCGTACATGATCGGGCATCTGATGGACTGGATACGGCAGGCTTACGCTCCGCTGATTTCCATCCTGCTCGCCGTCACGGCCCTGATCAGTTGGCTGTACTTCTCTCGCTACAAACCTCACGGCGGATTGATGCTTGTCTACTGGCTGATCTTTGCGGGTACACTTTGCCTCACGGCGGGGTGCATGTCGACCTTGATCGAATGGAAGGACGTTTTCCCCGTCGCCCTCGATCCGCAACGGTACTATCAATTCTGGCAACTTCCCGTATTGAACCTGCGCTTCCTCGGACATGGGACCTTGATCCTGATTGCCGCCTGGTTCTGTCGGCGGGCCTCAAGGTTGAAATCTCTGTTCCCGATGACTCCACCCGATACCAATGAAGTCCATTTGAGTGCCCGCACCTGGAAGACCGTCTTCGGTGCCTTCACGCTCCTCGCAAGTTTCGCTCTGGTAACCCTCGAAGCCTACGCGATTGGCGTTCAGCGGGAATGGGGAACGGGGACTTCGCTTTCCATCACGGCGGTCTGGATCGGGTTTGGCCTGCTGCTGA
>PABD01000044.1 GCA_002702685.1 Planctomyces sp.
GACTGGCGGAGCAGGTCGTTCTCGAAGCTGTCATCTTCATAACGGCGTTCGATACCGAAATGGATCTTCGAAACTCGCAGGTGGTATTTAATGTCCGAGTCTTCGGGCCATTTTTTGAGACCCTGCTCATACAGATTGATCGCCTCGATCCAGCGTCCCGATTGCTCGTGGACTTTACCGTCTTCGAGAACCTGAGTCTGGCTCGACAGTTCGAGTGTTTCCGCCGCGGTGACTTCCAGGGAATGAATGTGCAAGAGACTGATTGCACAAACGACGGAGAAAGCCAGCTTCAGAGTGAACGTTCTAAACATGCAGCATACCTCAGGCGTACTCTCGCATACGCCGCCTTGCGTAAGCTACAGGATAGAGTCAGGTCGGGTTCTGGCAGAAATCCATCTCTGCGGGGTTGTGATTTACTTCAGTAGGTTCAGGAAGCCGGATGGTTGATAGTCACTCAGTCTCGAAGTCTGCCGGAACTCGATTAAAGCGGACAACTTGTTTTGAACTCATGCAGAGCTTTTGAACTCATGCAGAGCTCTCGACTACTTTGTGCTTCCTCATAGTGAGGTTCCCGCTTGAGCTTTAATGCGGGACAGATTGAATATAAGTCAGTCTATTTCGCAGGTCAAACATCGAATTTGCTGGATACCATGAATAACCGTTACAGTCCGCAATCTTTTACTTTTCGGTTCCAGTCGTGCCAGCTGGGACAACTTTGGGGAAGACTTCGACTGCAACTGTTCCTGTGTTTGTAAAATGTGGGAAGGATGTAGCTCCATTGTAATCGTTACAGCCGTTTTCCTTCGCGGGTGCTGAAATCAATTGCAGATTCTGCAATGATATCATTAAAGTCGATTTACCCCTCGTCCAGAGCCAGCCACGCGGAAAGGTATAGAAAAAATGTCTCAAATCCATTCAAGTACAATACTTAACAGATTTAGTTTGCTCTTGCGGATGGGGGCCATTTTCTCACTCGTCGGTACCTTGTTTCTGGACAGGGAACTGAGGGGAGAAGAAGCAAATTCACTGCCAAACGTCGTCATTGTCTTCACCGACGACCAGGGCTACGCGGATTTGGGGGTCTTCGGGGCAGAGGGTTTCGAGACACCCCACATCGACCAGCTGGCGGCTGACGGTCGGAAATTCACGAATTTCTATGTCGCCCAAGCCGTCTGCTCGGCTTCGCGTGCGGCACTGCTGTCAGGCTGTTACCCCAATCGGATCGGCATTCGCGGCGCGCTGGGGCCCGGAGCAAAGATCGGTATCCACGCCGACGAAACTCTGCTGCCGGAATTCTTCCAGGAAAAGGGATACGCCACGGGGATGTATGGCAAATGGCATCTTGGCGACGCGCCGCAGTTCCTGCCGACGCGGCACGGTTTCGATGAGTATTTCGGACTTCCCTATTCCAACGACATGTGGCCCTTTCATCCGACTGGTGGGGATCGTTACCCGCCGCTGCCGCTCATCGAAAATGAAACCGTTCTCGAAACCAATCCCGATCAATCCAGGTTGACGACTCAGTACACCGAGCGCGCGGTCGACTTTATCGAACGGAATCAGGATCGCCCCTTTTTCCTCTATGTGGCGCATTCGATGCCGCACGTCCCGCTCTTTGTGAGTGACAAGTACGATGGCAAAACCGAACAGGGATTATACGGCGATGTCATCGCGGAGATCGACTGGTCGGTCGGCCAGATTCGCGAGATGCTCGAACGCCTACAACTCGCGGAGAATACGATCATCATTTACACGTCGGACAACGGCCCCTGGTTGTCCTACGGACCACACGGAGGTTCAGCCAAACCGCTGCGAGAGGGAAAAGGGACCGCGTGGGAGGGGGGCGTTCGAGTTCCGTGCGTGATGTCTTGGCCGGGGCATATCCCGGAAGGGACGACCTGTGACGAACTTGCCGCAACGATCGATATCCTGCCGACCCTGGCGAAGATCATTGACGCCGAATTGCCTGAACGGGAGATCGATGGTCTCAACATCCTGCCGCTCATGACCGGCGACGAAGACGCGAAGACTCCGCACGAGGTCTATTACTATTACTGGATCGAAGAACTGCACGCCGTTCGCAGCGGTCCGTGGAAATTGCACTTCCCACACAGCTACCGCCACGTTGATGTTCCCGGCAAAGATGGCCAGCCCGGAAAACAGAGTTATCCGAAGACGGAGATGGCGCTTTACAACCTGGACGAAGATATCAGCGAAAGCACGAACGTGATCGATGCTCATCCCGACGTCGTTATGAAACTCGTCGAGTACGCCGAACAGGCCCGTGGTGACCTAGGGGATAAACTTCAAAAGCGGGATGGAGCAAAAGTACGCGAGAGCGGGCGGATTGAGTGAGAGGCGTCGTAGCCACTGAGCATCTCAGCACCACCGCCGCCTACTGATGCTTCTCGCTCTTCAGGTTCGGTTCGTGTTTCCAGTCGGCTTTGGGGCCGAAGCGGAAGTTCATGCCGGCATGTCCAGCGTGGGCGTCGCCGTAAACTGCCCGCACAGTTCCAGTTTCCACAAGTGGCAGAATCAACGCGACGAGCGCGCAGACGAGGATCGATTTCCTCAGCATCTGCCCCCAGTTGGTTTCGCTGGCTGTTTGTGGATTGATGAACAGGCTCTCGCGGCGGACCGTCAGTAGGAGGACGGTCAACAGGATCGCATTCAGCGTGATGATTCCCTCGGTCAACAGGCGCTGAGCGGCGAAACCGGGGAGCGCGTGAGAGACGTTGGCAGTCACGAAGATCCAGCACGTCAGGACGAAGAGCAGTTGACCGCGACCCAGCCAGGTCGAGGGGACGATCGGTATCCGCTGTTTTCCATGTTGAATCATCAGGTATAGAAACGCGCCTGACCCGACAAGGTAGAAGAAGAGGAACCAGCCGTTCGCCGAGAACGAGATGCTCTCAATCCAGGGGGCCTTCATTTCGGCCTCCATGATTCCATCGCGCACCCAGCCCATGATGTTCTTCTGCAGGTTGAGATAACTGACGGCGGCGACGGCGACCATCAGGGCCAGAATCTCGGTCCACCGCTTTCTTGCGCTCGTATTATTCAGCGGTGCGACGCAGGGAAGCAATAGCGCGAGCGCGATGACGACGCCCAAACCATTCACGAAGCCATAGGACTGTTCGAGGAAGCTGTGCCAGTTCTGATGCTGCCAATGTTGCCACGACTGAATCTCCGGCAGAATGTTGTTCTCGTACAGCGCTGTGTATTCCGGGGCGGGAGTGAGCGCAGGCGTTGAGCGTTCTGCAGTCTGCTGCCATTCGGTCCAGGTTTCGGCCCATCCGGGGACTTCGGCGAGCCCCGGGTTACCGAGGGAGACAAGCATCAGTTTCAGCCAGACGATCCCCGAGAAACCAATCCCGCCGATCATGCCGCAGACGACCGAGGCGATGACGATTTCGCGTTTATGATAGAGCAGGAAGTAGAGTACCGCGCCACCATAGGTGCCGATAATACCCGCCCAGTTGTCACCACGGGGAGGAGTCAGGCGGAGGTCGAAGATGACGGGGAAAATGAGGAAACCGACAAACCAGCCGCACGCCATGTAGACGAACAGCTTGGAACCATAGGCGAATTCGCCGTAGCGGTAGAAGTAAATGCCGATCGCCGCCATCGCCCCGAAGATCAAACCGAGGTAGGGGGTGACATACAGTGTGAAGTTAGGCCAATTGAAGATCAGCTCATCGAGGCTGTGCGTCGATTGGTCGCCGTAATAACGGACCAGGTGATAGTAAAACCAGTCACTCATGCCGGTCGCATTGAAAACCGCGTGCAGCAACCCACCGATGACGCCCCCGGCGATGAGGTAAGTCAGGAGCAGCCAGCCGCTCTCGACATTCTCCTTCTTGATGAGGCCGACCTGCCGCAGGAATAGGTTCACCCCCACAACGGCTCCCAGCAGGGCGCCGAAGAAGACGGGCGAGAAGTAGAACATGTCGGCGAGTTGCAGATTCCATGCGGCGACGTTGTCCGCGAAGAGCCAGACGAGAATCCCGGCGACGATCGTCCCCAGCACGGCGAAACCGGCGGCGAACAGGGGAATCAACCATCCCTGCTGGTACCGCTTATTGAAGAAATCGAAGACAAGCAGGGACCCCAGTACGAACAGGACCTGTAACCAGTCGGAATCGAGCCAGTAAACGGCATAAGCGTGACGGCTCATCGCATCCTGAACATCGGGTTCGTGCAGCATGTCCTGGATTGCGGTCTGCAGCGGGACCCGGTACAGGTAGATAAGAATCCAGACGCCCACCAGGTACGCCAGCGGTTTGCACAGGTCGGTCAGTTCCTTACGGGAATAAACAGCCGGAATGGCCGTCCCCGCACCGCCGAGGCATGCCCAGAGGTACCCGAGCATGAAGAGCATGTAGAACCCGTATATCTGCGACGGAAAATGCCCGGAATGGGTGTAACCGACGATCTGCATGTAGGACATGGAACCACCGAAGCCCCATCCGAGGGCGCCGAACATCGCAAAATACCCGACCCGTTCCCGCCAGTCTTCGCGCTGCGAAAAGAGGCAGACGATAATCCCCGTCAGCAGACCGGGCAGCATCGCTCCCGTTTCGTGGCCATAGTTGCCGCGGATACCCCAGCCGATGGAAAGAGCGAGCCCGGCACTGAGAACGGCGATGAGGTGGAGGAGCGGGTTCTGATGCGTTCTCGACAGCATGAGATTGCCTGTTTGGGTAGGAGGGTGGCAGTTGGGGAGGGATTGGCAAGCGGGGAGGATCGCATTCTAACCCGGTTTTTCCCCCAGCCACAAGGAAGAACTCCGGTTGAGCCGCTCCAATGACTTACCCATCCATCATTTGTGACAATCGACGATTTCCGTCACCGCCTCGTCCATCTGCGGACTCACCGATTCCCAGCCGTACCGTGCGACAAATCGATACCATCCCTGACGAAGCATGTTGTCACCTGCCCGCGATTGGGAAAGTGATTCGGCATATTTCTCGAGACGGTCGGCGATCGTTTCGGGATGGTTATCGTGAAAGAAACTGGCATCCGGGGGGAGCACTTCCGGATACGCGAGCGCATGGGGTACGAGCGGTCGACACCCCGACGCCACGGCTTCGAGAACGGCGATCCCGAAGAATTCGTGTCGGGCGGTGGAGACAACGATATCGGCGTCGCCGAGCGTCCGTTGATACTCAGAGTAGTCGGGGAGATATCCCCAATGGGTGATCTCCTCGGAGAACTGCGAGCGGGCGTGGTCGAAGATCGTCGGGGACTGCGGGTAAGATTCCCCGAGGAGACTCAGACGGAAGGGGACTCGGCGCTGCTTCAGCAGAGAGAGGGCAGCAAAGAAAATCTCCGGTCCCTTGTCATGCTCCCAGCGGGAGACCCACAGCAGATGGAGTGGCTTGGTTGCATTCGCACGCGGCCGGGGTGGTTCTTTCGGCAGCGTGAGCCCCGGGTAGTGGACGCAGCTTTTTTTTCGAATCGAGGGAAGCAGATGTTTCAACCCACGGCCGTCGGGCATCTTGGGCAACCACTCTTCAAGTGCGTTCAGGAATTCGAGGCGATGGAAATCGGAGTTGAACCAGACAGATTCCGCCGCGTGGGCAGTCAAAAAATTCGTGTAGGCGAAATGGAGATCGCGTTCTTCTTCCTGTTTCACGGGATAAGTGAGCTGGTTCTCGTGGAAATAAACGACCGCCGGCAGTCGGGCGAGATGAGGCGGCGCCAGGCCGCGGAATTCAGCGAGATTCAACATATCGGTGCAGAAGAGCAGGTCGTAGTTGCCGAATGAAGTCTCCTTCGCCAGTTCATTTGCCAGATGCAGTGCCGAATGCCGCATCCTCCATTTCCAATGGTGTCCCGACATCGTCCGCAGGTCGAACTGATGCCGGCTATGGGCAATCCAACCCTGCAGAAAAGCCCGGTGGCTCCCACCATGGAATGAATTGAGTGCGAGTATTTTCACGGAAAGCGGACTCAGGCTCGAGTACTGAAAGCGGTTTTGGATCGGGGGACTGCCTATACTATAACGGACAAATGTGATCGGTTGACCAAATTCGTAAAGCATTGCCAACGAGAAATCAAAGTTGAGCCCGTTAAAGGAAATACTGAAGGTGACGCAGCCCGGTTCCGACAATCCCACTCCTTCTGACATCTCCGCGGAAGAGGATCTGCTCTCGTCGCTGCTCGAGCGGTTGATGGAGGAGCCGACCGACGACTGCTTGCGCGTTCTATCTGCCGAGCATCCGGACCATGCGGGGGATCTCAAAGAGCTATGGGCGACACTCAAGATCGTCGATTTTGCGCAGCAGGAACTGACCGATCCAGCGAGATCAGTTCGAGGAGAGCAAGCCTCGACCGTCGGCCCGACTGCCGATGTTTTTATTGAAGAGGCTGTCGTTACAGTGGGCCGCCCCCGTCAGCACGTCGAAAATTTCGAACTGCTGGAAGAGATCGGCAGGGGAGGAATGGGAGTCGTCTACAAAGCGCGACAGGAAAATCTGGGACGCATCGTGGCGCTCAAGATGATTTCCCAAGGCGCGCTGGCTTCGAAGGAAGAGCGGTCCCGCTTTCAACTGGAAGCCGAAACAGCCGGGCAGTTACAGCACCCGAATATTGTTCCTGTTTATGAAGTGGGAGAGATTCACGATCAGCCTTACTTCACGATGAAGATGATCGTGGGGACGAACCTTGCCGAGAAATTGCGAAATGGCCCCTTATCGAATCGAAATGCCGCCGCGCTGATGGTCAGCATCACCGGCGCGCTGGCAGAGGCGCATCAGAACGGGATTCTGCACCGCGATCTCAAACCGAGCAACATTTTGATAGACCAGCACGACTGCCCGTATGTGAGTGATTTCGGGCTCGCCTGCCGTTACGAAATCGAACAGACGACGAGGTTGGCAAAACCGATTGATGGGACATCGCTCAATCGGATCACGATGACGGGGGCTGTGCTCGGTACACCCGGTTACCTGGCGCCCGAGCAGGCGGCGGGCGACCGCATGAACCTCGACGAAACGACCGACGTCTACGGGCTCGGCGCACTCTTGTACGCCATGCTGACCGGCGTGGCCCCCTTTCAGGGAGCGAACCCGCTCGAAGTCCTGATGCGGGTGCTGGATCAGGATCCGGTCAGTCCTCGTCTGCTCAACCCGCAGATCGACCGCGACCTGGAGTTGATCCTGCTCAAGTGTTTGCAGAAACCGCAGGAACTGAGATACCAGTCGGCGCGCGAACTCGAGGCCGATCTCAAGTCTTATCTGAACGATGAACCGATCGCGGCGCGGTCATCACATCTGTCGCAGATCTGGATGCGGATGTTTCGGCAGACGCATCATGCCCCCATTCTCGAGAACTGGGGAATTCTCTGGATGTGGCACAGCCTCGTCCTGCTGCTCATCTGCATGCTCACGAACTACCTGCAATACCGCCAGGTGGAGACCCGTCTCCCGTATCTCACCATCTGGGTGGCCGGCTTATGGATCTGGAGCGGCATCTTCTGGAACGCCCGGCGCCGCGCTGGGCCGGTGACGTTCGTAGAGCGGCAGATCGCGCATGTCTGGGCCGGTACACTCTTCGCCAGCGTGCTCCTGTTCTGGCTCGAATACGCGATGGACCTCCCGGTCCTGTCGTTGTCACCCGTCCTCGGATTGATCTCGGGTTGCGTCTTTCTGATCAAAGCGGGCATCTTGACGGGGGCATTCTATGTGCAGTCGTGCGCTCTCTTTATCACGAGCATCCTGATGCAACTGATCGCGACGTACAGTCCCTTCGACTTCAGCATCTCGTTATTCGGGGTGGTGGCGGCGATCAGCTTCTTTGTACCAGGCTGGTACTACTACCGGCAGGCGAAGATTTGAATTGTCATTCGGCTACGTTCTGACAGCGCATGAAAAAACGCTTCTGCATCCCCCCGTCGGCGGAACCGACATGCAGAAGCGTTGTTTTCAATTGTATAAGACAGTTGCTGTTACCAGACGAACTGCAGGCCGAGGTTACCCCCGTGGACGAAGATATTGGATGATTCATCGATCGTGGTGACGCCGGGGCGGAATTGATCCGGACCCAGGGCCAGGTCATCGAGCCAGATCAGGGTATAACCTCCGACCAGGCTGATATGATCGGTGACCGCAAGATTCATATTGAAGTTGAGTTCCCGCAACAGCGATGCCGCGCCTTCCTCGGTGTCGAAACCGGTGGGGAAGTTCACTGTCTGTGCGTCGATGGAATTGTAAAAGACACCAAGGTTGAAGCTCATGTCGACGGTCAGCACACCCCCGTTATCGAACAGCGTGCGATCCAGACCGAGCTGGACACCATACAGGTTGTTGGAGACGTCAATACTCGCGAAGACATTCTGTACATCTCCCGCACCGCTGACGCCGGTGTATTCATCGAGATTCATGTAACGGAAACCGGCGAAGAAAGTGGTCCAGGGATCCCACTCGCGGCGACCGTTGATCTCCCAGCTGTGGAATTCGGAATCCGAAGAAATGGCGGCGCTACCGGCACCGATATCCGTACCCAGCACAAAGATCTGCTCATCCACCCAGCGAACGGTATCGGACCAGTCGTTGACGCCGAAGTATTCCATGTCAAAGCCGGAACCATCGTTGTTCATCCGTTCGAGACGGTAGCGGTGTCCCAGTTCGTTGTCGTAGTCGACGTCGTTCGCAATGTAAGATCCGGGCGGTGCCATGGCCGGGACGCGAATCAGGAGCGGGTCTCCCCCTTCGGGATCCGATCGATGCCAGTACAGAGCTTCGGCGCGGAATTTCCATTCGGGCATGGGAGGACAGTTATCGGCAGGGTACATGTTATACCCGAACCAGGCTCCGACCGATTCCATGGGAGGCAGGTCTTCAATTCGTTCTTCGGTCCAGTCTTCGACCATACTGGCCCCGGCGATTCGCGGTGAGCGACGAGCGATCTGAGTATTCGAACGCGCGGGAGCCTGTGCGATGTTCTCCGCCACCATGCTGTTGGCGATGGATGGAACTGTTCCGGAAGTCTGCTGCAGATTTCTCATGTAAGGGGAAGATTCCTGTTTCGCGACAGCAGCCGGGGCTGGGGCCGGTTTTTCGAGCGCTTCGAGTTCGATACTGACAACGGCCGCCCGCTCAAGTTCACGCGGGGTCTCGGTAAAGACGCTCGGCTTGCTGCTTTCCGCGGCAACTTCATCGAACTCGGGGATTTCTTTTTCGTAGAAGTTCGGGATCACTCTGGCAGCGGGCTTCTGCGCGAACTGACTCGGAACGTTCTTCTGGAACTGAACCGCCGTCGTCGGCTGAATCGGAGATTGTGCCGAC
>PABD01000045.1 GCA_002702685.1 Planctomyces sp.
GGACGTGGGCGGAACAGTAGCGGAGTGTCAGACCGCAGCGGCGGCGGTCGGATTCATTCGCTTCGGATCCGTGCAGCAGCAAATCGCTGTGAATGGAAATCTCGCCCGCTTTGAGTTCGACGTTCACGGGGTCGCCGAACTGTTCGATCTCTTCGACCGTCTGGTTGAGGACATTCCCTTCGGTTTCGTCGCTTTTGCGGAAGGCGATCGCACCGTGCAGATGGGAACCGGGGAGAAATTTCATGCACGCGTTTTCAACATCGGCGTCATCAATCGCGAGCCAGACCGTCGCTGTTTTGGAGGGGGTCAGCGGCCAGTAACTCGCGTCCTGATGCCAAGCGACCTGCTTGCCGTCGTGCGGCATCTTGCAGAAGAAATGCGACCCCCAGCCGATGACGTCGGGACCGAGAAGATCGTTCACCAGGCAGGTGATCCGCTGATGCCTGAGGATATCCCAGACACGGCCATACTTCCGGTGCGCCGTACTGATCGAGTAGCTGTCCCCTCCTTCGGCGATGACTTTTTCCAGCAGGCGATCGAAGTACGCGCGGATGTCTTCCATCTCTTCGGGAGTGTAAACCCGGAACCCTTTGAGGTAACCGAGTTCATTGAACTGTTCGATCTGGTCTTTCGTCAGATGCTCGGGATGCGCATTCTGCGTCGGTACGAAACGGAGATCGCGCAGGACCTGTTTCAGTTGATCATCGGCCGGCAACACGGAGAACTCGGATTGATGAGCCATGAGTAGGAGAATCCTGAAGAGAGCGCGGAAAGAAGGCGTGAGTAGGTGACTACCGTTTCCCCTACCCGACTCGTTTCAGCGAGGCGAGCGGAACGTAATATTTGATATAGCGGCGGCCATCGGTGTAGCGTTCACCGCGGGGGTCGGGAACGAGGACGGTCACCCGCTTGCTGATACGATTGACGACACCGGTTCGGGGTTCCCCCTCGTACATGAATTGTACGAGGGATCCGGGACGAACTCCATGATCGACATACGCTTTCTCGCGCGGGGTGATCAACTGGTGATTAAATTCCCGGTGCTGAAACCAGCGCGAGGCGATTCCCCGAAACCGGCGGGCGGCGCAACTGGAATCGTCCCAGAGCAGCATTTCGATCAGGTGGACAATTTCATGTTCCATGATCCGTTGGAGCGCGTGCAGGCGATGCTCGCAGACATACCCGCAGACGGAGATCGGGCGGCTGTGCGAGGCAAAGTTATCTTCGAGCAGGAACTGGGAGATGGTGATTTCGTATTCCTGCCGGGCCTGTCCTCGACGCGGACGGGACCAGGTGCGGCGGGTGGTCTTGCCCCCCGCGCGCGTCATGCGGCGTGAACAACGGAAGCTGAGTTCGACGCCGGCCTCTAAGATGAGCTTGCGACAGAGACCATGAAAGCAGCGGTCGTCGTACAGTTGGAACAGCCATTCGAGGTCGGCCACCGTCAATCGCTCGAGTTGCTCCGTCGTGCAGGTGGCCGATTCGGACAAGAGCGACTGACCGATGTCGGTGCTCGTCGCCAGAAACTGATTCGCAGTGAAGCCTTTCCCGCTGACGAGATCGAGCAACTGTGCTTTTTGTGAGGAGAGGTGGCTCATCCGGTGTCCGTAAATTCGTTTCTGTCCAGAGAATCCGATTGGAGGGATTCAGCGACGTCAATATAGGTGAGCCACGCGGCGAGAACAACTTCGGTTCCGGCGAATTCGACGGGGCGCTCTATGGTGGAGTGTGAGAAAAAATTTTCGCATTTGGCCCCTATTCGTTTTCCTGATGATCCATTCGCGGGTTTTTCCCGTTATCCTGAACAGGCCCATACTATGCCCATGCTCCAGCACGATCTCTCTACCAATTCCGGAAACAGTCTCGTGGAATCGATCAACTGCCCGAAATGCAATGCGCCGCTGAACGACGAGGATATCAATGTTTCGCTCGGCGCGGCCAAGTGCCATTATTGCGAGAACTGGATTTCGCTCGCGGAGATCATGCCCGCAGAAGTCGGCGCGCGGCCTGCTGCGCAATCGGCGATGCGCTCCGTTCCAGTCGACCAGATCCCCGTACCGGACAATATTCAAATCGACCGCACGTCGCACGAACTTACGATCACGGTCAAGTCCGCCGCCCCGTTTGTCAAATCGATGGGGACCATGACAGCCTTGTTCGGAGTCGTTCCCCTGATCTTCGTGCTCGTCTTCGCGGGTTTCATTCTGACGGCGGGATTCCCGAAGTTTTTTGCCACCATCCCGGTCGGGATGGCGCTGATGTTTATTTTTGCGTCGCGGAAGATCGTCAATGTGATGCGGTTCATTGGTTCCGACCAGACCGTCAAAGTGGAACGCCATGGCAACCTGTATTGCCAGCAGAATCCCCTGAGTGGCACGAGCCCGGTGATCCCCGTCAAAGAGATTGAACAGCTCTACTGCACGTACGGACTCAGCGGCGGAGCGGACCGGATTCAGACGCGTACCCGTCGCCAGCGTGAACTCTACACGGTTCGCGCGGTCAAGCAGGATGGAAGTTCTTCGATCGTCTTTGCCGGATTGCCGAGTCTCTCGGACGCGATTCTTGTCGAACGCCAGATCGAAGAATTTCTCGGTATCCCTCATCGCCCGGTGCCGGCCGAAATCGACGCCTAGCCCACCGCCTTGTCCCCCTTTTCCCCTGAAGGAGGTCTTCCATGGAACCCCTTGCCTGTCTCAAATGCGGTGGTCCGCTCAGCGATGATGATGTTAACACTGCCGCTGGGATCGCCAAGTGTTCCTATTGCGATGCGTGGATGCACCTCGAGGACTTCAAGAAATTACCCGAGCCGCCACCGCGTGAGCGACATCGAAAGGAATTGCCGGTTCCGCCCAATATGCGGATCGAGCAGTCCGCAGATCATTTAGCCATTACCGTGGATCCGGTCGAAGGTGATAGTTTCGATGGCTGCGCCGAGATGATCGGCATGGTTGTCGCGGTCCTCGTCGTGATGTTTTTGATCGTGATCATCCTTGGCTCGATTGCGCCGCTGTTGGCATTTGTCGCTGTATTGATCGCGATCTTTATTATCGTCGCCGCCGTTACCGGCGCCTCAGCCGATGCGAGCGCGCGTCGCGAACCACGGGCCCTTCGCATCGTACGTGGCAAGCATTTGCGCTGTCGTTCACCGGGTTACGGCGACACGCCGGAAACAGTCCCGCTGAGCCTGGTCAAACAGTTTTACAGCACGGAAGAACGGGATGAAGAATACAACCATTCCAACAAGGCGTACCGCTCGCGTCGTTATTATAATGTGCATGTGCTGCTCAACGATGATACGTCGCATAAAGTGATGACTGGCCTGAAGACCAGGCAGGAGGCCCTGGTCGTAGAAGGCAAAATCGAGCGGTTTCTGGAACTGCCGGATCTCCCTGTTGCAGGTGAGGTGGAATGATGAGGTCAGATATGAATGAGCAACAGGAAACCGGAAAAGTAAATTCCATCACCTGCCCGAAATGCGGCGCGCCGATCCGCGAAAAAGATGTGAACCAGGCGGCCGGTGTCGCGCGGTGTACCTACTGTGAGGCATGGCTTTCGATCTCGGACCTGGTCAACAACGAGGAAACACTTGCGCCGTCAAAAGCGATGTACGAAGACTCCGCACCGGAAGGGATCGAAGTCCGGGAATCGGAACAGGGTCTGTTCGTACTGATCCCGCTGCCACCGGATAAGGTTCCCCGACCGGCCCACGAAACACCACTCATTCTGCTGATATCAGCGTGGGTACTGCTCTGTCCCGTCATTGCCCTCAGCCTGGACATTGACCCCATCACGGGATTAGTTTTCGGAATCGTTACCGGATTGACAGCCATGTTGGCCCTGTTGATCTCCACCAAGCTGAATGCCAGAGATCAATACCGGGAAATCAGTATTCTCGAACGCAGAAAATTGTTGTTGACGACCTCCGTCGACGACCAGAACTCAGTCTCCATTCCCGTGGATGGGATGAAGCAGTTCTACGTCACGCAAGCTTTTGAGAAATATGCCGGAGTTAATCGCGGCGATACGTTATTGAAGATGGTCTATACTCTGAACGGCCTCTCGGAAGACAATTCGCCGGTGCCGATTCTGGAGGGGCTGGAATCCAAGGCCGAAGCAATCTTCATCGAACGCACCATCGAAAAACATCTCGACATTGCGGACAAACCCGTCGCGGGCGAGGTGAATTGAAACCTTCTGTCGTCTGCCGACAGCCCGGCGATTTTGTTTGAACCACCAAGCCACCACGGACACCAAGTTGTCGATGGGAAAAGTCGACGGTTGAAGCGATTGGACGCGTTCGCGTGATGATTATTTTTTATTCAACCAACCGATCTCAGCCCATCTCAAACAGATTGATTTATTTCGCTGACCAACATGGCATCCCAGAAAGCCCTTGGTGTCCTTGGTGGCTTAGTGGTTTAAAAATTTTATCCGCGAAGATCAGCAGTTCGAATCAGGAGATGACATCGTCGCCGATGGTTTCCTGATGGGGAACGGTGGGCGGTTCGAAGATTTCCGGCGCGACGACGCTTTCAGAACGGCCCCATTTATACAGCACGTGGAAACCGAGGTTCACCGCCAGCACGGCCAGGATCGCTCCCGCGAGCGAGAGGCCGGTTACCTGCTCGGCGAAGATCGTCCAGATGAATTGACCCACGCAGAGAAATGAGACAAGCAGCAGCGTGGGCTTACGCGAGATCAGTTCCACCACAAGCGCACCAAAGGGAGCTCCGAGGGCGACAACCGGTGCGGCGGCGAGCCAGTTGGCGAAGACTTCCGGGTCGACGTAGTACAGTGCCGGGTTAAACCGCGAGAGCGCCACGTTCGATGAGATACCGATGACCGAGGTGACGGCCATCAGGATAACAGAGGTCGGGATAGCGGTCTTCAAGTCAGCGCGGTACAGCAGCACGAGAATGGCGTAGACGATCATGTCGATGCCGACGCCGGTGATCGAAGCGACGATTCCCCCGGTAATGCCGATCACCAGTCCGATCGGGCGGTCGAGTTGCCGCCAGCGTGTGTTCTCTCCATGCGCGGCGATGAGTTCGTTGATCTTCACGAGGTGGAGAATGCCGAAGCTGCACCAGACGACGGCGAAGACCAGTTTCACCCAGAGGTCGGGAATGAACGGAGCGACAAAGGCCGCGCCAAGGGGTGTACCGATGATGGTCCCTGCCAGCGCGGGACGCAACAGGTGCCAGTCGAGGGGCCGGCGGGCGGGGAGAATGTAGATGCTGGCCGAAACCATGCCGATCGATTGCACGGCGAGGCCAAAGTTTCGACCAAGCGAACCCGGTAACTCGAAGAACAGCACGAGGACGGGGAAACCGACCGTCCCCCCTCCCATCGGCGTCGACCCGGCAATGTACGAACCGAACGCCATCGAGAGCGCGATCGGCCAGTGCGCGACGACGTCCCGCCAGTAGTCCCCCGTGATGACAATCGTCAGCCAGGCGATGTAGAAGAGAGCCAGCCATATGAGAAATGGCCAGGTTCGACCGGCAGGCCGCGCGGCGGGATCGAAAGGAACAGGAGCCGGAACGTTGTCGGACATCGGGGTGTACTCTCACGCAACCTGACAAAAGACATCAAGGGGTGTAAATCAAGCGAGACAATTCAGAATTCCAGCCAGTCGCACTGGTTGTCCTCGTGCGGTTTGCGGGCGAGTTTCAGCAGTTTGACGAGTTGCTGCTGTTGCTGCGGACCAAGGTGGCCCAGTTGCCGGTTATGCATGGCGACCACGTCCGCCGACATTTTCTCGAGCAGTTTTTTCCCGTCCGCTGTAATCATGACTTCCACGACGCGGCGGTTGTCGGCGAGCCGTTGCCGTTTGACCAAGCCCCGTTTTTCAAGTCGATCGAGCATGCGGGTAGTATCGGGCATCCGGGAAATCAACCGGCGTCCGAGCTCCATCGTCGGCGTTCCCTCGGGAGAGGCGGCCTCCAGCAGGCGGAGCGCGTTGTACTGCTGGGCGGACAAGTCGTGCCGGTTGAAAAGCTCGTCTTCGATCGCTTTCAGCCGGTCATAACAGCGCCAGAGCTGGAGATAGACCTCCTGCTCGGACGAGTCAAAAGCGGGGAGCGAATCGGTTGAATGGGGAGTGGGAGTGGCCATGCCGGAAGAATACTTGTCCACACAAGTATTGTCAAGACGATTATATCGACGGAGACCGGGGGTTCATTCTGTAGGCGAGAAAAGAAAGCGGGTGGGGACCGCTCTACTTCACGCTGAACCCGACCTTTGTTTTGTCTTTCGGCGACCCGTTGTAGTTGATGGTGACCTCTTCCCCGTCTTCGATGTCGCGTTCGGCGATGTACGATTTGGACATCTTGCCGGTGTCTTCGTAGCGGCAATTCGCTTTAAAGGAATGGTTGTAGAGCGATCCGTACCCGAGGGCCAGGGCGACCGTCCCCTTCCCCCATTCAAAGACATAGTCTGCGATGAAGGTATCGTAAATGTCGTCCGCCGGCATGACAAGGACGGGGACTTTTTCGATCACGGTCCCCTTGGGAATGAATTTGCGGGCGAAGACACCCCGCCCTTTGCCTTTGACCTTTTTGACTTTGACCCACTCCGATTGTTTGAAACTCATATTGCCCGTCATATTTCTGTGGTGTTTGTCCGTGTGGTGGTTATCAAGCTCAGGTGATCGCGAAGGGACCGGTTTCGGAGGCTGAAGCCAATCCCCGCTGAACGCTGCTCGCGCGTGATTCATCGGATCAGGCCGACTCCTCCGCGCGAAGCTTCCTCATAATCCCGGGAACAGAGAGAATTTCAAGCGAACCAGCCGTATTTGTTCCGGTTCTTAATCAGAAGGTTCTGTCACGAGCCCTCGTGATTGTCGGAGGTGGACTCCATTTAGCGCGGGAGCCCTCATTGCGACCGGCGGGGGATGTCGACTAAAATACGCCGCCGCACCGGTCGGGTCATCCTTAAAACGTTATTTTCCGGTGATTTATCCCCCTTCTCCGCGCCACCGAATGGAATTCGATACATGACAAAGCGCCGCATCCTGGTCACCGCCGCGCTCCCCTATGCGAACGGACATATTCACATCGGTCACCTGGTGGAATACATCCAGACGGATATCTGGGTCCGTTTTCAGAAGTTGCGGGGTCATCAATGCCTCTTTGTCTGCGCCGATGATACGCACGGCACCGCCATCATGATGCGCGCCCGGCAGGAAGGTCGCAGCGAAGAAGCCCTGATCGCCGAAATGAGCCAAGCGCATCAGGCCGACTTCGCGAAGTTTCAGGTCGCCTTCGACAACTACGGCAGCACGAACAGCGAATCCAACCGCAAATTCTGCCATGAAATCTGGGAAGCACAACGCAAAGCGGGACGCGTGGTCGAAGCCGAAGTCACCCGCCCCTTCGACGAACAGGAAGGAATCTTCCTTGCCGACCGGTTCGTCAAAGGAACCTGCCCCAGGTGCAAATCGCCCGATCAATACGGCGATAACTGTGACAAGTGCGGCTGCACGTACACCCCCGATGAGTTGATCGACCCGGTCAGCACGCTCTCGGGTACGACGCCGACGATGAAGGCGACGACGCAGTTGTTCATTCAGATCGAACCGCTGCACGACTTCCTGACGGAATGGACCCAGTGTGGTCAGCACCTGCAGGACGAAGTTGCGAACTACCTGAAGGGACATTTTCTCGGCGATAAGCTCCGGGACTGGGATGTCTCGCGGCCGAAACCGTACTTTGGGTTCGAGATCCCGGACAGCACCGATAACTGCTGGTACGTCTGGTTCGACGCGCCGATCGGTTACATCGGTTCGACGCACGACTGGTGCCAGAAACATGGCGAACAGACCGAGGACTGGTGGAAGAATCCGGACACGGAGATTCATCATTTCATCGGCAAGGACATCACGTATTTCCATACCCTCTTCTGGCCCGCGATGCTGAAGACGGCCGGGTTCACACTGCCGACGAAGGTCCATATCCACGGGTTCCTGACGGTCGATGGCGAGAAAATGTCGAAGTCGAAAGGGACGTTCATCAAAGCGTCGACCTTCGGCAATCATATCGATCCGACCTTCCTGCGTTATTACTTCTCCAGCAAACTGGGAAGTCGGCTGGATGACCTCGACCTCAGCTTTCAGGACTTCATCGACAAGGTCAACTCGGACCTGGTCGGTAAGGTCGTGAATATCGCGTCGCGCGCCGCCAAGTTCATCTCCGGAAGCGAACTTTGCGACAGTTACCCGGCTGATGAAGGGCTCTTCGAGCAGGCGGCGGCCGAGGGAGAACAGATCGCGTCGTACTACGAAAACTGTGATTACTCGCAGGCGATCCGGCTCATCATGGCGCAGGCCGACCGGGCGAACAAATACGTCGAAGACAAACAACCGTGGGTACTGCGGAAAGATCCGGAGAAAGCGACCGAACTGCGCGAAGTCTGTTCGGTCGCCCTGAACCTGTTCCGCCAGATCGTCATTTACCTTTCCCCGGTCCTGCCGGAAATCGCACAGAAAACAGGTGAGCTGCTCAACGACCCGATCACATCGTGGGAGCAGTCGCAGACCCCCATAACTGGAAACAAAGTTGAAGCGTACCAGCACATGCTGAAACGCGTAGAAGAAAAGAGTATTGAAATCATGGTTGAAGAGAGCAAAGCCGAAAACAGCGCGGAGGCCCCCGCCGCCGGTAGTCAGTGGAACGACAGTGCGGAACCGCTCGAAGCGGAACCGTTGGCGGAAGAATGTTCGATCGAAGACTTCGTCAAAGTCGACCTGCGCGTCGCGCGGATCATCGAGGCGAACCATGTGGAAGGGGCCGACAAACTGCTGCAACTGACATTAAGCCTCGGCGGTGATGCCACCCGGAATGTCTTCGCGGGAATCAAGAGTGCTTACGCACCGGAAGACCTCATCGGTCGACTCGTCGTCTGCGTCGCAAATCTCAAACCGCGGAAAATGCGGTTCGGCATGAGCGAAGGGATGGTTGCGGCGGCGGGTGCGGGCGGAAAGGAAATCTTCCTCCTCAATCCGGACGACGGAGCCAAACCGGGCCACCGCGTGCATTGATTTTTGATCCCGGGAGCGCGCGGCGCTGAGACGCGTTCCCCGCTTCGTGTTAAAGAAAACCTGCGAATACACACCCCTCGCCCGGACGCTTGACCTCGCCTGTTTGCCCCTTCGTGCCTTGGTCGTTAAATAGAACTTCCCCAGACCTGCGGATTCATTTCCCCGGGTCTGTTTTTGTTTTACGATATTGGTCCCCCTCCGGGATTTTCCTGATCCCCTGGCGGCCGCCGTCGTTATCCCGTTGAAATGAACGAACACAACATGAAAACGGAACCTGTGAACGAGTACAAATCGCTGCTGCCGGCCGACTGGTCGGTGCCGCAGGTCTTTCGAGATCGTCTGGGGGAACGGGTCGGTCGTCAGCGGGCCATGAAGGACGACGGGCACCTGTTGATTGTACTCCACGGCCCCCCCGGCAAGGACGACGCCCACCGGGAGGGGCGTTTCTTCTGGCAGGACCCGGCGGGGAAATGGAAAGCGCACAGCAAGGGTGAGAAGGTCACCACCCTCTCCCGGCACCTCGACGACTACGAACGCGAGATCAACGAACTGGAGACGGAATTCAACAGTGCCGACAGTTCGGATGACTACTTCCAGACCCTGGGGGATCTCGCCCCGATGCTCCGGGCGACCCGCAATCTGCACATCACCTTGCAGCAGGCGCGGCAGTTACTCAAGGAAGACCGGGAACTGATCGACTATCGCGACCGGGCCTACGTGCTCGAGCGTAAGGTCGATCTTCTCTACCAGGACGCCCGGCACGGGCTCGATTACGCCATCGCGAAACAGCACGAAGCCCAGGCGAAGAGTGCCCAGCAGATGGCGCTCGCCGCGCACCGCCTGAACGTGCTGGCCGCGTTCTTCTTTCCGATCGCCACGCTATCGGCGATCTTCGGCGTCAACATGAAACACGGCTTCGAAGAGTTCGACGGCCCGGTTCCCTTCCTCGCCGTCCTCGGTGTCGGCCTACTGACCGGATTCATCCTCAAAGCATATGTGACGCGGAAAGAGTAGCAGGGCTTTATTCACCACCAGGTGACCAGGGGCACCAGGTCGTCGAGAAGATCAGACGGTAGAGGAAGCACTTGAAGACGGAGGACAGAGACGGGTTTTCTCAATGAACAAGTCAAATGGCCTGGCGAGAATCAGCCGATGCTTTTCGCTCTATGATTTTCACTACCCAGCAACTCTTGGTGTCCCTGGTGCCTTGGTGTTTAAGAACAATGCACTTCGATGCCCAACGCGCCAGTCAGCAAATTAAGTCGAGATTTTCCTGCCGGTTTCTGATGTCGACGGATCACTTTTTCGACTCGGGATTTTCACCGCTTAAAGGGAGTGTTCTGCCGCATGACGGCTGGAATCTCGTAGAGCGCTAATGCATCACGCTCCTCGTTGGTCAAATCTTCTCCCAACATCGCCTTGGGTATCAGAATATCCATCATCCACGTTAGAATTTCGAGTTCTGCGTCTCGTTCTTCATATTGTAAGGAGGGCAATGGAGAGACGCAGAATGCATTACACGCGCAAGTGACCGCTAAAACTGCACTGTCATAATCCAAACTACGCGTGAATCTCGCCGCCTGAGCGACAGCTTCGGCAGCAGCTGATGTGTCCTCTTCTCTGCAATCGCCTATCGGCTTCCCGTTTTCCATCGGGACAATCGGTTCACACCATTCCAGTTCCACGAAACCCGACTCAGCGTCGCCCGCCCATACTTCGATCAGCCGATTTGCAAAATGCAAAGGGCGTGTGTCATTGCAGTATAAAAACCAACACGGCAGCGAGCGCCGAGCGACATTGGAAACAAAAATACCAATGGCCTTATGGGCGTCCTTTTTGTCATTGATGGTATTCAACATGTATTCGATGATGTGACCAGCAACACTGACTTCACTGAGCGTTTTACCATCATAACCCTGGTCGTAGTCCCATTCAGCTCCTTCTGATCTGGCCAAAGCGACCACTTCGCGAATCGATTTCATTTCCACCACTTCCTCCGCATCCTGGCCGCACGGACACTCGACATCGGCCGGTTTTTTTTCACGATACGCTATTTAGATATCGATTTAGATATGGCTTTCATTTGCGCGGCATTGGCGGGCTTCCCTTTTACGAAAAAATGATCTTTGTCTCGCGCATATCCACGATCGTCTACAACGAAAGTGCTGTGATCCGCACCGTCCACTACGTCATGTCCGTAGAATATATTCTTGTCGTCCTTGCCATACAGCCCATCTAAAGGTGTGAAGCTATTCGCATTAGCCTTCTCTACCTTAGCGTATGCATAATAAATAGACTTTCCGTCAGTTGACCATGCAGGCTTAGTGCAATATTCGCTTTCCTGTCCAAGCGCAGGATGATCTCCATACACTTTAATGAACGGCTTTTTATCAGAACGAATCAGCATTCCGAATGTTGGTTCTTGAAAGAGCAACTGAAACCCATCGGGATTGGCGTCTACGAGGTACAAACTTCCGCAGTAAACATGCTTCTTGTCCTTCGAGAAAGGATACTCGAGCGTAGTAAATGTATCGGGGTCGGCGTCATAAATCTTTATCCCCATTAGGTATACGTTATCTGCGGTTTTTGCGTATCGATGATCACTAAGAACGACGAGCTTTCCTTCAACATCCTCCATGACGTGAATGGGGCGATCACCTGCCCCGGCATTCCAGTCATCATACCATACGTCTTTACCCTCGTGAGTTCCGTAACCTTCGTAACACCCAACCAACATACATATCATCGCGAATGAAACACAATACTTCATTACATGCTCCCTAAAGCCGGTCTCAGGCCCCCATAACTATAGCCAACAGACGATCGAGTCTTTCGAAGCGTTGAAACAACAGTGCGATACGACCCCGCAATTACCTTCGCCGCCCGCCCTACCGAAAGAAGTCGAGAATTTCCTGGCGGTTTTCTTTTTGCGTCATGATGACGGCGATGTCGCCGGCCTGTAGTTTGTCTTTGGCACCGGGGACTTTGACGTAACCCGCGCGTTCGATGGCGACGACGAGGCCGCTGGGAAGTGAGATTTCACTCAGAGGCTTCTGGGTGATGGGGACATTCTCCTGCACTTCGACTTCGCAGACGATCGCTTCGCCGCCGCAGATTTCGGATTGACCGATGAGGGGACCTGTTTCCACGAGGCCCAGAATCTGCCGGGCCATCACTTCGCGCGGGCTGACGGCGACATCGATGCCGACCTTGCCCAGCACGTTCACGTAGTCGGAACGACGGACGACCGCCATGATCTGCCGGCAACCGAGTTCGCGGGCCTCGACACCGCAGATGATGTTGTCCTCATCGCGGCCGGTGGCGGCGATGAAGATATCTGTCTTGCCGACGCGGGCTTCTTCCAGTTCCGCCCGGCGGGCAATATCGACCTGCAGCACCGTCACGGAAGAAAGCCGGTCCGCCAGGAACGCGCAACGCTCGGCGTTCGATTCGAGGAGGGTGACATTGTAGCGGCCGCCCGTCAGCAGTTTAGCCAGGCTGTAACCGATCTCCCCTCCCCCGGCGATCATCACGTTCAGTTTGGAAGGAGTCCGATGCTCGAAGAGTGATTTCACTTTCTCCAGGCTGTCCGTCTCGCCGATCAATGTCACATGTTCATTCGCGCGGATAACGTCGTTCGCCCCGGGGATGTAAGCGTGTTCGCTGTTCGAGATCAACCCGATGCGCACCCCTTGCGGCAGCTTGAGATCTTTGAGGGGAACGCCCACCGCTTTGCTGTCGGACTCGACGGCAATCTCCTGGACTTCGACGCGGCCGCGCACGAAGTTTTCCACGGCGAAGAGTTGCTGAATGCGGATAGAGCGCGCGAGTTCGAGCGCCGTCAGATGTTCGAGACTGAGAACCTGGTCGATCTGAAAATGGCGGCGGTAGTCGAAGGTGCTGTTGTCGAGAAAGTTGTGATCGAAGACACGGGCGATACTGCGGCTGGCGCCCATCGCCTTGGAGATGCTGCAACCGATGAGGTTGACTTCGTCGGTGCTCGATAATCCGAGGCAGAGGTCGGCGCTGGAGATACCCGCCTGAAAGAGAGTGACCGCGTCACAGGCGGATCCGTTTACGGTGCGAACATCGAGATGTTCTTCGACCTCATTGAGGGCGGTGCGGGATGAGTCGACGACGCAGACATTGTGCTGCGCGGCACAGAGCACCTCGGCGATGGAAGTTCCCACCGTGCCGGCACCGAGAATCACGATATTCATGAACTAATCGATCCTGGAATTCTAATTCTGACACAAGTTCGCTGAAGGAGGCGCTCACCGGGATTGTCCGCGAACCCCGCTCGCTACCGGTGTTCGCGTTGACGCTGGCATTGTATGATAGCGGCGGGTTGGATGGTAACCCAGTGGGCTGAATTCCCGCCAGCGGGAGTTCCATTCGCCCCGGTCAAAATAAATTTACGTGAATCTACAGCTGCTTTTGAGACTTGGTTCCTAACAGGGAGGTCTGCACAGTCATGGTGAAAGTTTCTCCGTTTCGGGGTTGGCGTTACGATCTCGGTCAGGTGGGTGATCTCTCCGATGTCACCGCCCCGCCTTACGATGTCATCAACGCCGAGGGGCAGACCCGTCTTTATGAGCAGCATCCGTGCAACGTCGTCCGGCTGATCCTGAACAGGGAAGAAGTCGGGGACAGTTCCGTCGAAGATCGTTACGAGCGGGCGGCCCAGTTTCTGAGATCGTGGCAGCGCGATAACGTGCTGGCGCAGGACCAGGAAGACTGCTTCTACGTCTATCATCAGGAATTTGACTGGGAAGGGACCCACTATCTGCGGAAGGGGTTTCTCGGACGGTGTGGACTGGAAGAATTCGGCGAAGGGAAAGTCTTCCCGCACGAGCAGACGCTTCCCGGACCGAAGAAGGACCGCCTAGCCCTGACGCAACATTGCGAGATGAATCTCTCGCCCATCTTCGGACTCTTTCCCGATCCGGAAGAAACAGCGCAGCAGATTCTGGAAGAAGCCGTACAAGGCGCGCCGCCGTTCGTCGCCACCGACGAACAGGGCGTGATCCACCGGTTCTGGCCGGTCTCGAATGGAGCGGCCATCTCCGCCGTGCAGCAGATTCTGTTCGAAAAGCCGATCTTCATCGCCGACGGGCATCACCGGTACGAAACGGCACTTAACTATCGGGAGTGGCTCAAACAGGAGGGGAAACTCGACTCGGAACAGCATCCGGCGAACAACGTGCTGATGATGTTCGTCGGCATGTCCGATCCGGGACTGGCGATCCTTCCCACACATCGACTGGTGAGCGGCCTCGGCAAGTTAACGCAGGAAGAGCTCATTCCGCTGCTCGAGAAAAACTTCCGTCTCACCCCGCAGGGAGAAGGAGAAGCCGGCGCGACCGAGACCTGGGAAAGCATGGAGATGTCGGGCGAACAGGGAGTGCTTGGTTTCGGCACGGCCGCGGATGGAAAGTGGCTGCTGGCGGAATTGACTGATGGATCACCGATGGAACAACTCGCCGCGGATCAGAGCCCCGCCTGGCGGGAACTGGGGGTGAGCCTGCTGCATAAACTGGTGCTGGGAGACCTGCTCCAGCCGCGATCCAAGGGAGCGGAGCCCTCGTGGAAGTACGTGCATTTGATGTCCGAGGTAAATGACGCGCTATCCGAGGGGACCTGCGACCTGGCCGTGCTGGTTCCCCCGGCGGGGATCGATCATGTTCGGGAAATCGCGTCAAACCGGGAGAAGATGCCCCCGAAGAGTACGTTTTTCTACCCGAAACTGCTGTCGGGGCTGGTCTTTAACCCCCTGTTCTGAAGCCGTTTACGGCGGAGCGATGGCGATGAACATGCGAGTTCGAGTCGTTTTTTAATTCGATGTGGGGAGAGGATAATTGCGGGGAACGGGTCTCATCAATTACCATAAGCCGGACGTGTCGATCCTGATGATTGCCTCCCACCTGCCCGGCAACAGGATTTTTGAATTACCCGCCTCTCCCGGGATCGACGTGTTGCTCCGCCGTCTCTGGCGGCGTACGATTCATTCCGTGGAGATCCGTGTTTCCCCGGGACCTGCCCCATTTGGCCTCCGAAGCCAGCCCCACGAAACCCAACCTGCGGAACCCCTCCTTTGTGCCGTTCCGCCCGGCCCATCTGTTGAGCAAGAAAATGTCGACACAAACCATTTTGATCATTGATGACGATCGAGAAATCTCCGCGACCCTGAGCAACGTGCTGAGCGCGGCCGGGTACAACGTGCTGACGGCCTCCAACGGTCTCGAGGGCCGGAAGCAGATCGACAGCCAGAATCCGGATCTCGTCATCACCGACATGATGATGCCCCGCATGGGCGGTTTTCCGATTCTCGAACACCTGAAGTCACTCGAGACGCCGCCGAAAGTGATCATGATCACCGCCAACGAAGGTGGGCGCCACAAGGCCTACGCCGAAATGCTCGGCGCCGTCGACTACCTGCGAAAGCCGTTCGCGATGGAAGTCCTGCTGGAATCGGTGGAGAAGAACATCGGCAAGCCGTCGGAAAGCGGCGCGGCAGGCGGTGGCGGCAGCGATAGACTCCGCCGCTCGGCGAAGAAGTCCTGAGAATTCGCTCTCAAAACAACATGTATTCAACGAAAAACCCTCGACCTGGTGATCCGGGCCGAGGGTTTTTGAATTTCAGTGCTACCACGAAAGCAGTCAGGCCAGCTTCAATCGATGCCGAGATTACTTTCGATGGCGCGGGCCTTCTCCGACATCAGGTATTTCCGCAGCACGCGATCGCTGTCGCGTTCGCGTTCCATGCCGGCACGTCCCTGCTCGCCGACGTATGACCAGTCTTCGTCCAGTTCTTCGGTGCCGTCTTCATAGTCGTTCGGTTTGATGCGGAACTGCCGTTTGGTCTCCATGGTGGCATTTTCGGCTTCCTCTTCGAGCATCGCGCAACCACAACAGAGGATCAGTGGAAGAAGACAGATGATGAACTTATGCATGCGAGTCAATCCTCGGACGGTGCGGCGATCGGGGTTCAGGCGGCTGATCCCGACTCGGGTCAGCTTGTATTGCGCGCACGGCCACGTAGAATGAGGGGGTCTCCATCCGGGAGCCAGCCACATGATCTTCATGCCACCTGGTGTGTTTTATCACACGGCGCAATGAAACAACGGGCGTGGGCTCAGCCGGGTTTCGGCGGGAGGACCACCACTCAGGGATGGATAGTGGAAAGTCTGAGGAGAGAGTGGGCGATTTATTGCAGAATCCAGAAATGAAGTCCAGAGGAATATGAGCAGCACCTCTCCCCCGGAATTAACCCCTCCCGAACTCGATCTGCTGGTCGTGGCGACGCACCCGGACGACGCGGAAATCAGTGTCGGCGGTACCATTCTGACCGCAAAAGCGGCGGGAATGTCCGTCGGGGTGCTGGACCTCACCAACGGGGAACCAACGCCGCATGGCTCGTTGGAAATCCGGGCGAAAGAGACGGCCGCCGCCACGAAGGCGCTCAAACTGGACTGGCGAGGCAATCTGGGGTTACCGAACAGGTCGGTGCAGAACACCCTCGAAGCGCGCGCCGCCCTGGCGGGTGTTTTCCGATTGAGCCGGCCGCGGGTGATTCTCTCCCCTTATTGGGAAGACGTGCATCCCGATCACGTCGCCGCGTCCCAACTGATCGACGACGCCCGTTTCTGGGCCAAGCTCTCGAAGGTCGATCTTCCGGGCGAACGGTACTGGCCGCCGACGCTCTACTATTACTGGAGCATTCACCTGCGGATTCACCCCAAACCCTCATTTGTCATCGACATCAGCAAGCAGATCGATGGGAAGATGCAAGCGATTCAATGTTATGAATCGCAGATGCTGACAGGGCGATCGGATGAGTTCCCGACGGTTCTCGATGACATCCGTGATCGAGCCCGCTACTGGGGATGGTCGATCCATTCCGCTTATGGCGAACCCTTCGCCTCCCGCGAGGAAATCGGCTTACCGATGTTTCCTTCGCTTGCCGCATCCCCCTGATGACAAACGGCGACGAATAAAAAACCGAAACCTCGACCGGGGAATCGTCGAGGTTTCGGTTTGTCCTGTAAGGTCACTGCTCCATTGCAGGAGACCGGATTATTCCACGGTTTCCAGATCGTCCGGTTCAAAGCAGGCCATCAGGTGGTAGAGGTTTCTGGCTTCGCACTGGGTGACGTACTCATCATCGAACTGGGCGACTGTTTCCTCGTCCCACTGGATGACGTAACGGGGACTGGCTTTCTTGCCGATCTGATCCATGATTTCACCGGTCCAACCGCCGCAGTTGATTTCAGCGAACTCGGGCAGAGGCGTGCCTTCCTTGATCCGAATTCGCGTACCTGCGGACAGTTTGGATAACGTTTTCCCGGCCATGATTTCCTTCCCTCCTGGATTTCTGGGGGATCGTACGGTTGTTGTCAAAACCTCGAATCAACACGCGTGGGACCTCGGCAACCACAACCGCTACGATGTGCACGGAAGGAAGTGAGGCAAGTTCGGGGAGCGTTCCGCGATGGTGTTGATGAGGGGGTATTCCTGCGAAGATCGCATTTTAGACAGAAGCGGGCGAAGAGGGGAACAGCATTTTGGCCGAAAAAAGCGCACAGGCGCACACATCCACCCAAATTCATGCTGATTTCAAAATTGGCCTCGCTCTTTTTTCAGCTGTCGCTAGGATCAGAGTTGGAGAGCTCTTTAAATGGACACAGGTGATTCCCGGGGCTGACTGACGGGACAAACCTGACAAATGCATTTCGACTTCCTCCTCGACCGGGCTTTATCGCGGGTCGTTTCCAAATCGATCGAGGAGACCGGGCCCTGTTTTGCGTAACTGGTCTTATGGGCCAGCACCGCGCGAGACTGCATACTGCGCGACTTTGCCGAACGCGTCCGGATTCAGACCCCGGTTGCCGGTTCCGCTCACCCGAACCCGCTGGCGTTCCCCTGTCCGCGCACGGACTGTCCCCGCCAATCCGCGACAACCGGTTTTCCAGAAGGGAACGACATGTTCACATTCGCTGTCCGGCTCAAACAGTATCAGAACGACTGGTACATCACCGTCGATGGCCATCGGAACGCAGTGCATTTAAGACAGAAACTGCAGCGGAAAGGACTGGAAGGGAGTCGCCTCCAGCAACTCGACGGAACATCGAATTACACCTTCCGCATTCCGCAAACCTCGCTCGCCACCCGCGTCCAACTGCAGAAAATCCTCCGCCAGCATCAGCAGGTCCGGTTGCTGCCGTAGAGCGTATTGCTGTTTCCACCGCTTTGATCGTGCGTTCGCGTCGCGCATCGGTTAGCATGACATGCTGTCCATCAACGGTAATGGAGAGCGGTCTCATGCGACGACTTTTCAAATGGAAACGCACCTGGATTCTGCTTGCCGCCTGCGCGTTGTTCTTCGGCAGCTACGCGTTCTGGCGAAGCGGTCGGGGGGATATGGTGATTCGTGAACCGGGTACGTATACGGCGACGGAATCGGATTGGTTGGACAAGATCGAAATTACTTCCGTGGACGATGAACTCCAACTGACGGTGCAGGAGCAAACGCGTGCTCTCGGCATAGATTATAAACCCTCTTTGAGTGGCCCTCCCAAGATGGAGATGTACGAGATGGGATGGTGGCACTACCCGGCATCCTGGAATCCCCTGGCTCCCTCGCAGATGGTCGAACTGGCTCCGAGAAAGCAGACTACCTTCGCTCCGACTGCGGGTTGGGAGGTGTTCGTTGATGAAAGTGCTGAGACAGTGACCGCGAAGACGAGTGAGGTCATCTGGACGTACGACTCCAGCGAATCAATCGTAACTGAGACGATGACCAGAAGAAATCAATCCGCACCGTGATCCGGAACAAGTGAAATCAATGAAGACGAGAACTCAGAAGTTAATGATACCGGCTGTATGTCTGGCCCTGATAGTTTTCGGTCTCGCAATCATTCTCGGGAACAGCGGCACTGAACCGGTTCCGCGTGATTTCAGCTTCGCTACGTTCGGAACTCATCAAGCGCCCGGCTCTGTATGGTTGGAGTCGGTGACGGTCTTCGAGGAAGAGGGGGAGCGGAAGCTGAAGATTTCGACGCTGCCGGTCAGCCATGAGATGAACGTCAACGTCGCCAATGGAGAACCCGTTCCCAGGATGAAGCCCGTCCGCAGGAACTCCGGGTGGAATCTGTTCGGCTCGTCCAACACAACGACGACAACCAAATCTGTGATCACGGTCGTCGACAAGGCGGACAACTGGATTGTCAGAGTCGATGAAGAAGATCAAACCGTCGCATATGAAACCGAGCACACCATTCGCTGGTACGAAAACCAGATTCCCAGCGGCGGCAGCATGACTTGGGATGAGGACAAGAAGAAGCGCGGCGACGGTGTGCCTGCTGGTTCGATAAGAGCCAAACAATAATGAGACAAGGTTCAGCTGACGAAAGCCATCCGGCTTTATTTAGTTATCGCCGCGTTGCGGTGGAGAGGAAGCATTGCCAATACCCTCTGTAATCGGCACTGCCAGGCGAGCTGGCAGTGGCACCCGCAGTAGCAACCGAAAAAGCCTTCGGCTGGTTGCTGGCGTGGCCCGGACAATGCTGGTGTGATTGTCCGGGCTGGCCTTATCGATCTCAGTTTCCGAGCCAGGGCAGCGGGGCGCCGGCTTCGGGGAGGTGGATCAGTTCGACGCCCTGCACGTGTTCGTGGTTGGCGATTTCGTTGATGACCTCATCCGAGGGGGCGCTGTCGAGGTTGAGCACGGCAACGGAGTCTCCGCCCGGTTCTTTCTTCTGACGACCGAGCGCCATGTTGGCGATGTTGACGTTGTGCTTGCCGCAGATCGTGCCGATGTAACCGATGAGGCCGGGGACATCGAGGTGACGATACACGAGCAGGTAGCCGTCGAGGTACGATTCCATCTGGAATTCGCCGAGGCGGACCAGGCGAAGGAATTCGTTGCCGAAGATTGTGCCGGCGGCGGTGACGTCGCCGGAATCGGTCACGAGTGTCGCGCTGATCAGCGTGTTGAACGACTTGGTTTCTTCCGACGTTGTATCTTCAAAATGAATGCCACGCTCGCGGGCGGTCATCTCGGCGTTGACGATGTTGACCTTTTCTTCGAGTGCCGATTCGAGCAGACCGGCGGCAAAGGCGGAGGTCATCAGCTTGATATTCTTGGTGGCTGCTTCGCCGCGGAAATCGAGCTTCGCTTTTTTGATGCCCCCTTTGCGGTTCATCTGGGCGACCGTCAGACCGAGGCGATACGACAGGTCGAGGTAAAGCTTCATGCTTTCCATCTCCGCACCGGAGATGGGTGCCATGTTGACGGCACAGCGGATTTCGTTTTTGGTGAGGTAAGCGGAAATCAGATCGGCTGCTTCCACCGCGACGAGTTCCTGGGCTTCGTCGGTCGACGCACCGAGGTGGGGTGTGGTGAGAACCTGCGGGAGTTCAACAACACGACGATCTTCCGGTGGTTCTTTCGTGAAGACGTCGAGCGCGGCCCCGGCGACATGCCCGGCTTCGATCGCATCAGCAAGGTCGTTCTCATTGACGATGCCACCCCGGGCACAGTTGATGATGCGGACACCTTTCTTCGCTTTCTTCAGGCGATCGGCGTCGAGCATGTTCCGGGTTTCATCGGTGAGCGGTGTGTGAACCGTGATGTAGTCGGCCTGGGTGACGACATCATCGACTTCGCGGTAGAGCTGAATGCCGAGTTCGGCGGCGCGCTCGGTGGAGAGGAACGGGTCGAATCCGACGACTTTCATCTCGAGCCCTTTAGCGCGGGCGGCGACGGCGAGACCGATACGACCGAGACCGATGATGCCGATCGTTTTACCGGCGAGCTGGGTACCGGTGTATTTCTTGCGATCCCATTTCCCGTCTTTCATGCCGGCCGCAGCGGGGGCGATATTTCGGGAGAGCGCCATCATCATGGCCACGGCATGTTCGGCGGTACTGATGGTGTTGCCCGCCGGGGTGTTCATGACCACGATCCCTTCGCGGGTGGCGGCGGGGAGGTCGATGTTATCGACACCGACACCGGCCCGGACGATCACTTTCAGGCGGGGCTGGCCTTCGAGGATTTGCGGGGTGAGTTTGGTGGCGGAGCGAATGATGATCCCGTCAGCTTCCTTAAGGGCTTCGCGAACTTCTTCCGGGGAGAGACCAGGACGATCCACTACTTCGATCCCTGCAGTGTTCTCCAGGATTTCGAGTCCGGCCGGCGAAAGATTGTCGGTGATCAAGACGCGGTACATGGTGGTTCTCTTCGTATGAAGTCAGATAAGGGAAATTCGCTGCCCCGCCGGGTAAATTTGCTGTTTTGATTCGCGGCGGCGAGGCTACGGGAGGGAGGATCGGAACGGACGATCTCCAAGGTTTCGGCCCGAGAAATCACAAGTCTATTGTGCCTGCGGACGGCGCCAAGGGCTGCACCTCCCGGTGGGGGGAGATTCTCGCGAATAGGGAGTTCGCCCGCGCATTGCCCACCGTTTCGAGCCTCGCGGAAGGCATAAAAAAAGCCGGAAGTGGCTCGCGAGAACCACTTCCGGCTGTCCATGAAACGTTCGGTTGTGAATCGGTTACGGGGGGGGGGGAACCGGGTCAGTCCCGGCGACCGCCGCTGAAGATGATCATTGCGTAGTACGCGAAGGTCAGTACCGATTGCAGCGTGGCGGCGACATAGGTCCAACCGGCGGCATTGAGGACGTTGCGTACGGCGACGGCCCCTTCCCCATCCACAATCTGCAGTTCCGTCAGCACCGCTTTCGCGCGATTACTGGCATCGAACTCGACAGGAAGGTTGATCAACTGGAACACGACGAGTCCGCCGAAGCAGATCAGTCCCAGTAACATGAGGCCATAGCTCTGCATCAATGCACCGGCGATGAACAGAATCAAGAACGCGGTCGGTCCATATTGGGCTGCGGGAACGGCGATGTTCCGCACGACCAGCGGAGCGTAGTTGTGAGCGTCCTGCAGCGCGTGCCCTGCCTCGTGCGCGGCAATACCGACGGCCGCGGCGGAGTTACTGTGATAGACGTCACGACTGAGTCGCAATACCTTCGCGCGGGGATCGTAGTGGTCGCTCAACATTCCGTGGGTCTCTTCAATTCCCACGCTCTGCAGACCTTCGCGGTCGAGAATATAACGCGCAGCCGCGGCACCGGAGAGGCGCGCGGGGACTTGCATTCCTTTGTGGAATGAACTCTTCACCTTCATCTGCGCCCACAGCATCAGCAGAAATGCTGGTGCGATAAACACAAAATACATCGGATCGAAATACATTCGGGTTACCCTTTCGAGAAATTGATACAGCTCGAACACCCATTACGGGAGGGTGATCTTCTTTGCTTCCATAATCATTACGTGTGGTGGCTCCAAAACGAGGGCAAATCGTGTACCCGGAAATCGATTTCGGTCGATTTGACGGGGGTTGCCAAAGCCAGACATACTGGCTAAAGAACGATGAGATAATCAGTTAGGCAGACGGTGCTGCCACCGGGCGTTCGGAAAAAGCGTTGAGAGTCAATTGCGAATTGAACTCAAAACCGCCAAACTGGCAGGGCTTTTTCGCTGTCTCTGCCCCTTGGTTTTTCGTGCTGGAAGGACGAATATTATGCGTTTGTGCCGCTTTCTCCTGATGGGAAGTCCCGCCGTTGGTTTTTACTCGGAGGAGCAGATCGTCCCCCTGAGTGCTGTCGCCAGCGCCACCGGAACAGCGATCCCGGAAACCGACTCCCTGCTCCCCTTCCTGCCCGGAGGCAGCCATGCGGAGGTGGGCACGAAATTGGCGAAAGCCGCCGCGGACGGAAGTGGCGCGGAAGCCGCCGTGAAAACGGCAGAGGCCACCCTCTTGGTGCCGATCGCCCGCCCGGAGAAGCTGCTGCTGCTGGCCGGGAACTATGCCAAGCATATTGAAGAGGGGGGCGGCAAAGCCGAAGAGCGGGCGAATACGTTCCCCTACGTCTTCATGAAGCCCCCCACGACCACGCTGACGCACCCCGGAGCACCGGTCAAAATTCCGGCAGTGTCGCCTGACCACGTCGACTGGGAATGTGAACTGGCCATCGTCATCGGCGAGCGGTGCCAGGGGGTGAGTGAAGCGGATGCCCACAAATACATTGCCGGATACACGGTGGTGAACGACATCTCCGACCGGAAGTTCCGCCCGAATCCGGGACGCGTCCAACGGGAGAAGGACACTTTCTTCGACTGGCAACACGGCAAATGGCACAACACGTTTTGCCCGATGGGACCGTGCATCACTTCCCGGGAGGCGATTCCCGATCCGCAGGACCTGAAACTGCAGCTGAGGGTGAATGGAAACATCGAACAGGATTCCTCGACCGCGGAAATGGTGTTTCCCGTCGCGGCGGTGGTGGAGTTCGTCTCTTCCTTTGTGACGCTGGAACCGGGCGACGTCATTTCGACGGGTACTCCCGCCGGAGTCGGTTCGGCAAAAAACAAATTCCTGAAGCCCGGCGACGTCACCGAAGCCGAGATCGAGGGCATTGGCATCCTCCGCAATCCCTTCGAGGCGGAATGAGGCCCAAACAGGCGGAACCACCATCCGAAGCGTCCACATATCGACAACACTATTTTGCGATGTTGTCCTTATGTGGGCGCTTTGTTTTTTCAA
>PABD01000046.1 GCA_002702685.1 Planctomyces sp.
CGATCAGCGTGATGATGAAGTCGCCCAATTGCGAGCCGAGAATCATCCCGACGAATCCGCTGCTGCCGAGCGTTCCGATGATTTCTGTTCGGCGATGGTCGGGCGCCTGATTCTGAATATGAACCATCGAACAGGTCGTCATCCCGGCAAGCCCGACCGCGAATAGACCGCGTCCGAGATAGAGCATCCAGCTGAGCTGCTGCACTCCCAGGATGAGGAGCGATCCAAGGGTGAATACCGCGGCCATCGTCACCCAGACACGGCGGATGCCGAAGCGGTCGATAATCTGACCGAGAACGAGTCGGCCTGCGAGTGAGGCGATAACGGCAATCGAGATAATCTGCCCGGCGATCTCTTCGGTCCCGCCGAGAAAGTTGACCATATCAGCGAAACGGAATGTCAGCGCGTTCCCGCTGACCACGCATACGTTGGCGAAGTAAGCGATCCAGAACACCCGGTTGTAGAGACTTGGTTCGGCTGGAGGACTGGTATGGATCGGTGAATAGGAAGACATTCTTGCCTTTGCAATTCGTGAAGAAAAAGTGGCCCGATGAAGGCGATCGAACGGGAAATCCGCTGCTCGCAGGGTGCCCCAGGCAGGCTCTGTCGACCGTCAAAGAGAACGTGACGGAACAGAGGTGGAGGGAGGCGGGCCGAAGCCCGGAATAATGACGAAGACGTCGGTAGGACACAAGGGCAGTTATGTTGGTTCAATGATAGTGATCCCCCTCCTGATAAAAAGGGAGTTTCCTCATCTCTCCCCGGTTTTCAAAAAACATTCATCAGGATCCGGAATCAGACCTCGTCCGGGAGGCGAGATGCCAATAATTATCCAGACGCCTGAGCACGACACTTGAAACGGGTCGCTGGATATCGACGGGCCCGATCTCGGTAACAGGCTGAAGCCCTCGAAAATCGGACCAGAAACCCGCGTCGGCAGCAGCTAAGTCCCTTCCCAAAGTCCGCTTGTGAGAAAAAGGGTGTTCACCTAGAATTCACCCTCCAAAATTCTACCTCCTGAACAAACACGATCGTTTGCTTTACTGGTGTTAAATTCTCTCTCACTGTCCTCTTCTGCATGGATGCAGAGCGTTGGCATTCCTGGGCTGGATCCGCAAATTATGTGTCACGGCGTTACTGATCCTGTTTCTGGCAGGTTCAGCAGAGATCGGTCTGCGTTTCGCCACCGCCCTCAATGAGCAGAGTGTACTCGAATCCCCCACGGAAAACAGCCTGATCGCTCCGTGCTGGCAGGCGAGCTATCAGCTGAAACCGCTCGCCATTCAACAGGGAGAGAACCCCGATACCCATACGCATGTCACAATCCGGACCAACGAATGGGGCGTCCGCGGTGAAGCCGTCGCCGTCCCCAAACCCGCAGGTGTATTTCGCATACTGAACCTCGGGGATGAATCGACGCTGGCAGCCGCGGTCACTGAGGAGGAAACCTTCTCGCGCCAGTTACAGGCGGCCATGCAACCGATGATGAAAGATCGGCTGGAAGTCATCAACGCGGGCGTCCCCGGTTACTGCCCGCTGCTCGCCTATCTGAAACTCAGACATACACTGATCACACTTGACCCCGACCTCGTCATCTATCACTTCGATATGACGGATGTCGCGGATGACTACCGGGCCCGCCGCCAGCTCATCATGGAAAATGGCATCGCCCAGGTCTGTCCTCACCCCGACCTTGTCAGTGCCACCCAACCTCAACAGAAATTCTGCCAACAGTTGATGCTGTTCCAGCGGGGAACGGAACTCTGGGCGCAAAACGCCGGTACTGCGGACACGCGGAGCGATCAGCTCGATATCGGCTCGCCGCTCGGAAAACTGAGTTGGACATTGGACCATCCACCTGACTGGTCGATGTACATTGCCAATGCGCTCGAACCTCTGAAGTTAATGGATGACCTTGTGCAGCGATCACAAGGTCTGTTCGTCGTTTCGATCCTGCCCAAGCCGTGGCAGGTGGCGGCGGACGCCTCCAATGGAGGTCATGTTCGTGAACAATACGGAATGAAAATGAACCAGTTGTATAGGAATGATCATCCCTTTCAGCTGGTTCATCAGTTTTGCGGTCAGAATGGAATCCGCTCGTTCTCGGCCACCCCCGTGCTCCGGCAACATCAGAACCCGGGAACACTTTTCCTGCAGAATGCTGCGGAGTTCTCTCCCAAAGGGCACAGCCTCTATGCACAACTGTTGGCACGGAATATCTACCAGCAATATCAACAACCCGCTCCAACCGCTTCACCCTCCGTTTCCCCCACGCCTTCGCCCTGATCGACGTAGAAAAGATAAGACGACGCACTTCGTCCCGTTGCTTTTCCGGAACTCCTCTCCAGCAATGACGGTCCGCCGCATAAAATTGGAAAAGACGAAGAGCACTTGAACCAACATTGGCTCTCATCCGGTGGAACCGCTTCTGTCGCCTCCTGAGATGGATGTTCGGGACACCAAACCTGTCACAAGGATTTAAAGGTTTAAACAAATGAGTTCATATGAAGACGCCTCACGCTATTTCCATCAGGCAGCCGGAATCATGGGGTTGTCCAAGAACATGCAGAAGCTGCTGCTCACGCCGGAACGAGAGATGAAAGTGCAGATCGCGCTGGAACGGGACAACGGAGAGATCTCGACCTTCATCGGATATCGCATTCAGCACAACAGTGCCCGCGGCCCGATGAAAGGGGGCCTGCGGTTCCACCACGAAGTCGACGAAGACGAAGTTCTTGGTCTCGCGACTTTGATGACCTGGAAGACCGCTGTCGTCAATATCCCCTACGGTGGTGCTAAAGGTGGAATCTCCGTTAATGTGAAAGAACTCACTCAGGGGGAGAAAGACCGGCTCACGCGGAAGTTCGTCGACGTCATTCACGACATGGTTGGCCCGGACAAGGATATCCCCGCCCCCGACATGGGAACCAACGCTCAGGTGATGGCCTGGTTCATGAATCAGTACTCGAAATTTCACGGTTTCAATCCTGCCTGCGTCACGGGTAAGCCGGTCGAACTGCACGGCTCCGAAGGCCGCGAAGAGGCCACCGGGCGGGGTGTCGTTACATTAACCGAGCGATTGCTGAACAAAGCTCGTCGCGAAATCACCGAAACAACCTTCGCTATCCAGGGATTCGGAAACGTGGGTAGTCACGCCGCACGACGCCTCGCGGAGTTGGGAGGAAAAGTCGTCGCTGTTTCCGATGTTTCAGGAGGCATCTGGAACCCGGAAGGGCTCGATATTCCCAAATTGCTCGACTATGCGAGTGAGACCGGCAGTATTTCGAACTTCCCGGGGACCGACGCAATCGACAATGATGGTCTGCTGACTGCCGATGTCGACGTGCTGATTCCAGCCGCTCTGGGTGGAGTGATTACCTCCGACAACGCCGCGGAGATTCGCGCGAAGTACATTATCGAAGCCGCAAACGCGCCGGTGACCCCGGAGGCGGATGAGATTTTCGCGCACAAGAACGTCATTGTACTCCCCGACATTCTGGCCAACGCGGGTGGTGTGACGGTAAGCTATTTTGAATGGGTACAGAATCGTCAACACTTCAAGTGGGACGTGAACCGGGTGCGGGATGAACTTCACCGCATCATGTCGGACAGTTTCGATAAGGTCTGGCAGATCGCGGAAGAAAAAGATATCTCGCTGCGACTCGCGGCGTATCTGCTCGGCATTGGTCGCGTCGGCCGCGCGACGGTCCTCGGAGGTATTTAACGTATCCACAGTGCCTTCATGAATGCTCAATGACCGGGAGAGAGTCGTCTCTCCCGATTGCCAGAAACAGGAACCCTCCCATGCCTGACGCCGCGATTGCCCACAGCCCGCTGTTCACCAACCTAAGCCCCGACGAGTGTCGCATCGTATCTGAAATGATGACCGCCAGCTGTTACGAGTCCGGTGAAGCAATCATCACGGAAGGGAAAGAGACATCCAGTCTCTACCTGTTAAGCCACGGCACCTGCCGCGTGCGGAAGCATATGGGCAACGGCGCCGATCAGGACCTCGACACGCTGGAAGCCGGCGCCGTCTTTGGCGAAATCTCTTTCTTCTGCCCCGGCCCGCACTCCGCGACCGTCGTGGCGGAGACCCGCGCGACAATTCTTTCGTTATCCCGCGAACAGTTTCACGAACTGCAACGCGAGCGGCCGACGGCCGCGCTCAAGATCACCCTGCACGCCACGGCGACGTTAGCCCGTCGTTTGCGTCGCATGGATGAATGGACGTGCGCACTGGTAGAGAAAGGGACCGCGCCGGAAAAACATACCGAGTGGCACGAGTTCCGCGCTCAGCTCTACAGCAACTGGAACTTCTGAAACCAGGCTTTCGGTCAACGCATCATCCTGAGGGGCTTGCCGACGATCTCGGTTCAATCCCAGTCGGAGTTCTGCGCAATCTTGTATGCCAGCCTCCCCAACAGTCGCGAATAGATGAAAAAGATGAAGGCAAAGTAGGGGGACAGAAAGAGCAGGTTGACGATCGGGTACTCTTTCGCCCCGTAGTATCTCATCACGATCCAGGGCAGGAAAAAAAGCCAGGTGACGGCGATGACGATCATCCAGCTCCACCACTCCCGGAATAGCGATTTGATAATCCGGAGGGAGAAGAAGCCCATCATTGAATGCTGTTCGAAAGTGGAGAGCGCCATGATGGGGAAGACCGCCATCGTTACGAGAAAAGAAAGCCCGAAGACAATCAACTGCGGCGAATATTCCCAATCCAAATCGAGGCGTCCATATTTTACCATCACATTCATCACGATGAACGGGATATAACCGATCAACGCCGACACAGCGAATATCCAACCGATTGATAACAGCCTGAAGAAATATTCATTCTTGTCAAACTCAATCCAGCCGCGGACATCCTTACTCCCCGCGGCCGTCTCCTCGAAGATTGTCTGAAAGTTAACGGCCGCATTTGCTCCCGCGAACAGGAACATCGCCAGCGTGGCGGGCGCGAACGCGCGCAGTGCGTAGGGAACCGTCATATAGGCGTAAACACACGCATCCACGGTGACATCGAGAAAAAAAATCAGAATGGCGAACATGACTAACCGGAAGATTACTTCCGGTTGGAATGGAAAGGTCAGCACACCATCGATGTAGAGCATCAAGCCGGTCGGCAGCCGATCCCGTCGTTCCGGGGCTGCCGGAGCGATATCACCGGCAACCAGATCCGCTACCCGGCTCTTCTGCTTTTTGGGCTTCGGCTTCTGCCGAATGGGTTCGTACGGATCGGGTACATGAATCGATGTATTGCAGAGCGGGCAGGGAACGGACTTGCCATAGTCGTATGGGCCGGTCGAAAAGTTCGTCTTACACTCGGGACATTGCAACGGAACTACCGTTTTCGAAGACGAACGCGATTTACGACTACGACTTGATGTTCGAGAACTGCTGCGGGTTCGATTGGAGGTCCGTTCGTCCGAGGATACCGCGGTTTTAGCGGTGCGTCCGGCAGTATTTCCCTTGCTGTTTACAGACTTGTTTACGGGGACGCCGTCGTCACTCGCGGGAACACGTATGGGCGTGTCACACCGCTTGCATCGAATCTGAAAAGCCTTGTCGCGCGGTTGAACCTGGCAGCGTCGCTGACATTCAGGACAACGTAAGATTATCGCCTGACTCACATGACCCTCGTGTGCTGCGTAACCGGAGAAGTGAGGAGAGGTAAAGGACGTTGGCGAGGCTGCTCACCTGCGCGAACTGTTCAATTGAGTGTACATAAAAGCATAAACCTCCCGCAACCAAATTACCATGCATCGCCACCAGGACCGGTCTGTCCTTCATCGTCAAGAACGCCAAATTTAAGCTTTCAATTCATAGCGCGCACGCAAACGCAGCGCGTTAATCCGATGTAGGAACGATAAGTTCATAGGGGCTCATGGCGATAGTGGCTTGATGTATAGGTGCGAGTAGCCCCAATTGTTCGCTCCATTCCAGAACGAAGCGATGTAATTCAAGTTTCCATCAAAAATGAGCTATTTGGGTCGAACAGTCGCAGCCGAGTTTTAGTTGTCGGTAATAATTACTTATACTGCGACGAACCTGAAAATGAATCCGTAAAGTGATAGCATTTTCGGCGATGCTTGCTCACAACGAATACTACGGGCCATTTATTTTCGAAATCAGATTCAACTCACATTCATTCTTCGTCTCGGAACTCTTGATGTGGTAGGCGGCACCCGTCTGGTACCGTACACTCCTGCCATAAGAAAGCCGAGATCCTTTATTTTAAAGAACAGGGGGGTAATACTTAATGGTTCAATCGTTACTAGACATGCCCGTTAACGATCTCGAGCAGATGCTCAACCAGCAGAAAAAGAGAATTATCGATCTCGCCAAAAAACGCGACAAACTTCGCACGGAGCTCGATGCCGTGGAGTCAGAACTGGCAACACTCGGAGTGACCAGTGCTTCCCGGCGATCCAAACTGGTTCGTCGGCCGCGTGTAAAGAATAAAATGCCTTTGCACAAAGCCGTTTATGAAGTCCTGGAACAGAATCCGAAAGGGCTCACGATTGCAGAGCTGAAAGACAAAGTCCTCGAAACCGGCTATCAGACTCGAAGTGCCGATTTCGGAAACGTGCTCTATCAGTGCTTATACAATCGCCCCAAAATGTTCCGCAAAGACGACAAAACCGGAACCTATAAAGCCGCCGGTGGAAAGACGACGCGGAAAAAATCCTGATCTGCTGAAGAAGATTAATCAGGAATTTGAAAATCAACAGATTTGAAGCTGAGGATTATTCAAAGAGGGGGATGTGAATACATCCCCTTTTTTATTTGAGCTCTTCAGAGCGCGCTATTACTTTCTGCCGGCCAAACTCGCTGACGGCCTCACTGAGCAATCGCCAGCATGCACCGTTAATGTCCAACACAAGCGGCGACGCCCCCGATTTGAGCGTCAAAAAAAACATCAAACGTGATCGATCAACACAAAATCATTTGCCGCAATCAGTAGTTCATTATCGATCACCAAATCTTCCACCAGCGGTTTGAACATCGTGATCTGCTTCTGGCGATCGGACAGTTCGATCAATCGCCGCACCGGTTCCCGATCAGGTAGCCAGCCGCCCACCTCGGAGAAACCTGACGCCTCAGCCCGCTTTACCATGCCGGTGAACAACGGAGCGAGCAAATCGTCCCGATCTTCCGCCACGATCCAATCGACGATCTCCGCCCTGTCATCGCGTTTCCCGATGCGGACAAACCCATCGAACATCCCGCTCGTTCCCGGCAGGGCCCAGAACAGGTCATTCGGAAATTTCCGCAGCGTGTAGTCCCAATAAGCACTATCACGCACCACGCTGATGGGTCGGGTCGCGGTTGCTCCTTCATGCAATTTCATGAGCGCAGTCAGCTGATCGCGAGGATCAATCTCAACCAGTTCGGGGGCTTCGGCCAAGCGGTCCGCTGACCATTCGGCGGTTTTGAACCAGCCCATCTTTGACGCCGCCTTGACGTACCCCATCTTTTCGTAATAGGCGAGGGCGATATCGCAGTAGAGCACGCTCAGTTCAAAACCGTGCGCTGCCTGATACTTCTCCGCGAAGTCGATCAGCAGTTCGGCGTAGCCCTGTTTGCGAAAATCGGCATGCGTATGCACCGAGCCAATCTGCATCGCCTTAACCGGTCGACCGTGGATCTGAAAGTTTGTCGTGAAGCTCTGGAGCGATGTCGCCACGACGCCTTCCACGGTACCCACGAAATAGTCGGCACGCAGTGACTTCGGGAGATCTTTGCGGATCCGCAAGTGATCTTCGATATCGGGAGCGCACGGCCAGACATCGAAGACATTGCGATGGGCGGCCAGCGTTTCTTCAGGCGATGCCGGATGGCAATCGAGGCGACGGTCAAGTTGAGAAGTCACGCGTTTTCGCTCCTGTTTGAACTGGATCCCGAAGGCGACCGGTCGACATACTACGTGGGCCAGATCGCCCCAGTTGTGAACCTGCACCCGATTGGAAACATATCACTTTACCGTTTTGAGCTCTGTCTCGAAACCAAAGCGGCATTCGGATTGCCCGGAGGGCGGCCGAATATCACTGCACCACATTCTCTCTTCAATTCGTACCGAATCTTCCCGATGCCCAAAGAAATCAGCTATCAGAAATTGCCGGAAATCAAACTGCTTATCGAATTGATGAGCATCCCCGGAAAGAGCCGCGAGGAATCCCTGATCGCCAGTTTCATCAAAGAGAAACTGCTCGCCGCCGGCTTACCGGAGAAACAGATCGCTCATGATAATGCGCACAAGAAGACTGTGCCGCAAGGTGAAGTCGGCAATCTCATCGTCAAATTACCCGGTACCCGAAAGGGGCCGCGGCGATTGTTGATGGCGCACATGGACACGGTTCCCCTGGTCGTTGGCTGCAAACCGAAAATTGATGGCGACTACATTCGCTCCGCCGATCCCACGACCGCCCTGGGAGCTGACAACCGGAGCGGTTGTGCCGTTCTCCTCAACACACTCCTCACGATTCTGCGCGAGGACCTGCCCCATCCTCCGCTCACTTTTCTCTGGCCCGTGCAGGAAGAGATTGGTCTCCGCGGCATCCGCCAGCTCGACACCAGAAAGCTCGGCAAGCCCGAACTCTGCTTCAACTGGGACGGACGCGATCCGAATCTGCTCATTAAAGGGGCGACGGGCGATATCGCCATGACGATCGAAATCGAAGGGATCGCCAGCCACGCCGGTGTCCATCCGGAGGAGGGGGTGAACGCGCTCGTCGTGGCCAGTCGCGCGCTCGCCGAACTTCATGACAACGGCTGGCATGGACTCATCGAGAAGGGCAAAGATCGCGGTACCAGCAACGCCGGCATCGTGAACGGGGGTAACGCGACCAATGTGGTGATGTCCCACCTGACATTGCATGCGGAAGCCCGCAGTCACAACCCGAAGTTCCGGCAGAAGATTGTGGATCAGTGGAAGAAGACGTTTGAGAAGTCGGCTCGGTCGACCAAAAACGTGGATGGCCAGACAGCGAAGCTCAAGTTTGAGAGCTATCTCAAATACGAGTCATTCGAACTCAAAGAGAGCGAACCGACGCTGCTCGCCGCGAAAGCGGCCATCGAAAAACTGGGGATGTCCCCCCTCGCCACCATCGCGAACGGAGGACTCGATGCCAACTGGCTGACTGAGTTCGGTTTCCCAGCCGTCACCCTCGGGGCCGGGCAAATGAACCCACACACGGTCCGCGAACAACTACATATACCGAGCTTCCTCAAGGGGTGCGAAGTCGGTCGGCTGCTCGCCACTGCGACAGAAACCGAATAGACGCCAGCCTGCGCCGCGATGCTGTCGTGGTTGACTTAACTTGGCATTACAAAGTAAGATACTTCTCAACCGTTAATCGGAGCCGGACGCGACGGTTAATGGAACGGTAAGGGACGAAATCTCGTCCGGAATATCGTATACTGCGGTCATTCCCCTCGCATGCCGTTTTCGCACCCTCTGAAAGAGACATGATGCCTCCATCCTCGACCGAGCTCGAATCGACGCTGGCCAGCCTGCAACAGCGGATCGAACCCGAACTCGAGCGTTACCTTCAGCTGTCCACGGACTGCCCAGACCGCCTGCGCGAGTCGATGCAGTACAGCCTGATGGCGGGGGGAAAACGACTGCGGCCGGCACTCGTGCTGATCGCGGCCGAGGCCTGCGGTGCTGAACTCGATGCGGCACTTCCGGCCGCCTGCGCGATCGAGATGGTACATACCTATTCGCTGATCCACGACGATCTCCCGGCGATGGACGATGACGACCTCCGCCGGGGCCGTCCCACCAATCATCGCCAGTTCGACGAAGCAACCGCCATTCTGGCGGGAGACGGCCTGTTGACGTACGCCTTTGAAGTCATCGCGACGCATCAGCAGCCCGAGGCCGCCGCGCTCCGATGCGTGCGTGAACTGGCAGCCGCAGCGGGACCGGAAGGCATGGTGGGTGGCCAGATGGCCGATCTGCAGGCCGAAACAGAGACGATCACGGAGCTCAGCGGGCTCGAACAGATCCATCTGCGGAAGACGGGTAGATTGTTACGCGCCGCCCTCAGAATGGGTGCGATCGTCGGGAGTGCGAATGACTTAACTCTGTCTGCGCTCAGTGAATACGGGTATTGTTTGGGTTTAGCTTTTCAAATTACGGATGACCTACTGGACATTACTGGAAATCAGGCGAAAATGGGCAAAGCAGTGCAGAAAGACGAGACGCACGGCAAAGCGACCTATCCCGGCCTGCTGGGAGTCGATGCCAGTCGCGAACGCGCCGCGCAGCTCATTCAGCGAGCCGAGGAACTGATCGCTCCGCTCGCCGTGAAGCGCGATCAGCTGGAGCTATTGGCCCGGTTTGTTCTGGAAAGGGATCACTAAAGATGCATCCCGTCTGATTCCTTAACTTAGCCCTATTCAATTGACCTCGAACGGATTCGGCGACGCCGGTCGGGCCTCAACGATCACACCAGCCGCCACTCATGCAGCCCAAATCCTCTGGACAAGATCAAATGGAATTTCCGAAACTGTCTCAGATCAAATCTCCTCGAGATATCAAAGACTATACCGACCAGCAATCGGAAGAGCTCGCGCAGGAAATTCGCGAAGCGCTCTACCGCGTTGTGTCGGATCGGACAGCGCACTTCGCCAGCAACCTCGGCGTTGTCGAACTGTGCATCGCGCTGCACCAGGTCTTTGATTTTTCGAAAGATCGCCTGATCTGGGACACCGGGCACCAGATTTATCCGCACAAGCTGGTAACGGGCCGTTTCGACGAATTCCCCACGATCCGCTACAAAGGGGGCCTGATGGGCTACCCGCATCCCGGGGAGAGCCCGTACGACCTCTTCATGACGGGACACGCCGGGTGCAGTGTCTCCACGGCACTCGGTCTCAAGGCGGCCGACGATCTGCTCTATCCGGAGGACGACCGGAAATCCGTGGCCGTACTTGGTGACGGCGCACTTCCGTCCGGCATTGTCTTTGAAGCAATGAACAACGCCGCCGGTCTCAAGAAAGACATGCTGGTCATTCTCAACGACAACAAGATGGGCATCTGCCCGCGCGTCGGTGGGCTGGCTTCTTACCTGGATAAAGCTCGCACCGCCACCTTCTATAACGGTCTGAAGAAAGATGTCTCCTGGCTGCTCAACAAACTGCCGGTTCTCGGAGAGCCGGTGGCCGAACAGCTGACCCATTTCAAAGATGCCGTCAAGACCTACCTGCACGGTGGCATGCTGTTCGAAGAAATGGGCTTCCGTTACATCGGTCCCGTCGACGGGCATGATCTCCCCCGTCTCAAAGACGCACTACGGATGGTGAAAGACGTCAAAGGCCCGGTTCTGCTCCATGTCTTCACCGAAAAAGGCCACGGCTTCGAACCCGCATGTGCCGACCCGGTGACATTCCATTCTCCCGCCCCCTTTGAGCGTGACGAGAACAACGAAATCGTCCCCGTGAAAAAGGCTTCACGCCCGGCTTACACGAACATCGTCAGCCAGGCAATTCACGACCGCATGGGACAGAACGACAAAATCTCGGTGATGACGGCCGCCATGTGCGCCGGCAACGCTCTCGACAAGATTCGGGATGACTACCCCGATCGCTTCTTCGACGTCGGCATCTGCGAGAGTCACGCCGTTGCGTTCGCGGCCGGC
>PABD01000047.1 GCA_002702685.1 Planctomyces sp.
CGCCCCTCAGGCGGATTTCCGCCTATTTGGACGCTGTCTGATTGACCTCAAGTTCCGTGGGCCGGAACATCCATTCCGGGTCGGTGGCGGGGCGAAACTCAAGTTCGACCTCTTCGTACTCGTCCCCGGGACGGGTGTACTTGATTTCGATCGTCCGCTTCAGCAACGTGCCGTTCTCCGGATTGATCCGGTAGGCCGACGAGAAACCGGTGGCATACAGCTTGAAAAAGTCCGTTTTCGGATCGATTCCGGTCCAGACGGCGACACCGTATTCAAATTCGCCCGGTTCCAGTTTAGCGAGATCGCCAGCAATCTCGATCGATGACTGCAACGGCAACCGCTCGCGTTCGGAAATCAGTTTGACCGCTTCCGGGTTGATTTCGTCCTTGTAAGAGCGAGTCTGGCCATTGTCCTCGGTGATCAGCTCAAATTCCGGGATGAAAATATGTCCGATACGTCGGGCGTCTTCGACGTTTACGGGGGTCAGGTCACCCGGATCGGCCGGTCGCTCAAGAGGGGTATTGCGAACTTTGTACACGAGGTACCAGACGTTTTTACGCTCTTTTTCACCTGTTTTGGGATTGGTGAGTTCGAGGGGAATCATCCGCATCGGCTTGAAGGCGACATCCAGAATCCAGAGATCGTCCTGCAATTCCAGTTCGGCACTGGAGGGATTCGGAGTCAGCACGGGCAGAAATCCGCGAGTTTCCTCCGCAGCCGTCTGTGCTCCCTCGCTTTCTTGAGCGGAAATGGAAGGACAGAGCAGGCAGAAGAATGCCAGGCTCAGTGCTGAACCCTGGGCGAGTTTCGCGATGAATGAGATTCTGGAGTCAAACATGGAGGACTTTCCGTTTGGATTCGCGCCCGAAGTATGTAAATAGACGGGAACTGCGAAACGGGCGACCCGCTGCTTTGAGTCCGGCAGGCGGGAGGAGTTCGTAGAAAATCGGCGCAGTGGAGGCATTCTAACCAGCCTCCGAGTATATCAGTCGACAAAAATTAGCGTCAAGACGCTAATCGAGCAGAAAACAGGCCTGATTTCCGGGTATTGACGGCTGCGCGGCCCGATCAGGCCGCATAACCTGACATTCCCTCCGCCGAAAACGGTCTTATCCTGTTCGAAGGCGTTCGTCGGCGGATCAGTAGGTATCGAGCCCGGTCAGGACCTTTTCCACGGAGTCCGCTTTCTCTGCGACTTCGAGCACGCTGCGGTAGACCTCTTCGACATCAACCGTACTGCGCGGATAGTTCTCCACCATCACGAAATAATTCACTCCCTCGATTTCCCGGAGTGCCAGCCCACCGTGGGGGATTTCGGAATTGAGAAACAGGGCGCGTTCATAAAACCGTTCTTCGGCGGGGCCACAGATGCTGTAGATCCGGAGGAGGCGATCGGTCAGTGAATGCTCGCTCGGTTCAATATAGACACGTTGCTTGCGACCATTGGAGAACGAAACCTCCACCCGGTACATCTGATCGGACCGCATCCAGCGAACGTACGGGTGTCCCTCAAACGCCGCTTTGAGCAGGCTTTCCATGTCGGGAATCTGACCCCAGATGGCGTGCAGCCACTGCGCCGCTTCGAGACCGTTCGACGGTCTGTTCTCAGGCGATTTGGCGAGCATCGCGCAGACACAATCAACCATCTCGATGGAGACGGACGGTGCCAGTTTGCGGATCGAGGGGATCTTGTGCTGCTGAACTTTGCGGGTGAGATCCTCGAGCGATTCTCCGGTGAAGGGAAGCTGCCCGGTCAGCATCTGGTAGTAACAGACGCCGAGAGAATAGACATCACTCTGCGGCGACGCCGCCTCGCCTATCAGAACTTCCGGCGCCATGAAATGCGGAGTCCCGGCGAGTTCATTCGGGATGGACTTATCGAAGACCCGTTTTGCCAGACCAAAGTCAGCAATCTTCGGAATCCCCTGCAGCGTCAGCAGAATGTTATCGGGCTTGAGGTCGCGATGCAGGATGGAATGACGATGCGCCTGGGCAAGACCATCGGCAATTTGCGTCGCGAGCGCGGTCGCGCGGATCGGTGTCAGTTGGCCTTCCCCATCGATCACCTGCTGTAATGTAGGACCGGTGACCAGTTCCATTTCGAGAAAGTGATGTCCCTCGAACTCACCCATGGCATGGGTCGTCACGATATGCGGGTGGACAAGCTTCGCCGACGATGTTCCTTCCGTATGAAACCGCTCGAGAAAGTTATCGTGGTGCGACATTCGCTTCGTTGAGAGAACCTTGAGCGCGCACTTGCGTTTCAAATGCTGATGATGCGCCAGGTAAACGCGTCCCATGCTGCCACGTCCCAACAGTAATTCACACTGGTAGACGCTGACCAGTTTACCGATCAGGCAAGGCGAATCCAGATCGTCAATTGCAGAAGTATTGGGGAAGCGATCGCTGTCAGACACCAGGTCGCGCGCATAGAGAGAATCAGCCAGACTCGATTCGATGGCCGCGATCAGAAGTTGTCGACAGCGCGGACAAATCTGCGTTTCATTCCGATAGCGATACGCGATATTGCATCCCTGGCAATACCGGATCAGGTCGGGGGATGTTTCAGTAACCATGATGGTTGAATCTCAAGAAGGGCACTCTTAAAGACAGAAGCCAGTCGCCGGTAGCAATTAGAGCTGCAGAAATCAGAGCTCAATGAGGCGACCGTTCCCTTCGACACTATACCAGTCTTTTGCCCGGGAATGTAGATCCGTTTATCATCGGCGGAAGAAATGCCCAGCTGGTGCGGGCGAAAGTCGTTAGAATCCCCCTGCAAATCGTGGCGTGTCGTTCCGACTTCCGTCTTGACCGCTCGAACTGATCACCGGTTCTCACTTGAAACCTCGGCGTGACTCTGAAAAGATTAAGGGCAGTCCTCGCCCCCCTGATTGAGTCCTCGCTGGTGACTCCCGCCCCTGTAAAAGTATTTCGCAACACTCTCACCGGTGACCGTAATACCGTTCCCCCCCGCCGCCTCCATTGACGATGAGCTGCCGTGAATCCGCATGATGAATTGACTGCCCTGCTGCGATTGTTCCCCCAGGCGGATGAACTGGTCGAGTCGGCCGAGCATGTTGCTCCCGCTCTTGTGCCGGAGCCTTTTAAACGTTTGCTCGTGCACGACCACCATATGACAGTCACCATGGAGGAATTCTATAATTGCCGGGTGAACGTTCGCGTGCTCGAAGAACGGGAATCACAAGGTCTGTACTGCCGCATGATTCTGCTGGAGAGCAACGAAACGGAACAGGTGGTGCAGTTCGGGATTGTCCGGTTCAACTTTGAATATGTCACCGAAGCCGTGCGGGACGAAATCCTTTCCCGCGAGATTCCTTTAGGACGTGTACTCATCAATCACAACGTCCTCCGGCATATTGATCTCGGCGCGATGCTCAAGATCAAACTGGGGCCCAAAATGGCGGAGTACTTCAGCGCGCCGGTCGGAGCGGAAACCTATGGTCGCCTGGCGACGATCTTCTGCAACGGGCAACCCGCCGTAGACTTGTTGGAAGTCGCTTCCCCCTTCGCCGAAGACTAGCCGCGTTATCCGCACAGTTCCAAAATCGTAGGGTGAATGACCTATTTTTTTTGGTGAGCAACGCCGCTTCTGTGTGCACCAGACGCCTAGATATTAAGCCGATCCTTACGTGCAATTAACATCGCTGAGCCGTTCGTCGTGCGCTTTCGCGTTGTTCCGCGATGATAAATGTCGCTGCGATAAACAGTTAGCGGATGTTGCTCAAATAAAGTGCGATTCCTGAATGCGCTCAGTACTTTCCATTGGTACTCTCTTTGCATCGCTCGCGAGTTGACTGCAGCAATGAGGAGCTGGTTCGCAGGAATGACTCCGGAACCTTCCCCTAGTCTGCGGCCATTCTCCAATCTCTCAGTCTTAACCGAGTTTTCGCGATTTTTTCACGTAGACGCAGTGATTTACCCGACACATCAGGTGAATTTGATCTATCCCTGATTTCGATATCTGTATATACGAGATCAAAATCCGATTCAGGAGGAATCTGGGTATGAAGGTACCAGGATGGTCCGGCCGGATATTCAATGAATGGATACGGCCACACTTCATCGTAGCCTGGCTCTCCCTATTTTGCTGGGTGAGCCCTCTGACACTTCTCGCCGACCCGGGGAGATTACTGGACAGACTCCATCCTCCCCCCGACCCGACTGCTTCTCCTCCATCCGACACCTCTGAGATCATTCTCTTTCAACGACGCCAGGCTCTCCTTCCACTTCTTTATCGAGACCGGCAGCAGGACACCGTCTTTTCTGAGATCGCCCAAGCTTTCGACACTGGTCGCACCGTCGAAGCCCTGCAACTCCTCCAGCAACTCTTCGACGCGGACGAGGACAGTTTTTACTGGCCTTCCGATGACTCCGCTCCCATCTCCATCAGAACCGCCGCTCACGAGCTCCTCCTCCAGCAGACTCCCGCCGAATGGGAACTCTACGAACAGCTCAATGCCGCTTCCGCCAATCATCTGCTTGAAGAAGCTCACGCTCAGCATAACCTCGCGTTGTATCACGAAGTTGCCCGCCGTTATGCTTTCACTTCCGCTGGTCTGACCGCGCGTCGCTTTATCATTCACCATGCGCTCGACCGCCACCGTTTTCACGAGGCCCATCAGCACGCAAGCGCCCTCATCAACTCCGACGTTCACCATGCTCGGTTACTCGAAAGTGACCGGCACATCTTTCACTTTCTCCACCGTCGGATCGAGTCCGATTCCTGGAATGAGAGCCCTATTCAGGACCAGGAACTGCGTACCGCGATGGTGGAAAGTGAGGCCGCGAATGACTTCCCGGTCCTGCAGGTTTCGCGATCACAAGTCGAACCAGACTACTTCACTTCCGTCCCTCCGGGAACAACACGTACTCACTGGCAGGATATCACCCCGCCGTATCTTAAATCGGTCTGGTCAGCATCTCATACAAGCTCCGCCCATCACCTGCTGGATCACACCCTCAAGTACTGGGAAGAGGAACAGGTACACGATCTGAAACCGGCCGCCGTCGGATGGAAGCCGGTTGTCGTGGACAAGACCGTTTATGTGCGCAGTTATGACGAAGTAACCGCCTTCGATCTTGCCAGCGGCGAGATGCAATGGAAGTATCCCTGTCACAGCAAATTCAGTGTTCTACTCGAGAACTTCCGCCCTCATGGTCGCATTCACAGCCGGACACAATTTGCGCAGATGACATCCGAGCTGAATCTCGAACAGATGCTCGTCGGCAACAACCTTCTCGGCACGCTGACTCATGACGAAGAGCGGTTGTATCTGATCGACAACGTCGAACTCGAAGCATTAAAAGCTCCCATTCCGACCGGCGTCATTGCGCATGCCGATAATCTTCTCGACGAGTCGGAAGCGCGCCGACGCAGCAATCGCCTCGTCGCCCTCCCCCTCCATCAGGCCGAGGCGGTGGAGACGCTTCCGCAGGAGCCCGTCTGGTCAATCGGGGGGGCACTCGACCAACAGCAGGAGAGCAAACGAAATGATCTCGCCGGACACTTCATTCTCGGACCACCGCTGGTGGATGGAGACACCCTGTATGTGCTGGCGGAGTTCGAACAGCAGATCAACCTGATCGCCCTGGAAGCTGACAGCGGCCACGTTCTCTGGAAGCAGGGAATTGGTTGGGTGGAATTTATGATCGATCAGGATGTCTACCGCTCCCATCGGAAAGCGACCCCAATCCTCGCGCACAACCTACTGCTTTGTCCCTGCCAGACCGGAATGCTGGTCGCAGTGGACCGCGCTTCGGGTTCGCTGAAATGGGTGTATGACTATCGAGAATTGAGCGAACTGCAACAGAACCGGCACTGGACCCGCCGTAACAGAACCCAACGGGGACATATCGGTTTCGACGACGCGCCGGTAGTGCAGGATGATCGCGTGCTTTTCTTATCCCACCAGTCTGAAAACCTGCATTGCCTCGATCTGCACACAGGGAATGTTCTCTGGAAACGTCCCCGGAAGGACGCCGAATACATCGGCCTGACGGATCAGAAGCTCGCGTTTGTCGTCGGCCGGAAATCGTGCCGTGGAATTTCGTTAACGAATGGCACAGAAATCTGGTCGACCCGACTGGGGACGCCTTCGGGCAGCGGAACGCACGCCGGTCGAGTGTATCTGCTTCCGCTCCAGTCCGGTCAAATCGCTTCGATCAACATCCAGACGGGCGAACATGCGGGACTCAGTCATCTGCATGACCGCGTTCAATCCGATATGGTGGAACTCGCTCATGAAGCGGATCTCCCGGCCGATCCCTACGCGTATGAAGAAGTCGAATTCCACAATGAAAATACCCCGGCACCGTTCTGGTCACCGGGTAACCTGATCGCTTGCCCGGATTACATTCTCTCCGCCGGTCCGCGCGGCGTGACTTTATTCCCTCAGGCCGGGAGCGAACTTTATCAGAACCCCGTTCACGCGGCGCGGCAGGTCAGCGTCAATTCGGATGACGCGCGTCCGCTGGCCGAAACGGTCACCGCCGCCTTCATCCGGCAGGCGGAACTCAACCTGATTCTCGACCGGCTCGAAAACGCTCAGTATTACCTGGAACGGTGTCTGGAAACGAAGGAAACCTTGCCGGCGGAATACCGCATCACTGCGGAACGACTGCTGCAGGAAGTTCTGTACGCGCGACTGCGGTCGGAACCTGCCCAACGGGACCGGCACTACAAACAACTGGAGACAGTCGCCCGCACGACATCCGAGCAGGGGCGATTGCTGATGGAAGAAGCTGAATTTCAGCTGGCGAACGGAAGTCATCAGGCCGCCTGGAAACAGGTCGTCGCGCTGGCGGAATTCGACCTCAACCTGCCGATGCGGGACACTTCGGATCCCACCCTGACGATCACCCCCCGCAGCTGGATTCCACTGATGCGGAACCGGTTGCTGGCGACAGGCGGAAATGCCTTTGCGCATCTCTTTGACCTGCAATGTCAACGATACCTCGCCGAAGCCTTGAGTGAAAATAATGAAGAGAAGCTGCATAACTTCCTCACCCTCTTTGGCGAAGGGGAAGAAGCGGCCACGGCCCAGCTTAAACTGGCGGCCCAGTATCTTGAGGAGGGGGAATTTCACCTCGCGGAACAACTCTGGTTAAGTGTGCGGGAGTCGGCATCTCCACAATTGTCGCAGATCGCAAGCCGTAACCTGGTGCAGCTCTGGAAACAGTTCGGTATGTATCAACTCGCTGCAGCAGAGCTCGACCGCCTGCATCACGGCAATGACGCGGCCCTGCGGCAGTACGTCGATTCCGAATCCGACTGCATGCTGCGGCTCAGTCTGAATCAGATACGCCCGGAGCAGAAGCCAGTCGCGCGAGTACGTATCACCGAAGATCGCTGGACAGAGGAAAACAACGACTTATCGGGATATCGTCTCGCGATGCATCCCGCAACGAGTTCCGACTTCACGATTCTCACCAAAGGCTCTGGTCATACCGGCCGGTTGATGACCATGCTCGACCGGATGTCGGGCACCATTCGTGACGAAATCGAAATTCCTGCCGGCGCCCTCTCCAATCAGCTGTCACAGCATCAATTGTGCGGCACGCAATTATGCCTTGGAGGGAGCCAGGCGGCAATCAGCCTCTCTCTGTTGACGCGCAAGCCTGTCTGGGAAATGTCGAGTGACAGCGGATTCGAAACAGAATCACTGTCTGTCTACACGATCAATTCGCAATTCACGGTGCTTCGCAACCGTCGTCAACTTGCCGTCGTCGATACGGGTTCCGGCTCGGTCTACTGGCAGCGAGATGATGTCAGCCCTCCCTCCACGCGTATCACCACCGGCCATTCGGGAGTGCTGGGAGACAGCGAAGCACTCGTGATGTTCGAAGATCAGCAGAACTACACCGTCTTCGATACCCGGACGGGTGAGGAACTGCGAGAAGGTCAATTGACCTACGATCCGACAGAGAAACATTATCATTTCGGACGCAAGTTGTTCTTCCATCAACCGGAAGGGGATGGTAACTACCTCTGCCTGTATGACCCGCTGACCAACGAATATCTGTTGCGTCGGCATGTCACGGGTTCTGTTCTGTGTATAAAGACTACGGACGAGAAGATTGCGATCCTCACCCCGCTGGAAGATAAGGGTCATCCCAACCAGGCGACGGATCGGTTGCTGCTGGAGATCATCGATCCGATTACCGAAACGTTCATCCTGAATCAGGAGTTCGGCGATCCGAATGCTCCGAAGCTGAGCTACCTGCGCGTCTTCGATGATCGCGATCACTACTATGTGAACCTGCAGCACCATGAACAGTCACTCGACCTTCCCCGACAGTACTATCCCGCGGGGGATACGCTGCTCGACAACGAAACGATCCGGGGCGAGATTCTGGCGTTCAGCAAGCAGACAGGAGAACTCGTCTGGTCGCGTTCCTTCCAACCGGCATCAGTGATCCGGTTATCGCACTACCGCTTGCCGGTGCTGCTGCTTGTGAGTCGTACCCGGGATCGGATGAATCCGAACCTGCATTCACTGGCTGTCGAAGCTGTCGATACCCGTACTGGAAAATCACTCGGCTTCCATGATGAGATCCTGACTGACAGACTTGTGTATGGCGCCTATGATCCCGATACGAGACGCATCTCTCTGGTAGGCCATCGAACGGCGGTTCATTTTGATCTGCTGGAGACAGAATTCGCACAGCGGGAACGATAAACATCCTCGTTGAATCAAAACGTCTCTTCCGCCGCATTGCCCTTTCGCTATTGGATGAGGGATGCTTTTCGCTGTTGATTTCTGTTAAGCTGGCAGAGTCAAGAACTGAGGTTTCCCTCTCGTGGGGACCAGTATGAACTCCCTGCCGCGCTTAATTCGAGGTCATCGCCATATGCTGCCGGAGGACAAATACCAGACGGGCGAACCCGCCGGTCCCGTGGATATCACCGACGAGGGGATCATCATCAGCGAGGACACCCGGCGCGAGAATCGCATTCCGCCGAATCAGGTGCGTACGCGCAAATGGCCTGTGCTGCAGGCAGGGGTCATCCCGGTCATCGAACCGCAGGAGTGGTCCCTGGAGGTGTTCGGTCTCGTCGATCACCCCTTTAAACTCGACTGGGCGCAGTACCGTGAATTGCCGCGTGTCCGCGTCTTCTCCGATTTTCATTGCGTCACCCGGTGGTCACGTCTCAGCAATCTCTGGGAAGGGGTCTCTACGCAGGAGATTGCCCGGCGGGCCGGAGTCCAGCCCGAAGCCAGGTTTGTCATCGCGCACGCCTATGACGACAACTGGTCGACGAATCTTCCGCTTGAGCACTTTCTCTCGCCCGATTCACTCCTCGTCGATCTGCATGATGGCTCATCTCTGAGCGCCGATCATGGAGGCCCCGTGCGTCTGATCGTTCCGCTGCTATATGCTTGGAAGAGTGCCAAGTGGCTTAAAGGGATTGAATTCGTCAGTGAAGACCGCCCCGGTTACTGGGAGCGGGCCGGATATCATCACCATGGTGATCCGTGGAGGGAAGAACGCTTCGAAGACGAAGCCCCTCCGGGCTACTCCGAGAATGTCGATTTCTGAACCCGGCAGTCTTTGACTCCCATTACGCATCAATGGATGGCTCCAACAGACCTGAAAGCGCACGCATGAATTCTCGCCCTGACTACACCCGCCGTTGGAACAGACTCGGATTTCTTTTGATCATCTTCGCCTGCCTCGTGCTGATGACTTCGGTGGTGTCAGCAGAAGATAATCAGAAAGCTGCGAAGCGACCGAACGTTCTGATCATTCTGTGCGACGACCTCGGGTACAACGATCTCGGTTGTTTTGGTCATCCGGCGATCAAATCACCGGCGCTCGACAAACTGGCCAGCGAGGGAATGCGGTTTACCGACTGCTACGCCGCCGCTCCCGTATGCTCTCCTTCCCGTGTTGGCATGATGTCCGGACGGACGCCGCATCGTCTCGGCGTGTTCGACTGGATTCCGGAAGGTAGCCCGATGCACATGAAAGCGGATGAAACGACATTCGCCAACCTGCTCAAGCGCAACGGGTATCAGACAGCGCACATCGGCAAATGGCACTGCAACGGGCAGTTCAATCGGCCCTCGCAACCTCAACCGAACGATCATGGTTTCGACTACTGGTTTTCGACGCAGAACAATGCTCTCCCCACTCATCACGAACCGGTAAACTTTGTGCGAAATGGCGAGGAAGTCGACAAGCTGGAGGGATATTCGAGCGATATCATTGTCGACGATGCAATTCGCTGGCTGAACGAACGCAACGAAGAACAACCCTTCTGCCTCGTCGTCTGGTTCCATTCACCTCATGAAGTCATCGCCACGGCCCCCGAGTATGTCGAACAGTATAAGGAATACGAGCCGCTGAAGCGGGCCGAGTATTACGGCAACGTCGCGCAGATGGATGCCGCGACAGGGCGCTTGCTCAAAGAGATTGACGAGCAGCAACTGCGAGACGAGACGTTCGTCTTCTTCACGAGCGACAACGGACCGGAGACGCTTAATCGCTATGGCGAACGATCGAGTCGTTCGTATGGTTCGTCCGATCCGCTACGCGGCATGAAACTGCATGTTTATGAAGGGGGTATCCGGGTTCCCGGTATTATTCGCTGGCCCGGTCATGTCGACGCGGGGACCCTGAGTCATGAACCGATCTCCGGCGTCGATGTCCTGCCGACGGTGTGCGCGGTCACC
>PABD01000048.1 GCA_002702685.1 Planctomyces sp.
AAAGTAGCAGGCTACGCCGCCAGAACACGCTACGGTTATCTGGAATTTGCTCTAGGATTCTTTCATTTGGAACCACGGATGAATACAGATTGACACAGATGGGTTCGATCTGTTCGTGGTTCCAGTAGTGAAGAATTCCAGAAGAATTCCAGTTGTGCAGAATTCCAAACGGTTGTTGAGACCAACGAGCCCTCATTTGCCGGTTCGTGGATGAGGCCATTGGATTATCTGTGAAAATCCGTATCCATCTGTGGTTCAAAGGAGAAATGGACGGTCACGCGTGATTTCGGCACGCACCCCGCACAGCGCTGACGCGATTGTACGGGGCTACCCGTGATTGGATTTTTAACTGTTGTTCCAACCTACGGGAAGAACGGGGGGACTTCCCAGCTGTTCTTGCCTTCGACCATTTCTTTCACGTGCGCGGCGACGTGGTCGATGATTCCTTCGACGAGGATCTTGCCCGTCTCAGGAGTGGCGAGGGCGGGGGATTGGTCGGTCTGTTCGGCCATCGCTTTATGGTCGACGTTCTCCGGGAAGGCGTACATCGCGAAGGCTGTTTCGAATTCCTGGGCGTGACCGGGATAGTCTTCCGATTGCATCGCGTCCCGCCAGATCTGTTCGGGTAGTAAATCCCAGTAGGAATGAAACTGCAGGTTGATTTCGAGACGCTGCTGAAACTGGCCCCAGATGCCTTTGCAGGGGGCCATGTTGCCGCCGTGTCCGTTCAGCACCAGGATGTGTTCGAATCCGGCGGAGTTCATGCTGCGGATGGTATCGAACAGCACCCCGAGCCAACTGCCCGGCATGGAGGAGAGCGTGCCGATGTGCTTCATGTGGTGTTCGCTGATGCCGATGTTCATCGACGGGGCGACGACCACATGGGGTGAGTTGCGTTCCGCGGCCGCCACGGCGACATGCATGACGCTGCGCCAGTCATGCTCCATCGCCAGATGTTCAAGATGCTGTTCCGTGGCAGCCACCGGGATGATGCAGACCTTCAGTTCGCCGGACTGCATCCGTTCGCGAAATTTTTTGCGGGTATGTTGGCCGAGCAGAACAGGCTTCTCGGGGCGGGTGACATCACTCATGGAATGGCTTTCTGACAGGGAACAATCTGGCACAGAGGCGGAATCTCAGGAATTCTGCCTCTGTTGTAGCGTTCCCGTCCCATGAGGGCAAACGTCCCCATTGCTCTTTCAGGAAGACGTCGCCCGGTCGCCGTCGGCACCTTTATTTGGAGGCCATGTCGCGGAGTTTTTCCCCGGTGAGAATATGCAGAATCACGGTGATCAGCACGTACATCCCGATCCAGACAAAAGCCACCGTATAGACACCATCGCCTCCACCTACGGAGGGCATCACCAGTCCGGTACAGACCCCGCAGGCCGTGTTGTAGAATCCCCCAATCATGATCGCGACCGGTAGCGCGCCCCATTTGACATAGAGGGACAGGTACGCAATCAGGTGCAGAAAGGCGATGCAGCCACAGATAAAGCCGACAAGGAGGAAGAAACCTTCTTCGTTAAAGAACGCGTTTTCGAGAAATTCGAACACGTTTTCCGGAGCCAGTGCGCATCCCAGCAGGAGGAAGCTGGTGATGGGGACCAGCCCCCACAGGCAGCCGGCGATTTTCTGATAGGCGATCTGGGGAATCGAAAGCGGCAGCATGACGAGGACCGACAGCGTTTGCCAGCGGACCTCTTCCTGGAAGATACGCGCGGCCATGACCGCCAGTTCGACGCCGAGAACGAGCAGCGAGAAGCCAATTAATAATCCACTGAGTTCTTCACGACCCATATCCCAGCGGAAGTTGTTTCCCATGTAGAACAAGCAGCATAAGCCGAAGAGGATGAGGGTGTAGACGATGTATTTGAAGATGTACATCGTGAAACCGCCGACGATGAAGTGGAAATCTTTCCATGCGAGTGCGGCCCCCCAGGCGCGACCCCGGTTTTTATGTTTGCCTTCGACCTTTTTCGATTTGAATACATCCGCTCGATCCGGCCCCGTGCCGGACTGCATGCTGGCACTGGTCGTGCGTTCGAATAACATCCAGGAACAGACGAAGAAAAACAGCGCCAGTCCGAGGTCCATCCAGACCTGCCAGGAAAACCACGACTCGTTGAAGCCGGTGGTCATGATCGTCGAGATGCGGCCAATGACCGTATTCATCCAGATAAATTCCAGCCAGCTGACGATCGACATGACCAGTGGGCTCGGAGAGGTGGACCGCATCATGGAAAACGCGATGGTGAGGGAAAACAGAATGACCAGCACCCCGACTGTCGACGCGACCATAAAGATAACCGCGTTACTGCTGGTGCGAGAAATTACCGATGCGAACAGGCCGAAGTTGGCGATCATAATCAGGAAGGCGGCGAGCGCGATGTAGATCGCGATGATCTGATTCAGCATCACCCCGCCGAGCGTGATCGACAGTAGAACAAACGGGATCTGCACCGACAGGAGCAGCAGCGCGTAAATCAATCGTGAGGTTGATTTGCCGAGCAGCAGTACGAGGGGGCTCATGCCGGTCATCTTCAGCAGACCGAGCGTGCCGTCCTCCTTCTCTTCGGTAATAGCCGAGCTGAAGAAACCGAGCCCCGCCAGGATAATGGCAGCGTAGTTCAAAAAGCTGATGCTGACGAAGAACTGCAGTCCCGGCGCGGGATTGAACAGGCTGTCCTGTTCGGCGGCGTACAGGAGGAAGAGGATGAACGCGACGAACATCAGCATGAAGAGATGCGTCGTGATCTTTCGCGAATCGGTCCGCAGGGCCTGCTGCAGCAGGGCGAAGGTACCTCGAAACATCAGCGAACCCCCTGTTCGGTCAGATCCATGAACGCCTGATTCAACTGGCGTTGTTCTTTCTCGAAACTGTTGATCGTGATATTGCGACTGATCAGTTCGCTCAGCAGCTGGTTGGCCGACAGTCGCCCATCGTCGAGGGTGACACGGATGGCCCGGCTGTTCCCCACCTTGATGGCGGAGACGACGCCTTCTATTCCGAGCAGGGTCTCGATCGGGTCGGCCTCTCCGTTGGTGATCTGTATGCGGTAGGCGATGTTTTCATGGCCATGGTCGCGGAGTTCGTCAATGGTTCCCGAATACTTGATGCGGCCGCGGTCGATGATGGTGACCGAGTCGCAGAGTTCTTCGAGTTCTTTCAGAATGTGCGACGAAATGAAGATCGTCTTTCCGAGATCCTGCAGTGCCTGCAGGATCTCCATGAGCTCGATCCGGGCGCGTGGATCGAGACCCGAGGCGGGTTCATCGAGAAGCAACAGTTTGGGATCATTGACGAGCACCCGCGCGAGGCTGACGCGCTGCTGCATCCCGCGGGAGAGTCCCCCGATCAGGCTCTGTTTGCGGCCCCCCATGTCAGTCAGTTCGAGTACGTCTTCGATGACTTCATTTCGCTTGCGCATGGGCAGTCCATAGGCGGCACCGAAGAAATCAAGGTATTCGAAAACAGTCATCTGCCGATACGAACTGAAGTGGTCGGGCATGAACCCGATCTGTTGACGCACTTCCTTCACATGAGTGAGAACGTTCAGGCCCATCACCCGGACAAGCCCCGATTGAGGTTTGAGCAGCGTGCAGATCAGTTTGAGCGAAGTCGTTTTACCGGCGCCGTTCGGGCCGACGAATCCGTGCAGGGCGCCTTGCGGGATCTTGAACGTCACGCCATCCAGGGCCTGATGATCCTTGAACCGGTGACTGACCCCTTTCATTTCAATTGCGGGAACGGGGCCCCGATCATCGGCCGCGCGATCACTGGTATCGATAGCGGCCGTATTTCCGCCAGAGGGGGTATTTGACATCTCGCTACTCCGGGAGGATAAGTTCGTATTGATAGACAAGTTTGCCGGACTGCTGCACGAAATCGTCGCTGACGCATTTCAGCTCGTCCGGCATATCGGTATTGATAAACAGATAAAGTCGGTCGTTGCGGGGGAGCGTCAATGGGCCATTCTGCATCGAACGCAGACGAAGAGAACGCTGGATCGCTTCCCGCAGTAACTGGGAATTGATCTGCTCCGGATCAAGGTCATTGCTGTTGTCATAAAAGCCGCCGTAATGATTGTCCTGAATCGATCGCATGAAGTCGCCGAGGGATTGGCCATCGCGCGACGTGCTCCAGTTTTCCCCGCTGAGAGACAATTTGCTCACGCGATTCCTGAAGAGCGCCCAGACTTCCGCATCCCGGGGAACATCCCCCAGGTTCAGCTTCAGCGACTTCAGACCTTCTTCGGCATTGAGTTCCGTCAGTTCCGCCGCGGGGGCAGGATAGGATATGAGCGAGCGATGAATGAATGGTCGGGACGTGAAGGGGGGAATGTCGACAGAGAAAAATGCCTGGGGGCCCAGCAGGATATCGCCGAGGACATCATCGTCGCTGGCCGTGCTGTAGATGACGCCAGCTCCGGGATGTCTCAGCAGGTAAGTACCGCCGTTCGTCACAAACGCGTTCGAATACTGCGTCACGTCAAGCTCATTGTCGGGCAGCACGTGGGCGACCGCGATCGAATTGATCTGGGTCGACTCGCCGTAACCACGGGCACCGACGATCTTGAAGATCATGCTGAAAACAAATACGGCCAGCAGCAGGGCGCCGTAGGTCAGGCGGAAGTCGTTGCGTTTCTTGGAGATGATCCAGGCGCCGGGGAACACGGCAAAGAGGTAGAGGAACGAAATGACGTACATGATGGGCCAGTTATGATCCGGGACAACGAATCGGCGGAGCGTCCGGAACATGCTGTTACTGAGATCCTGATCGTAGTAGTAATAGTCGGCCATCTCGTTTTCAATGCGGGTTTCTTCTTCGCGGAAGAGTCGTTCCTCGTTAGATTCAATCTGCTTCAATGTCGCCTGGTCGAGGCGATTGCGTCCAAACGGATGCCGAAGGACGATTCCGCCACCGATGTGCTGCTTGTCGAGAGCGCCGTTCAACACGGCGAGCTCTTCTTCGAACTCGGGGTAATCGCCTGTGCGTGATTGCAATACATGGACGACGCCCCCCCGTTGTAGCCAGCGCATGAACGATTTTCGCTGTTCGGGCTGCCAACGGGGCATTTCATCGAGGAAGACCGTGCCGAGGATATCCGTGGCTGTAGCAACGGGGGGGAAGATCTCCGGAGGAAACCGTTTGAGTTCGGCTTTCTGCGACAGGGCAAACTCGTCTCCGCTCGCAAACAGCACTCGGTCCAGTTCTTCCTTTTCTTCCATCTGGTTGCGATTGGTGAACAGGATCTGAATCGGCTTCTTGACCGGGCCGCGCTCGTTCAAGAGCTGAACTTCATTTTCACGACCGCCGATGTACACATAGAAGGTCACCCACCGTTCCGTGAGCGGACTGAGAAAGAGAGTACTCTGTTCTTCCGCAACCCAGATCCGGGCGCCGACTCTTCCCGCGCCGAACGATTTCTTCTCGAGCGATAAGGTGAACTCTTCGGCCTCAGAGGTATTGTTACGGAGCCGCAGGAACAGAGGATTGATTTCATTGCGGTGGGCTACCCCCGCATAACCCCAACGGACTTCCTCAATATCGAAGGCGTGCGCGGACGCGGACCAGAACATATTGCCGAGGAGCAGAATGAGCAGCGCCGGGAGAGCGTGAATGGCGAAACGGGAAATTCGCATCATGAATGGACTCTGTTTCAGGTGAGGTTCAATCGAGTTCGAGTGCGATCGATAGCGACTGCGTTTGCAGCAAGCCTGTTGTTTTTTCTTCAGTGTAACGTCCCGGATCAAGAAATGCTGTCTCTGGACAATCAGACTTGTCAACTTCCTCGATCTTAAGCCGGGCTAGGTTCCTCTTGTAAACTCTTCTCTGCTGGATTCGGAACTCCTTCCGGTTTGGAATTCTCGTCCGAAATCCGGCCGAGCAGTCGGTCTGCCTGTCTGAGACAGTACATGCGAATTCCGAGGGCCATTGCCACCGTATACGCGATGTAACCGAGCGCGGTGGAAAAGATGAAGGCTTCGTCGTAGAGAAAATATTCCGTAATCTGATCGATCAGTCGCAGCACTTCCACCGGCGAGAGAATCATTAAGAACGAGGTGTAGGAATCCCGCGACATGCTGGAGGGGTCGATCAACTGGACGAGTTTGAAACTGACGCACCACATACCAATGACGCCCATGGTCGTCATGACGGCATAGATATGTCGCTTCTGTTTCAGACCGATGTAGATCGACAGCCAGATACAGAAGTAGGCAGTGGCCGCGATAAAGCCACCGATGAGGAAGAGATAGGAAAACTGATGTTCGGGGTTGATGATGAGTGTCTTAGAAACGACGACCGTCGCGAGGGGGATCATCAGGATGATCCACAGCTTGCGAACCCCTCTCGATTTCTGCAGGAGAATGTCTTTTCCTTCCAGCGGAGTCGTCAGCACGACATCCAGGGTCTGCTGCATCCGTTCCTGCGTGATCAGACCGGACGATTTATTGATGAGAATCAGGATCGCAATTCCGAGCAGCAGCAGCGTGAATGAATAGAAAATCGTGACATTCTGCACGCCTTCGGTCATCAGAAAAGCGCAGAAAAACAACGTGGGGAGTTCGAGGGCGACGAGAAGGCGGATGAGATAGCGGGCGGTACCGACCGCGGTTTTCCGGGTTTCTTTCCACGCCACGGGTTCGAATTCCGGAAGATCGTTCCTGTCCTGAATCAGGATGATTCCCCCCGTCATCTCTTTGTTCCACTCATTGAAGACCTTGTCGAGCTTCTGGAAAAAGACGTAAATCAGGTTCGTCGTTTTGACCGCCGAACGCCGTATCAACAGCCAGCGGGCGAGGATCAGAAAGACGCCGGTGCTGATCCAGATCGGGATGGAGGCCATGAGGACGGAGAAGACATTCTGCCAACCGGAGTCTACCGTGCCATAGTTGAAGATTCTGCCGTCGAAGGCCAGCCAGTTCAGCAGCGGAGGAAACAGGAATGTTGTGACCGGACAGGCGAAGACTCCGAGGGCGATCACGACTGAGGTCACCAGGGCGCTCATTGTCGTTCCCGTACCGGCCGAACAGGCGAGGCACAGTGCGTTCAATTGCAGCACGGCCAGGACCAAAAGGTAAAACGAACTGAAGACGACATCCTCCGTGATACCGCCGAGCGAATACAGATAGGCAAAAACGGGCAGCGCGCAGAAAAGAAAGAGCAACATCGGCAGCACGCGGGAGAGGTACTTCTCCAGGATGATCGCCCACGGCCCGAGACGGGTCAGCAGCAGTAACTGGAGTGAATCGTTCTCTTTTTCCCGCGCGATGGAACCGGACGTCAGCAGCGGCACGAGTACGTAAACGCCGATGAACAGAACATTGACCAGTTCCCGCAGGAGGGACCGGCCGATACCGAGATTGTTGATCGAGAGGGTGCTGTCCTGGCTGAACCGGGATCCGGCCGCGAGCCAGATCCAGAGAATCATGCCCAGCACGAGCGCGGTTCGCGCGGCGTAGAGCGATTTTCGGCCCGCCTGCTGAGTGAGCTCGCGGGCGAGCAGCGGAAGACTGAAGCGATTTCGTAACTTCGAAATCATGCCGTCTTTCCTTCCGTCAGTTTCATGAAGGCGGTTTCCATGTCCATTGCCTCGGGCTGGAACATGCGAATCCGCGCGCCATTCTCGACGATCTTTTCGTGCAGTTCTTCAATCGGTGTCTCTCCCTCCTTGAGCCGAATCACCAGTCGGTCGACCTGACGTTCGAGCGAATCTACACCCGGGATATGCCCGATCCGTTCGACCATCTCTTCGTCGAGATTCGTAATCTGTGTGTGAACGATACGTCGCAGGCTCAGCAGTTCGTAGATGTCGTCCAGGGTTCCCTGCGCGACCAGTTTGCCGGTTTCGATGATGCCGATCGACGTACAAAGCTGCGAGAGTTCATGCAGGATGTGGCTGGAGATAAGAATCGTCTTCCCCATATCGCGCAAGGCTCGGAGCAGCTCGCGGATTTCGATGCGGGCCCGCGGATCAAGGCCGGAAGCGGGTTCGTCGAGGAGCAGTAAGTCGGGGTCGTGCAGCAGGACCCGCGCGAGGGCGAGTCGCTGTTTCATACCGCGCGAGAGGGAATCGACCTGCGCGTCGATCTTGTGGGTGAGATCGGTTAGCTCAAGGACGTCCGAGATGATCGCCTCGCGTTTATCGAGGTCGAGTTTGTAAGCGGCCGCGAAGAAATGCAGGTATTCGCGCGCCGTCAGGTTGTCGTAAACACCGAAGAAGTCGGGCATATAACCGATGCATTGCCGTACCTTCTGCGGTTGCAGGCGAACGTCGAACCCATTGACGCGGACCGCTTCGGCGTAGAAGTTGCGCTGGAGCGTGGCCAGGACTTTAATCGTGGATGACTTCCCCGCACCGTTCGGGCCGATGAAACCGAAAACTTCCCCTTTAGGAATCGTGAAACTGATTCCTTTGACGGCCGTCAGGTTGCCATAGACGACTTTCAGATTGCGTATCTCAACGATGTTGGTCATTCAGCGGTCTCATCGATAAAAAGGCGTCGTTCCACGTAAAGGTTTCCTTCTTCCTGCCACATCACCCGGACGACTTTGACCCCCGGGTAGTCGGTGTCGCCAACAACCTGGTTCGCGCCGAAGTATCCGGGTTGCGGGGCGCGCGACTCGAGAAACAGGAATTCATCCCATTGACGAGTCCAATCGATTTGCTTCATCAATGCGGCCGCGGGCGTTCGTGCGGTGCTGAACCGCCCGCGCAACTGTTGAGCGATTTCGTTCTGGACAACTTCGACCTCTGCCGATTCGGGGAAGTGCTTTTTGATCCGGGAGTTCAATTCCGCAAGCTCGGAGTTGGACAGTCCATCAAGTTCGTTCCAGAACTGGGGGTGATGTTGCCAGAGTTCGGTGTCGGTGCTTTCTTCGGGCGAAGGAATCGCGAAACCGATATAGGTCTGCGGCGACCATTTGCGAAGGGGTTGCGATAGTTCGTATTCCCCATTGAGGCTCCCGCTGTAAGTCGGGGGAATGACTTCCCGCTGCGTCGTGGTGCGGGCATACCGGACCATCGTAGGGTCGAGCAGCATCGAATCCGAAGTCATCCCGGGGCCGACCAGTTCCTGATTGTAAACGGTCTGCTCGAGGTTGGGTTGTGCGCTGACGATACATGAAAAGGTCGATCGCCGCAGGACTTCCCCATTCGCGCCGATATCGGTAACGACCAGTTTCCGCTCCGGGTTGTCGACTTTCATGTAGGCGTTGATGCGATTCATCGTGAACCAGGTGAAGACCAGTGTAATCAGTGGGAAGGTGAGCCACGTCCATTTGCGTTTTCGCAATTGGCCGAGCAGGAGGTAATCTCCCGGCCCCACCGCCAGCAGGTAGGCGATCAGAATGCCCATGATGACAAAGGTCGGGACCACCTGAAAACCGTCGGGGAGCAGGAAGGATAAGGCGGTTCCATCGGAAAGCCAGATCTCCGGATTGGAGTCCGCATATCCATCGCTCAACTCGGCCTGTCGCAACAGCTCATTACGTAATTGTTCTTCCGGGGAACGCGACTGCTCCTCCGCGGGAAGCGTGTACACCGAGGGGTCCTGGTAGCTCTGCCGATTGTAGCGGGATTGGATGTAGTCACTGTACTGGCCGCGTGTTATGGGAATCTGATACACGCCCAGGTCCCACAACTGACTGGCGATCTGCTCGCGAATTCGCCACAGGAAAAGGTAGGTTTCGAGGCGATCGGCTTCGTGTTCTTCAGGTTTATCGATGAGCGCGGACTGAATCATCGCAACCCGGCCCAGTTCATGCTGCCTTAGAATCGGTAAGGTGTCGAGCGGTTGATCCTCTTCGCCCCGTATGAGTTTGCCGTCGACATTGGCGTAAAACTGTTCGGATTCAGACTCGAAAATGGCGAGCTGGTTGAGTCGCTCGACCAGCGTGGCGTCGACCTCTGCAGGCAGCACGACGAGCAGGTTTCCGCCCGCCCGCACCCATTGCCGGATCGCGTGGAACTGTCGGTCGTTGATCTCGCCCGCAATCTGATCGGACATCACCAGAATATCGAAGGTTGTATACTCAATCGGCTGTTCCGGAAGGAGGGCCACTTCGAATTCACTGTACAGCGTGCGCGGTGCGCGTGCTTGAAAGACAAACTGCTCGTCTCCCGTATAAGTTAACAGCGATTTGAACGACAGCCATTCTTCCAGTTCCCGGCTCCATCTGCGAAATTCCGTACCACGAACGTCGAAGGAGTCGAACCGGGGAACGCAGGCGCCGATCGTAAAGCTCTGCGTTCCATACAGCGGGACCTGCAGCGGATGGATATCGAGATCGTATCGCCGGGTGTCGGTTTCGAGGAAAAACTGGAGTTCAATCTGACCGCTGCTGGCATGATAGATCTGCAGCGGCAGCAACAAACGGAAGGATTGTTCATCCTCGACGAAGGTGAATTCCTTCCGCCAGTGGAACAACGTCGTCATGGTCGTCGTGCCTTCTTTGGCGGTGACGACAAGATCTCCGGTCAGCAGCTGTCCGGAGTTATTGAAAACCTTCATCTGCACCGGCAGCGGGGCGTATTCGCGCGCACGGTTGACCAGCGGAATAATCTCGAGACTGATCTGACCGACCGGAACATATTCCCGCCCATCCTGAGGCAGTCCGGGAGGAGGGCCTTTTCGGACACGATTGGGATTGGCCGTGCTAGGTTTCTTGTCGGGATTGGCCTGGTCGCTGCTGTCCGGTTCGGATGACGCGGCAGTTTCGGTGGACGAGGAATCAGGAGTAGTGGTTTCCTGCGCAGAGGTGGCGGCGGTGGATAACCACAAGCCCCAGACCGCGACGATAAACGCGACACGGAGATGATCCATCAGGAGTCGGCTCAACGTCATTTCGTATTCGCTCCCGTTGGCCGCCGTTGAAAGAACCACCATTCGACTGCGAGAAAGGCGAACGCGGCGATGGCGAGGTATCGCCAGAGGGGTTTGTCCGTATCGACCTGTCCGACGGCCGCGGAAACAGGCAGTTCGTCGAACTGGATTTTTTCATTGGCGAAGAGTGACGATTCATGGGGGTCGAGCAGGCTCGCACCGCGGCGGGTAAGCAGATCGCCCCCTTCGTGGATGTCATATTCGCCCACATAAGGCGCGGGGATCCCCGCCAGTAACCCGTTATCGTCGCTGGTGATCGTACGGTCGAGGCCGTGCGGTCCGTCGACATGATAGTCGGTATTTCGCTGCACCAGCTGTTCGGGAAGGACACCCGTTTTGGCCGCCGCGGCCGTCGCAAGCCCGGCAACCGTCATCGCTTCCTGGGTCAGGTTCGTCACCATGATGGGAAAACCGATGCGGAATGGCAGCGTCGACTGGCCGGTATCGAACAACAGGTAATACCGCGTCCGTTCGATCGACTTCTTCTGCAGCAACAGCGGCCCTTTCTGACCATGCACCAGGATTTCATATTCGAGATCCTGCAACGCTTTCTGGTCGGCTCCCTCGGTGTAGGCCGGTTCCTGATTAATGATGAGGTTCTGCAGCATGACATGTTCGAGAAGCGGGGATGTCCGGAACCAGTCAATCACGCGTGCCTGATCCTCGTTCATGGTGATCAGCGGTTTGGCGTCTTCCGGAATCTGGTTTTCATAGAATTCGAGTGGCGCCGAACGCAGGGAGTTCGGCGGTTTTCTACTCAGAATCAGATCAAAATCGCCCGCTGCGGTGCTTGGGTCAGTCCCCGGCGCGGGATAGATTTCATTCCGTTCGAGAGAACTCAGGACATGCCGATAGGCGACCATCTCCGGATCGACAAAGATGCGCAGCGCGCGGGTACGGGGGATCGTGAGAAAAGCCTGGTTGTCCGCGGCGAGGGCGTCGTGCTGTTTGGGAACGAGTTGCAGTTCGAAATTCGTTTCATCACTGACAGAGACGGTCACGCCAAACCGGTGGGGCGTCTCCTTTCCCACAACGATGGACGACGATTCGATCACCTCTCCATTTCGCAGCAGTCTCAGATCAGCACCGATCGTCGCATCAGCCGCTTCGACCACGCCGAAAATATCCCACGCATTTTCATCGGTCCGCTGCGCGTTGAAAGAGGTGATCCCCAGGTTCGACGTCACTCGAGGGAGCTGCTGATAATTGATCGAGAAGGGGAGCTCAAAGTTAATCTGCTCAGGGAAATTCCCGTCGGAATACAGAATGACTTCCTCGACAGGGACGGTACGCGACATCGCCTGCACCATTCGCAAGCCATCCTCGAGTTGGCTCGGCATATCAACCGTTTCGAGGTTGGCGAGCGCGTTTCGCAGCATTCGTTTGTCATCGGTGAAGTCGGTCAACCGGCGGGCGGTGGCGTCGATCGACACGATCGCCATCCGTTGTCCTGAGGTGAGGCTGTTGATGAGTTCCTCCACCCGTTCCTTGGCGATGTCGAGCCGCGATTGTCCGTTCTCCTTGTCGGTAGCCGACATACTGGCGGAGGTGTCGATGACGACGGGTATGTAACGGGCCTGATCGGCGCTTCCGGTAATGAAGGGTTGGAGCGCAGCCAGGATCAACAACATGAGCAATAACAGTTGCAACAGGAGCAGGATGTTGCGTTTGAATCGCTGAAAAGGGGAGTTCACGCGCTGGTCATCGAGGACCTGCTGCCACAGAACGAGTGACGCCACCCGTTGCTGAGGACGTTTCAGTTTCAGGAAGTAAAACAGGATCAGGGGGATCAGCAGCAGGAAGAGCCAACTGTACTGCCACGCCTGGAATTGCAGCCAGTTCATTGCGCCCATCCTTCCCGTCGCATGCGATCAAACAGCACCTGTTCGACGGTGCTTTCGGAGCTGAGCGATATGAAACGGCCACTCCGTTTGCGGCATTGCATTGCCAACCGTTCTTCCAAAGCGAGACGATGTTCCTGGTACAATTCGAGCAGATCACCGGCGGAAGAAATGTCGAGCGTCGAACCGAATTCAGAGTCGACCAACCGGATATCGCCGTTGACGTCCGGGTTGATTTCGCTCGGTCCGAGGATCTGCACGCCCATGATTTCCAGCCCGCGGCTGTACAGCATGTTGAACGGTTTGGCGAGATCACCGAAGGTCAGGAAGTCCGAAAGCAGAATGCAGATGCCCCGTCCGCGATGTGTGCGGAGGACCGTCTCGACCGCTTCGTCGATCGCCTGATCGCCACCCCCCGCCAGGCCTTCCATGAAGGAGAGCAATCGCTGCAGGCTGGTCCGACCGCTGCAGGGAGGCAGCAGAAACGGGTTCGCCCCCTGGGTGTGACAGCCATAGATCGAGAGCCGTTCGAGGTTCATGATGGCCATGATTCCAAGGGCCGAGGCAATCTGTCTGGCCAGCTCGAACTTGTTTTCGAACATCATCGAAGAAGAAGCATCGACGATGATGACGACGTGCATTTCTTCTTCGTGCCGGTACTGTTTCATATACGGCCGACCGAGGCGGGAAAAGATATTCCAGTCGACGTAACGAACATCGTCGCCGGCGACGTAGTTCCGGTAGTCGGAGAATTCCGTACTCGTGCCTCCCTTACCGGAGAGATGCTCACCATGAGTCTTGTTGGTGAACTTCCTGCGGGAGAGCAGGCGCATTTTCTCCACCCGCCCCAACGTGTCGTTGGAGAGCAGCGAAGTCATCTGCTGTTTCTTTGCGGGCAATTCCAACGCTTATGCCTCCTCGGGGAGCTGTTCCATCGTGCTGGTGACGAGTCTACCTACGGCGACGTTTTCCGCCTGTCCGTCGTAGTTGAGCAGCGTACGATGCTGCAGCACCTCGACGCCGAAGTAGCGGATGTCCTCGTAGGAGACATGCACGCGTCCTTGTGATAATGCCCGCACGCGCGCCGCGCGAATCAGGGACTGGGCCGCACGGGGGCTGGCTCCCCAGCGAATGAACTGTCGCACTTCGTCGTTAGCGAACTCGGTATTCGGATGCGTCGCCAGGACCAGCCGGACCGCGTAGTCCCGCATCGGATCCGCAACGACGACTTTATCGAGAATGCCGCGCAGTTCGACGATTCGGTCGGAATCGAGTTTCTTTTCGAGTTCCACCTTGCTGCGCAGGATCGTACGTGTGACGATCTCGTTCAGTTCGTGCCGTGACATGAACGGGACGTCGACTTTGAACATGAAGCGATCGAGCTGCGCTTCCGGCAGCGGGTAAGTCCCTTCCTGCTCGATCGGGTTCTGCGTTGCCATGACGAAGAACGGCTGCTTGAGGGTGTGGATCGTTCCGCCGGTGGTTACCGTCCCTTCCTGCATCGTTTCGAGCAATGCCGATTGCGTTTTCGGCGAGGCCCGGTTGATTTCGTCCGCCAGCAGCAGTTGTGTGAAAATCGGACCTTTGCGGAATTCGAAACGATACTTGCCCGTTTCATCGGTATTCATGATGTTTGTGCCGATGATGTCCGCCGGCATCAGGTCGGGGGTGAACTGAATGCGGCGGAAGTCGAGGTCGAGAACCTGCGACATCGCTTTCACAAGTTCGGTTTTTCCGAGCCCGGGCACCCCTTCGAGCAGAATGTTGCCGCCGCAGAGGAGGGCGGTGAGGGAGGCTTCGATCACCCGTTCCTGTCCGACGATCACGCGGCCGATCTGTTCTTTCGCTTCCTGGTATTGCTGTTTGAAGTGATCGGCTTCAGCCTGCAACACTTCATTTTCCTGTACCGGGTTATTCATGACGTGATCTCCAGAGAGTTTTGCTCGGGTAGGGATGCGGTTGGATGTGTAGGGTTATGTAACGAATGCAGGGCCGGGATCATTCCTGACCTTGTTCCCGGTTTCGATTTTCTTCGCGACGCCGTTTGATTTCGAGCAACTTGCCCGTCATGCGATCGGAATCGGATTTGCGTTTTTCTTCCACCTGTCGGGTCTCCGCCTGCCTTTGTTGCGTCTTGCGGGTTTCGTCGGCGGCCTGTTTGGCACGCTGTTTGAGATCTCCTGCCGTAGCTGCCGCCACCGGTTTTGGTGGCGTGCGGGTGGATGTCGCGGCCACGGGATCGCGCTGGCTGTCGAGTGTGCCTCTGAGCTGCTGTTTCCGGCTGAGCAGGGTCCCCATCGTGGCGGTCGACTCCGATTTGCCTTTGCCGAACCTGAACCAGCTCGAAACGAGGTACCAGTCGATCTGAATCCGGCGGAGGGCGACGTCGAGCGGGATAAGACAGGCGAGCGCCAGCAGGAACCAGTCGAAGATCGGACGAGAGCTCTCGCGCGGTTCACGTCGGTCGAAGACTTCCTGCGCTTCCGGTTGAGGCGTGAGTTCTTTTCCTTTGGACTTTTCGGCGATCCGTCGCAGGATCGCGGTCTTTGACTGGAACTCCATGTACTCGGTGTCGTACGGGTTAATGATCGCCCCGACGGCCTGTTCGTTTCGATCGCCGGAGACACCCGCGGCGACGATCGAATACCGTCCTTCGCCCCAGAGTGGCAAATTGGCTTCGTAACGGCGCGGGCCAACCTGTTTGAGCTGAACCGTCTCCGACCGCTTGTCCGGGCCATTCACCTGCGCCTGCACCGCCAGGAAGTCGGCGGTCGGAGAGGCATCTTCCACAACGATCGTGCCGGTATTGCCTTCCTTGTAGGTCCACATCGATAACGATGTTTCTTTATGGACGCGGGAGATGTAGGTCGCCATCTGCTGGACGAATGCCTGGTACTGTTCCCAGTTGACCCAGTCCTTGCCCCACTTGAGAGACAAGTCGGACGTGAACGCGGCCGATTTGCCGAGTCCATATTGCCACGTGGACAGGATCGGGTCGACGTCAGCTCCCTGTTCTCCTTCATTGATCACCTGCAGGACAGGTTCGGCGTCTTCCTTGTTCGACGTCAGTACGTAGCCATGGAGCGGCGGGACGGAGGTGAGGTCTTTGGTGATCTCAGAGGGAAAGCCTTCCTGCGGCACGACCGTTTCGTTCTGAATCATCGTACGCTGTAATGTCTGGGCTTCCTTGATGAAGATCGACGGGAGCTGGCTCGGATCGGATGGAAAATAGTACCGCCCACCGGTCGAGCTCGATATCTGTCGCATCTTCGAAATGTCCTGTCCCCCATGCGGAAAGACAGCGACCATCGAGATCGAGATTTTATTTTCCATGAACTTGGAAATCAGACCCGGCGCGGGGGGCTGCGGGTCACCGTCGGAGATAATGATCATGTGCTTGGCGGAGGCGTCGCTTTTCACCAGTCCGTCGTAACCCATCTGCATCGTCGTCGCGAAACTGGGCATGTCGCCGATCTGGGCCGAGTTGATCTTCTGCGCCATCATCTCGAATTCGGACGTAGGCGTCAGTTCAAACAGCCATTCATCGCCTTGATTCCCGTAGATGAGTACCCCGGCTTCGTCCTGTTTGCTGAGGACTTTAATGGCCTGTTTGGCAATTCGTTTCCCCCAAGTGTTCCCCTGGTTGAATTCGCAGGTATGCAGGATGATCGCAAGCGCCCCCTTGGGGAGGACCTTCTTGTTGCTGACATCCATCGTGACGGGCAGGGCTTCTTCAATGACGGTCCGATGATAGCCACCGGGGCCGAAACTGTTTTCCCCGCCGAGCATCGCGAACCCGATCCCGAGATTCTTCACCGCGTCATGCATCGCCTGTTGCTGTGTGGCGTCGAATTCATTCGCGGCGACATTTACAAAGAAGACCGCATCATATGGCATCAATGTGAGCGGGTCCTGTGGGAACTGGTACGCGTTCACGACAGAGACGCGGCGTTTACTTTCCCCGAGCGCCCGTTCGAGGTCCGCCCAGTCTTCCGGATCGCCCGCCGGGTCGGTCACGAGCAGGATGCTCCCTTCCCCCTGAATATAGAGGTAGTTGACCATCTTGTTATTTTCGGACAGGTTGTCGGTGTCGGCATCCGGAACGAGTTCGGCGGTGTACTCATAATAGCCCGCGTTACGCAGCTGAATCGGAATGACAAACCGGTTCTTGCCGGCTTCGAATTCAACCTCCTGCTCCGCGATCTTCTCCCCGTTCTCATACAGGTTGAGCCGTCCTTTGCCCGGCTTCAATGAAGAGAGTACGATTGACGCTTCGTAGTTTTCACCGATCTTCACCGAGTGCGGCAGGTCGAGACGTTCGAGCCAGACTTCCGAGTCGTAGGTGTATTCGATCGGCAGGATGTCGACCATGATGCCGCGGGAAATGAGTTCATCGACGATGCGGTTGAGGTTCCCCTCGGTTTCAATGCCGTCGCTGATGAGCACGATTCGCCCCTGATTCCCTTCGGGCAACATCGCGCCCGCGAGAGACAGGGCCTCTTCAATGTTGGTCGCTCCCCGGTCGACGAGCGAGTTGATCGCCCCTTCATAGGGGAAGGTAACGTTCGGCGGCATTTCGACCGCCGAGTTTCCTCCGAAGACGATCAGGCCTGTTTCATCTTTCTGAGGTTTGTCCGGGTCCGACGCGATCTCCGCCGCGTAGCCAATGGCTTGTTCACTTGCGCTGTCGGCGACGGAGTCGGACATGTCGACAACGAACATCACCGAGAGAACATCACTGATCCGAACCGCGCGGGGTTCGGCGAGCAGGATGATAAACAGGCCGATGATAGAGAGCCTTACCAGCAGGCTGACGGTCCGTCGCGCCGGCGCGAGGCCACTCCAGCCGTTGATCGCCATCCACCAGAACCAGACCATGACGATCGTCAGTAAAAACATCCACGGACGTCCGAAGACGAGGATCTGCAACTGATCGAGGGCGAACATCGATCCGAGGAAGATCACGATGAACAATACGAGCGGCAGCGCCTTGCCAAAGGTGATCCGTTCCTTCGGAGGCGGGAAGAGGCTGTTGAGGATGGTCTTCAGTTGATTCATCAGAATCTTCTATTGTGAATCGTATTGTTCCAGCAGCACGACCCGGCGATTACCGGTGTCAGCCACAAAGACATTGTTATGTTTGTCGACCGTCAGCCCCCAGGGGGTATTGAACTGGCCGATACCGGCTCCCGTGGAACCATATTGCGCGAGAAGTTCGCCCTGTTCGCTCAGCTTGGTGACGCGGCCGGAACCATATTCGACGACGTAAAAACTGTTATCCCGACCGACAGCAATGTCATACGGATAATTCAAAGGGAGTGGATGCGTTTCCGCCCCCCAGGTCTTGCTGTATTCGCCGCTGTCCGTGAAAACTTGAATCCGGTTGTTGATGGCATCGGCAACATAGATATGTCCGTCATGCCAGGTGAGGCCACTCGCGCGCTGAAACTGTTGTTGTTCGAGGCCAAAGCCTCCGAACGCGAGGATGAAGTTTCCGTCCGCATCGAATTTCTGTACGCGATCGTTGCCGCCGTATTCGCAGACATACAGGTTACCTTCATCATCATCCGTGATTCCCACGGGGTAGATGAATTGCCCCGGGCCTTCGCCCAGTTCTCCGAAGATGGATACAACTTCCCCCTCTTCGTTGAAGAGGACCACGCGATGATAATGCGTGTCTGCGACGGCGATCCGGCCATCCGCCAGTTGTACGACTCCTTCAGGCTTGCCGACGTCGTATTCCGGCATGTACCACTTGCGGATTAATTCACCCTGCGGGGTGTAGAGCAATACGCGACCACCGTTGTCGAGGATCAGCAGATTTTCATCGAGCGACATTCCCAAACCGCGCGGCGCGGGGAGTGCGTAGCCTTCGCGCGGGAGCATCCAGTAACGGGTCGACTCTACTGGCAGGACCACCCCTTCGGCCGGATTGCAACCCGGCAGCAGGCAGAGCAAACAGAGAAGTAACAGGGTCTTGAGAAAACCACGCTGTCCCTCGGTGAGTCGATCCGTTGTATTTCGCAGCCAGACCTTGCGGCGGCTGTTGTCTTCCAGCAGGCGGAGATTGACTTCCTGATGAGAACCAAGAATCACTGCCTGTTCGATTTCACACGGGCCATGGTCGGTTGCCTGCCAGGCGAGTTGTTCGGGACGATGATGGGACGAGGCTGAATTGGAATCGTTCAGCCAGCGACTGGCGGCTTCCGCATCGAACCAGTTGGTCGGGCCGAGGTAACGCGCCAGTTCTTGTGAAGGGGGCGCGTGGTACAAATCGATCGCCGTTCCCTGGTGCAAGAGCCGTCCTTCTTTCAGGCAGAGGACTTCTTCTGCTTCGCGGAGGGCGATATCAGGCTGATGTGTCGAGAAGATGATGGCGATCTCGTGCGTTCGGTACCATTCGCGAAGGAAGTCCCAGTAACCCGGCGCGCGGGCGGGGTCGACATGGACGAGGGGTTCGTCCATCAGTAGCACGCGCGGAACCGCGGCGAGCCCCCGGGCGATCGCCAGTCGCGATTGTTCCCCTTGTGAAAGTTGATCGGGGAATTTTTCGGTAAGCGGATGCAGATCAAACGCGTCGAGTATCGCCTGGACTTCGGAAGTGGAAGTTCCGGTGGCGACGGCTTCGAGATGGGAGTGTACCGTCAGGTGAGGCCAGAGCCCCCAGGTATGCGGAATCCAGAAGAGCGGCAATCGATTCTGGTGAGAGGCGACGGACGATTCGACTTTTCCCGAGGCCGGTTTCTCAAAACCAGCGAGCACGTTCAGGAGCGAGGTCTTGCCGGAACCGGAAGGGCCGAGCAGGGCTGTTGGTCGGGAGGAGAGCGTGGCTGTGAATTGATCGAGCCGGGGAGTTGGTCTGCCCGGCAGCGTCACATTCGTCACAGACCATAACACGTCAGACATATCAGTCCCGACAGCGAAGAAAATCAAAGAGGGGAAACCGAATCAGCGATGTTCGCGCCGATCGCGGGATGTTTCTAAAATAACAGACAACCGGTCCAGAATTCCACAACGGCACGGCGATAGTTTGCCGGGGTGAACGAGATAACGACAGGAAGGTGACAAAGGATCTTCAGGGAAACCTGCCCAACAGATTCAAGGCGAAAATGATTTTGTGCAGAATTGATTAAGTTGATGATCGCCGCGTCCAACCGAATTGAATGAACTTCAGCAGCAGTACGAGCAATGCGATCAGCAGACATGGTGCTGTTATGATAGCAGACAGCATGGCCGACAATCCAGTCCCCTGACCGTAATGCATGAAATTGTAGAGGCGAAGTGGAGCGGGGGTGGTTGCGGGCGACGCGAGAATCGAAGGAGTCGTCATCTCGAAGTACGCCCAGAAACAAACAGGGAGCAGGCACCAGAATTGCGGCCACCACTCCTGTCGCCAGCGCAGTTGCCAGCCCGATTCGCGTTGTGCGGTGACAGGCGACTTTCGCAGTAATTCACCCAGAAAAACGGGTTCCCGCTTCACGACATCGCGGCGAATCAATTGAATCAACAGGGCACGCGGCAGGACGAACAGATACAGTCCGAGCGTTAACGGAACCGGGGTGTCATACAGATGATAAAAGGGAGAAATCTGGAAGACTTCGAAGAGGGCGAGGCTCATCAGAAAAGAACCACACAATCCGGGCAGACAGATGGCGGCAATGAGGATCCGGGAGCACCAACCCAACTGTCGTTTTCCCATACAGTAAACAGCCGTTCCATGCGCCAGCAATCCTGACGCCGCTGCAAAGCCAATGGCATAGCCTGTTTCACGCAACAAGGACTGATTCGTGAGAAAGACGCTCCAACCGGCGAGCGTTCCCCGGAAGACCAGTCCGATCGGGATTGCGACAATCAATACGAATGCGATGACGAGATAAATCCAGAGAAGGCTCTTTCCCGATGAGGAAAGTGATGTCCGATTCAAATCGGGACCCCGTTCTGAATCGCGTTTCAATTTCAGATACAACCAGAGCACGGCGCCCAGGACGATGAGTTCCAACAGGAGGGGATAGATGCCGCGCGCAAAGACCTGTTTTGATTCCCAACCGATCGCCCGGACATCGAACAGCCAGAGCGTCCAGGCGGTAGTATTCATGAGCGAACAGATTTCGAATTCCTGAAAGGCGAGCAGGAAGGTCAAACCCGCCGCCGGCAGGAGACGCAGTCCCGGTCCACGCAACCACCAGAGCCAACCGGGACCGGAGAGACGTCGTCCCGCCTCAGCCGTGATCAACTGCCGCAGATACAGGGCCTCCGCAGTCAGTGGGGGCGGTGGAGAAAAGTAGAGCAGCACGGTCGCCACGGGAATCGCTTTGAGTGTCACAAGCAGACCATAGAAGAATTCATTCCAGATCGGATGATGAATGAGCGACAGCGAAAAATTGTAATACGCGTACCCGACGAGCAGGTCGGGACAGAAGAAGGGGGCGAGCAGGATGGCCCAGGTCAGGCGTTGGGCACTGCGGCGGCCGGAGGTCAGGGCGGGTTGCAGACGCCACGCGACCAGCATCGCCACGCAACTGACGAAAGTGGCCCGCGCGAGACTGGCGGTGATGGTGAGGGTGAACGGTGAAAAAAGATCGCCGAGCAATTCCCACCAGTCCGGCCCGGACTCCCCCCCGATGACGAGCGGCCAGTTCACTCGAGGAATTCCTCTTCAAGCCATTTCAAACAGGCATTCCGCGCTTCGAGCAAATCATTCAGCGGGGCGCCTTCGGCCGCCCATCCCTGTAACTGCTTGACCTGATCCGGCAGCCGGGTTTCATCGACCGTTCCGAGCGGAACCTGCCGCGATCGCGAATTGGCGAGCGCCAGTTCGATCTGTTCGGAAAGGAGAAAATCAACCAGCTTCTGTGCCGCCGCTTCGCGCTCGGTTCCTTTGATGATGGCGACCGTGTTCGGTATGCAGATCGTCCGTCCCGATTCCGTCCGGACGGGCAACATGTCGACCGGGGCGTTGTCATCGACCGCGAGGAAGTAGTCGTCCGTGTCGGTCCAGCCAAACGCGCATTTACCACTGGCGACGAGATTTTTCACGACGGCGTTCCCCTGCACGATTTTCCAGCCGCGATCAGTGTGATCCTGATGCCACGCTTTGAGCGCGTCACCACCCATCTCAGACCACATCACGGCGTACTGGGTGAGCGTCGTTCCGAAGAGTGGTTTGGCGATCGCCATGCCGGAGAGATCACCCTTAAGTGCTTCGTCGATGGCGGCGGGGGTGGCTTCCATCTGGTCCGAATTGATGATGTACAACCGCAGGCGACCCCCAAAGCCGGTCCATTCATCGGCGGGAGAGCGAAACTTTTCAGGAATGCGGTCGGCATTCGGACTTTTGTACGG
>PABD01000049.1 GCA_002702685.1 Planctomyces sp.
GATAAGTGTGGCGGCTATCGGACCCGAAAAGCCCTTGAAAGTAGCAGGCTACGCCGCCAGAACACGCTACGGTTATCTGGAATTTGCGATAGTGCTTCGTTGGAAAAGTCGGGCCGCCCGGCTGCGACGACCCGCTCAAACGTCCGAACCCCTTCAAAAACAAGGAGTTCGGGCGTTTTTCTTTTTTGGGTGTAAAATTTACGAAAGGGCCGAATAATTCCGATTCCCCGGCGAATAACAGACTGACTGGCTTGGATTCGTTCTCACCCGAGTGGCGAATCAGGAAGGTTGGTCGGTCGAGTCAAAATTCTTCACTGTCTTTGTCCGGACGCCGGACATTCTCTCTGAACGGGGAACAAAACCATGATTTACAAAACACTCATCACTGGCGCCGCCGCCGTGACCGTTGGCCTGTTTGTCTTCGGGACAAACCTCTGGAGCTACGTCGCTACTACCGCGAACAATGTCCGCGAGTCGGTCAAAGCGAGCGTCCCATTCGAAGTCCAGATCGAAACTGCGTCGACCATGGTGGAAGAGATTCTGCCGGAAATCCGCAAACACAAACAGCTCGTCGCCAAACAGCAGGTCGAGCTGAAGTACCAGCAGGAAGCGATCGCCAAAACCCGCGATGAACTCGAATCCCAGAAAAAAGCGATTCTCGCCATGCGAGAAATGCTGAAAGATGGTCAGTCGACCTATCAGTTCGCCCGTCACAGCTACACGGCCGCGGAAGTCGAATCTGATATTTCACAGCGGTTTGAGCGCTTCAAAATCGCCCAGGACGCTCTCGAACGCGAAGAGGAAGTCTTCAACGCCAAGCAGAAAGCCCTGCGTGCCAATGAACAGGCCCTCGACCAGATGCTGAGCCAGAAGAAAACCCTCGAAGCCCAGGTCATCCAGTTGCAGGCTCGCCTGAATCAGCTGCGGGCAACCGAATCGGTTAAATCGATGGACATCGACGATTCGCAACTGGTCCGGACGCGTAAAATGATCGACGAGCTCAACAAACAGCTCGACATTCAGGAACGCATCCTCGACGAAGAAGGTGAGTTCATCGGACTCATCCCGGTGGAAGACGAACTCGAAAGCCGTCAGCACCCGAATGTCCTGAGCGAAATCGATACCTACTTCGACGACACTCCCGCTCCGGCTGAAACCGAACAGGCTCCCGAAAAGACCGGTCCGACTGCGGCTGAAAAACCTGAGCCGACCGCTTCGGCCACTACTGAAGCCGGCCTGCAGGCAGCCCTGTAGGGACTGGTCCCCAAGAGGAAACCATGTTCCTTCAGCTGAGAGACTTACGTTGACTCGACAGTAAGTAATCGAAACTCGCTCTACCGAGTAGTGTGTTACCAGAAAGTCGTCTTTTAAGACGCGATAATTTCTCACGAAGTCGGTGGCAGGCCCAGCCTGTCACCGACTTTCGCGGGAGGTACTCTCCCGCTTAATCGTGCTATCGAGCCTGACTCACAGCAATGAATTCGCCCGATAGTCCAATTAAGCCGGAACAGTAACCTGGAAGTTCTTCCAACCCGTTACTTTCCCCTGATTCAATGCTCACAGACGTATCCGGATCCGTTACTTTATTAGTAGTCCGGGATGGACAAGTTTACCCATAGTATGGGTACCTTCCCGGGAACGGGTTTAACAACTGGTCGAGTCATCGACCACAAACCACGACTCCGCCCGAATACGTGTGATCCGATGCGAACTGTGAGCTGATCGACTGCCTTTCGACGAATACTCATTGACTGGCAATCACTGACACATACCACGGCTTCACTCCATGACGTTCCTCTCACCATCCAGGTCCGATGAGATGACATTTCCTCCGGGAGATTCTTCCAGCCCCCGCGCCGCCGGTACTTCACCGGAAGACGCGACCGCGATTCCCGCGCGGATGCTGCTGTGGGTCGACCAGGTGGGAGGCTTCCTCGTCTGCCTGCGAGATGAAGTCACGATCGGTGCGACCAATGGTGGACCGGAAGAGGTCGACATCCCCCTGATAGCGAATCTTTCCCGCCGACACGCCACGATCCATCGTCAGGGAGAGACGTATTCGATCTCGGCGCACGCGCCGTCTTTTCTCGGCGATCGCGCGATCGATCACGAAGCCTGGTTGTCATCGAATAAAGATCTGCGACTCGGCGGTGTCGGTTTCCGATTCCGTCAACCGACGGTGCTCTCGGCGACGGCGGTGCTCGATTCCACGACCTCGCACCGGATTGCCGGTGGCGCGGAGGGAATCGTGCTGATGCACGAGTTGTGTCTGCTCGGGCCGGCGGCCGATCATCATATCGTCTGCCGACACTGGAATGATCCGATCATTCTCTTCCGACGCAAAGATCAACTCCGCTGCAAATCGCCCGGTCCGCTGTTTGTGGATGGCGAACTGGTCGAGGGTGACGCCGCGCTCACGCACGGCACAATCGTCACCGGCACGGACGCCCGGTTTCGCGTGGAGTATTGTTAGACCCGTTTATTCCAACAGGAGGCAACACACAATCAAGGCTCGCTCAGAGCTCAAAGAGGAAAGTGACTATCCATGGGATTTTTTGAGATTGGCGGCATCCTCGGCATCCTGCTTTTCATTATATTTCTGATCCTGCTTCCCATCGCGGTAACAGTATTTACTATCTGGATGCTTATCGATTGCGCCACGAATGAACCGAGCGAAGGAAATGACAAACTCGTCTGGCTCATCGTCATCTGCGTCGGTTATTTCATCTGTGGAATCGGGGCTTTCATTTACTTCTTTGCCCGGAGACCGACGCGTATTAGAACATATGGCAGATAATCTGGTTCTCTTTTCTCGACTTCGTCATGGGTGATGAACGTTTCCGGAGCAGAACTGGTGGAGCCAACTCATGGAACTGATATTTTTCCCCATGTTCTGCGGCATGTTTCTGCTGCAGATTCTCGGTGTCGCCTTCATGGTATGGATGGTCATCGATTGCGCGATGAACGAACCGAGCGAAGGGAACGACAAGGTTGTCTGGATACTCGTGATCATTTTCGTCCCGTTAATCGGGGGGATCATTTACTACTTTGTAAGGCGTCCCGAACGAATTGAAAAATACGGTCGCTGAACAATTCCATTCGCTGAATACTTCAGAGAAATAAAACCGAGGATCGGAAACGGAAGCCGATCGACTTTCTGACGGGAAATGGAAAAAAGGACGATCGAATAAAGAACCAATGGCCGCCCGGGAACGTTATCCCCGGGAAGTCGCACTTCCGCAACTATCGATACTCTTTAATCAGCAACGAGTTAACCCGGTGACAGGTCTCAAGACGATGAAATTTGCCTTCGCACCAGAATCAACACCCCTCGACGGATACACGATCAAACGTGCCATCCACCGGGGAGGGTTCGGCGAAGTCTATTACGCGCTCAGCGATGCCGGCAAAGAGGTAGCGCTCAAGTTGCTCCGGCAGAACACCGAGATCGAACTTCGCGGTGTTGCGCAGTGCCTCAACCTGAAACATCCCAATCTCGTTTCCATCTTCGACGTCAAAACCGACGGCGATGGTGATCACTGGATCATCATGGAATATGTCGCGGGGAAAACGCTGGACGAAGTCCTCGCGCAATATCCGCACGGCATGCCGCTCGAAAAAGTGTCGACCTGGATGGAGCAGATCTGCAGTGGCCTCAGCTTTCTGCATGACCGCGGCATCGTGCATCGCGACATGAAGCCGGCGAACCTCTTCATCGAAGATGACCTGGTGAAGATCGGTGACATCGGGCTGTCAAAGTTCATCACCCAGAGTCGACGCAGCGCGCAGACCCAGTCGGTGGGGACCGTCTACTACATGGCGCCGGAAGTCGGTCGGGGGCGCTACGGCCACGAGGTCGACATCTATGCCCTCGGCATCATTCTGTACGAACTCATCACCGGCCGTGTTCCCTTTGACGGGGAATCGACGGGTGAGATCCTGATGAAACATCTGACGGACAAACCGAACCTGAACCTGCTGCCGGTCGCCTTCCGCGACGTGGTCGCGCGGGCACTCGAAAAAGATCCGCAGCAGCGTACCGCTTCTGTCACGCAGTTCTGGAATGAATTCCAGGCGGCGCTGCGTGGCAAAGAAGAACCGATCAACATCCCCGAAAGCTCGTTTGCCGGAACCCGTACCGAGCCGGACCATGCGGACGGGATCGGTGTGGAGGTCCGCAAGGGAACGAAATCGCGTCCCGACGTTGCGGTCGACTATGCTGGCACACCCCGATCACACTCCGCGCCGGTCGCCGGCGCTTCGCCGCAGCTTCCCGGTGAGAAGCCGATTCAAACTGGCGGTTTCCAGGGGATGGTCGAGTGGTACAACGAGCAGAACGGCATGACCCAGGCGGTCGTGATCTTCGCAATTCTGTTTGCGATCTTCGCCTCCGGCCTGTGGCCCGTTGCGCTGGTGCTTGCGTTGTTGAGCCCGTTCATCTGGGTGACGATGAAGTTTCTCGGTTACGTGTTGATCGATGAAGCTCCTTCAAAGTCGATGCCCCGGCCGACGCCGCCACCGGTACAGACAAAACAGCAACCGCTGAATCCGGTAGCGCACACGGTCAATCATTACACGCAGAAGGTTAAACAGAAGGTACGCAAGTGGACGGATAAGGAGATCATCCGTCTTACGCCCCCCGATACGGTGCGCCGCATCAGTGAAGCGCAGCGCTTGACTGAACTCAGCAATTCATTCGGCCTCTCGGCGTTCTACGTCGCGATCTTCTCGAGCCTGTACCTGTTTGTTTCCGAACAGACCCTGTCGAACAGTTTGCCAACAATCTTCTTCCTCACCGCCACCACGCTGCTTGCGGTCTGGACCATCATGGGCGTCTCCAAAGTCGCGGAGGGTCGCAAGCTTTCCGGCTTCTGGCGTCGCGCCTTATTAATCCCCGGTGCGCTCGTGGTCGGAAGTGCCGCGTATGGTCTGTCGAACTATCTGATGGTCTACCCGAATTTCAATTTCTCACATGATGTTCTCGATACGGCTTTCACAAACGAAATCAATGGCATGCCGCTGGTCTCTTCAGGAACACCAACCCTCGAAGGATACCTTTCGTTCTTCATCGGCATGTTCTTCGTCCGCGGCTGGTGGGGCATTGCTGACAGCTATCGAAGCAAGAAGCTGAGGGTCGTTTCGATCCTGTGGAGTGGAGCCCTGACTTTACTGCAGGTGATCTTCTTCGCCTTCCCGCTGGAACTGGCCCTCTTCTGGTCGGTGGTCAGCGCGGCGGTAATCCAACTCTCCACGACCTGGACCCCCCCCCGTGAACGACGCTTTCTCGCGGAGGAACAGTAACCATGCAGACGAATAGCGGATTCCTTGAATTACTGATCGTCTTCTTCGCGGCCGCGGGTGGCTTTCTCTTTTTCCTGAAAGCCTCCCCGAAAACGCGGAAGCGGGCCGGCATCGGATTGGGCGTTCTACTGTCCCTGTCGATCGTCTCGATTCTGCTCGCGTTCGTAGCGGTTCCCGCTCCACGCGTGGTTCCGGCGGAGGAAGTGTCTGTCGTTGATATGCCTGGTGCACATTCGCAGATTGCGCAGAATCCCCCAGGGCAACAGATAATTCAACGATCGGCGATAGAAACCTGGGCAGCGATCGCTTCGCTCGTTTCGATTCTCGTACTCGCGAGTTTCGCGATCTGGCTCTTTCTCCGATCAGACAAGTTTCGTGCCGTTGCGATGTCGCTGTTATGTGGCATCGCCGTTCTGGGAGTCCTGTTTGTCGCGGGCAAATTCGTCTCGCATGTGCAGCATGATGCGATGCAGACGACCGCCACGATTACCAATGAGGGTGCGGAGCCGATCGTGGCATCCCACCCGAATGATGTCACTTCGTTCATGACGGGGTGGTTCCAGGTCTACTTCACCATCGCGCTGGCGGCTTCCATCATCGTGTCGTTTTTCACCTACGTGTATCTCGTCAGTCGCAAACCGGCGACCGAGCTGAAATCGACGCGTTTTCTGCAATCGGCCTTATGGGGGCTGCCGGTCGTGCTGGTCTGCGGCATGGTGGTGCTGACTTATATCGGTCACCTGCAGGAATCCGCTGCGGCGTCACGCGGAAAGTTTGGCCATACGATTCAGGCCAACCCGACCAGCGACGATTCCTACCAGATTGATCCTGCCCATGGCGGATTCCTGCCGGGGATGGTGCTGGAAGTGCATAACGACCTGCCGCTCAAGGAACTGGAAGAGAAAGTCACGCCGCTGCCGACGGATGCCGCCGGCGAAGCGAATTCAACGGATTCGGTGGCCCCGGCGGAGACGCCCGCGATTACCGTCAGTTATCCCGAATGGATCCCGGAAGGCGGGGACGTCCGCCTGTTCGAGCGTGAGAACGGGAAGGTCTTTCGCTTCACGATCATGAGCGATCTGTTCGACTCGAACCGCGCGGCTGTGGAAGATGCGCTGTCGCGTCTGTCGCGTGAGACGGTCAACATCTACTCCATCGAAACCCGCGGCACGGCGTCGAGCGAGATTCCGACCGCGTTCCTCCGGGATTCGGCAATCGTGCATACGTACGGAGTCTCGGGACTGGTTGCCACCGACGGCCAGAAGTTCCCGATGTACCGCGTGTGGCTCGACTGCGAAGTCACGACGGCCCCCGATTCACCCTCGTTCCAGTACTGGAAGTCGGTCCTCATGCAGTACCGCATGTGGATCCTGGCGAGCCTGATCGGTTTCTTTGTCCTCGTCTTCGTCGCGCTCTCGGGCCTGCTCCGTCTGAACCACTTCTCTCACGGCCAATTCGAAAAACGCCTCAAACTGGCCTACATCATCCTCGTCCTGGTCGCCGGCATCGGCGTAATGACCTTAATGGCCTGATGGTTAATCGAAGCACGTATCACCAGTGACCTGCAACTCGCGGCTTGCCCTCCTGCGATCACACTGCTGGCTCGCCAGCAGTGTGATCGCAGGAGGAGTCCCGACTCGCTCCCTGGCAAGAACAACTCTGTGAAGGACGCAGAAGGTTCATTCGTTCTTGATAAATGGTCGCTGGTAGACGAAAAAAAGAGAGCTCATGGACGCTTGGACTTCAGGGAACAATATCGCCACAGCTGGCTTGCCTGGTTTGGAATCGGTGCGACACAACGGGCGTTAGAACTCACTGCTGGGCGAGCCAGCAGTAGCACCCGGAAGAGGGCAAGCCATCGTCGGAAGTCGACCGCGGGTCCTTCTTTTGAACCACGGATGGACACGGTTTTTCACAGATAAGAAACCTGTATTCCCCAATGATAAGCGCGGTTGCGTGCATATCATTGTGAACGCTTCACAGAACATCGCTCAACGCGTAGATCCCATCCGTGTCAATCTGTGTTCATCTGTGGTTCCAACCTGATGAAGCATTCGGCCGATTGCTTCGCAACCCGGACAACTCGAAAACGAGATTGTCCGGGCTAACCATACACGACGGATTGACGCGTACAGTCTTCATCACACGAGTCCCTCATTTATACGGGTAGCCCCGTACAAACGCGCCAGCGTTGTGCGGGGTGCGTTCCCCACTGTGGTCCCCAATAAAAAAGCCGGTTGAATCATCTGATCCAACCGGCTTTTCTGTATATTAATCTTCAAGCCACTGAGTCTTACTGGAAGAACTCGCGGGCTTCGTCGAGGATTTCGAGGTCGAGGGTGCGGAGTTCACCGACGGCATCCGCCAGAGCGACGTCGACGATTTTTGTTCCGCGGAGAGCGACCATGCGGCCTTTCGCCCCACTGGCGGCGAGTCGACCGGCGTGCACACCGAGGCGGGTTCCGAGAACGCGGTCCGCCGCCGTCGGGCTACCACCCCGCTGCAGGTGGCCGAGGGTCACCCAGCGGGTTTCGATGCCGGTTCTGGATTCGATGATTTCGGCGACTTTCTCGCCGATACCACCCAGGGCGACGTGACCGAAGTCATCCACTTCGCCGTGCTGAGTGACCAGTCCATCTTCTTCGGCCAGCACCGCACCTTCGGAGACGACGACGATGCCGTATTTTTTACCGGCTTCGCGACGTTTCTTGAGCAGGGTGCACATCTCTTCGATGCTGGCGGGAACTTCCGGCACCATGACGTAGTCGGCACCCGAAGCGATGGCCGAGAAACAAGCAATCCAACCGGCGTGACGACCCATCGTTTCCACGACGATCACGCGGCGGTGCGATTCGGCGGTTGTCCGCAGACGGTCGATCGCTTCAGCGACGATGTTGATCGAGGTATCGAAGCCGAAGGTCACGTCGGTGCTGCTCAGGTCGTTGTCGATGGTTTTGGGGCAGCCGATGGTCGCCAGTCCGTATTCAGCGTGCAGTTTGTTCGCGACGCCGAGAGTGTCGTCACCACCGATCGCGACGAGGCAATCGAGTTCCATCTTTTTGAAGTTCTCGAGGATCTTCTCCACGAGGGAAGGATCTTTGTGGGGGTTCGTACGGGAAGAGCCGAGGATGGTTCCCCCTTTGAAGATGATGTCACTGACGCTGTCCGGAGTCAGTTCGATGTAATTGCATTCGATCGGGCCCCGCCATCCTTCCAGGAAGCCAATTGTCTGTCCGCCGGCGTTTGCGACCGCCTGAACGATGCCGCGAATTACCGGGTTCAAACCGGGACAGTCACCACCGCCGGTTAAAATACCAACTTTCATGAAATTACCTCATTATGCGTTACAGTAGTTTTTCGGATGAAGAACCTGGTTTCGTATGTCGCGCTGGATGACTTCGGCACGGAGGCAGAGGGAGCACGCAGGCGCAAAACCAAAGTAGGGAAACAGGGACTCCACTCAAACCGGACAGAATGGCACCTTCAACGGAGTGCGGCCGTCTACGGGTTCAAGTGTTGCGAAAGGACGGGGAGGTCATGGGGACGGGGAGAAACAGATTGTTTTCCGAACCCCTGGCGGCAGCTTACCAGGTGCGTTCGACAAACGTCGTATCCACCTGGCCTTCGACGAACTCGGAGTTGTTGAAAATTTTTCTGGCGAGAGGGATGGTCGTCTTGATTCCACCCACTTCGATTTCTTCCAAAGCGCGACGCATGCAGTTGATGGCCTGCTCCCGCGTCGGTTTATGGATGATCAACTTCCCGATCAGGGAGTCGTAATACGGACTGACGGTATATCCTTCATACACGTGGGAGTCGAAACGGACCCCCGCACCACCCGGAAGGCGGAGTTTCGTAATTTTGCCGGGGGAACCCCGGAAATCGTTCTCGGGATCCTCGGCATTGATTCGCAGCTCGATGGCACAACCATTGGCCGGAATCTGTTTCTGCTTGATCGTGAGCTTTTCACCGGCGGCGACGCGGATCTGCTGTTCGATCAGGTCGAGCCCGGTCACCATTTCGGTCACGGGATGTTCCACCTGAATACGGGCATTCACTTCGATGAAGTAGAAGTTGTGATTCTTGTCGACGAGGAACTCGACCGTACCGGCGTTGTTGTAATTGGCCGCTTTCACCAGGCGGATGGCCGCTTTGCACATCTCTTCCCGCACGGCGAGGGGCAGGTTGGGAGCGGGGCTCTCTTCGACGAGCTTCTGATGTTTCCGCTGCATGGTGCAGTCGCGTTCCCAGAGGTGCAGTGCGTTACCGTGCTGGTCGGCGAGAACCTGCACTTCGACGTGGCGGGGGCGCTCGATGAATTTCTCGAGATAGACGCCGGCGTTCGAGAACGCTTTTTCCGCTTCGGAGGCGGCGGCTTTCAGACCGGCCTTGAGAGCAATGTCGTTACCGGCGACGCGCATCCCTTTACCGCCACCACCGGCGGTGGCTTTGATGAGGACGGGGTAACCGATTTTCTGAGCAATCTCGATGGCCGATTTCTCAGAGGTCACGAGACCATCGGAACCGGGGACGCAGTTCACTTTGGCGTCGCGGGCGATATCGCGGGCGGAGACTTTGTCGCCCAGTTTGGCCATCGCTTCATGAGGGGGGCCGATGAATTCGATGTTGCAGCTGCGGCAGACTTCCGCGAAGTGGGCGTTCTCGGCGAGGAAACCGTACCCCGGATGGATCGCCTGTACGTTCCCGATTTCGGCGGCACTGATGATGCGATTGATCATCAGGTAGCTTTCCGATGCCGCTGCCGGGCCAATGCAGTAAGCTTCGTCCGCCAGCTCGAGGTAATGAGCTCCCCGGTCCGCTTCGCTGAAGACGGCGACGGTTTCGATGCCCATTTCACGGCAGGTGCGAATGATTCGCAGTGCAATTTCGCCACGGTTGGCGACCAGAATTCGCTGAAACATGGATGGAATCTATTTCGGGTAACGGAAGGCGGTAGTCTGTCGAACAGGATCACATCATTACCGGTCGTGATCCGCCGTCGATCCGCCGGTTGGACTGTGTCGCGACCGGGACTGTATCGCGACCGGGACACGATCGCGTTGACTTGCTGCTCCTTGGGAACGGGCGAGCTTGCTTAACTGAGTTTCACTTTGAACAGAGGCTGTCCGAAGTCGACCGCGTCGCCATTCTTGACGAGAATTTCCGTGATCGTACCGGAGACCTCGGCCTGAATCTGGTTGAAGACTTTCATCGCTTCGACCAGACACACGGGTGAGTCGGGAGAGACCTTTGAACCGACTTTGACAAACGGCGGATCGTCAGGACTCGGGGATTCGTAGAAGGTACCCACGGTCGGTGACGTGATCGACGCCAGGTTCGCATCGACGGGGGCGGCTTCCGCAGCGGGAGCGGCGCCTGCGGCAGGGGCCATCGCTGCGGGGGCGGCGACGGGCATTTGCGGGAGCGCGAAGTTCGGCATCACCTGCTCAGCGCCGCGCTTCACTCGCCAGTGCTGATCCCCACCTTTCAAACTGACGCTGGAAAGATCGTGTTTTTCCATCAGCTCGACGAGCTCACGGAATTTATCCAAATCAAACGAGGAAGCGTGCTCTGATTTTTCGGCAGCCATACTGCTTCGGCTTTCTAAATCCTGCACGGTAAGCGCCCACCGGCGGCCCACCGTATTCTGTTCTCTATCCTGGCCTGCGTCTGTCGTGAAACCAATCTGACCGAAGTGACGCAGTGGGAAGCATTTTAAGTAATCGATGACTTCAGGGATAGGCCGGTGCCGACGGCCGGAATCTACCCGGCAACCCGCCGCTGAGGTCCCCGCCTCCCATGGGAGGAATCTGCCGAATAGTAACGTTTTTTGTTTTCAGATTCAGCCCCAGCGGGATATTTCCAGCTCTTTCGGGACAGAAGTCAACACTTCGTATCCATCCTTCGTGACCAGAACATCATCTTCGATCCGAACTCCACCCCACTCCGGGAGATAGATGCCGGGCTCGACCGTCACAACCATCCCCGGTTCCAGGATCGTGTCGGAGCTGGGACCGAGTCGCGGACCTTCATGGATATCGCGGCCGATTCCATGCCCCAGTCCGTGCCCGAACTTGTTGCCGTAACCTGCTTTCTCAATGACACTTCGGGCGATTTTATCCACGTCACGACAGGCGATGCCGGGGCGGATGGCCTCGATCGCCTTCTGCTGGGCTTCGAGGGTGATGTTGTAGATTTTTGTCAGCTTGGGAGAGGCCTTGCCGGTCCAGAGGACGCGGGTCAGATCACTGTTGTACCCTCCCTGGCTGACCGCCCCCCAGTCGATCAGGACGAAATCGGCTTCGCCCAGTTTGCGGGAGGTCGGCCGGGCGTGAGGGAGCGCCGCGCGGGTACCGACGGCGACGATAATGGGGAAACTCGCCCCTTTTGCCCCGAATCGTCGCATCGTATGTTCGAGTTCGTGGGCCGCCTCCTGCTCGGTCATGTCGGGAACGAGACTGACCTGCAGCACGGCGAAGCCTTTTTCGGCCTGCTGAATGGCATCCCGCAGTTCGGCGATTTCCCCTTTATCTTTCACCTGACGCAGTTCTTCCACCAGACCGTGCGTCGGCTTCAGCGTTCCGGGGGAGACTTCCGCGTTGATCCGCTGCCAGAGAGCGAAGGAAGTATCGCTCGATTCGAAGCCAATTCCTGTCAGGGCAAGTTTCCCCAGTAAATCAGCGATCGATTTATGCATCGCTTCGCCCGATTTACGAATGACGGCATCGATATCGGGGCATTCCTGCTCGACCTGTGTTTCGAATCGGCTGTCGCTGATGAGAATCGTCCGGTCCTTCGTCACCAGGAGCATGCTGTCTTCGCCCGTGAAACCGGTGAGATAGCTCACATTCACGGGATTCGAAACGAGGAGCGCTTCCAGTTGCTGCTTCCGGATCAGCCGCAGCAATTTCTTGCGGCGGGCTTCGGAGGGGGCGTTGGCGGGAGCGGTCTGTTTGGCATTGGGGGACATGAGGCATTATCCTGACGGGGGCATCACAACGATTGAGTTCGGGTACGACGGCAATTTGATCGCGGTCGCGACGATTGTCTTCGCCGCGATTGTCGTCACTGGGACAGTCCCGTTCAAGCGGTCTGTCTCGATCCCCGCGGTTTCCCGCCCGATTCAGGCTTTAGGATCGAGCCGGGTCATGGTTTCACGCTGGGCCGCGTTATAAAATGAATGCCAGATCAATACGATTCCGTTTTGAACCGAACGACACACCTATTCCCCTGAGAGAAAATCACCACGGCATGACACTTCCGCGCGAACACATTGAACAACTCCTGGTCCAGTTCCAGTCCGGGGAAATCGACTTGGCGGCGGCAACGCGCCAACTCGCCGGTTCCGACCAATTGGAAACGGCTCACGTCGACGTCGACCGCCAACGCCGGTGTGGTTTCACGGAGGTGGTCTATTGCGAAGGCAAGTCGGTCGGCTCGGTCGTCGAGATCTTCAAGTCGCTGACGAGCCACAATCAACATTGCCTGGGCACACGCGTCAGTAAGGAACAGGCGACCGCGCTCGAAGAGTGTTTTCCGAATATCATCTACAACAAAACGGCGCGGACAGTTCGTTTACCCCGCCCAGACTCGGCGGAAGAAGTTGAGCCCGTCGGCAAGGTCTCGTTGTTGACCGCAGGTACTTCCGACCTGCCCGTTGCGGAAGAAGCGCGGGAGACTTTGTACTGGATGGACTGCAATGTGGAACTCATCGTCGACATCGGCGTGGCGGGACCACATCGCTTGCGCGAGCAGGTTCATCGTTTGCAGGATTCGGATGCCGTCATTGTTGTCGCCGGGATGGAAGGAGCACTTCCTTCGGTCGTGGGCGGGTATGTCGATTGCCCCGTCATCGCCGTCCCGACGTCAGTTGGATATGGCGCGGCCTTTGGTGGTGTCGCCGCGCTCCTCGGCATGCTCAACAGCTGCGCGTCGAACGTGACGGTTGTGAACATCGACGCCGGATTCAAAGGGGGATACATTGCCGGCTTGATCACCCACCGCATCGCCAAAGCCCGCAAGAACGCGTCAGTGTAATCGCTCTCATTGCACATCACTGCACAATAGAAAGCAACCACGATGATCGTCGATCAAGTCACCGAGTTACCACGACCGCCACAGCGGCCTGCGGGGGGACACAAGGGAACATTCGGACGTACGCTGCTGATCGGTGGCAGTCGCGGAATGGGGGGAGCGATCAGCCTCGCCGGGATGGGCGCGCTCCGCAGCGGCGCGGGGCTGGTCTACCTGATGATCCCCAAGGGAGTCGCCGACATCGTTGCCGGACACAATCCCGCCTACCTCACCTTGCCCCTCCCCGAAGATGAATCGGGACGGATCACCACGATCACTTATGACGACATCCAGTCACAACTGGAGTCCAAAGACTCGCTCGGACTCGGTCCGGGCGTCGGGCAGAGCGAACATTTGAAACAACTCTTCCGGGATATCCTCCTGCACGAAGAGAAACCGATCGTCGTCGATGCCGATGGACTCAACATGCTGGCCGAAATGCCGAACGTGCTGCACGAAGGCCCGGTGCCGCGCGTGCTCACCCCTCATCCGGGTGAGTTCGCGCGACTCGCTGACCTGCCGATCAAAACCATCTTGCAACACCGTCAGCAGGTCGCGGCGGAATTCGCGGACAACTACGATGTCACCCTGGTTCTCAAGGGAGAGAAGACGATCGTCACCGATGGCCATCGGCTGTACGTCAACACCACGGGCAACAGCGGGATGGCGACCGGCGGTACGGGCGATGTGTTGACCGGCATCATCACGGGATTGCTCGGACAGGGAATGCTGGCCTTCGAAGCGGCACAGTTGGGCGTCTACCTGCATGGACTCGCGGGGGACCTGGCCGCACAAGAGATGTCGCAACCGGGGATGATCTCTTCGGATCTGTCGCATTTCCTGGGCCGGGCCTGGTTACAGTTTTACGCGCATCACGACTCAAATAAATGAACCTGCCGCGGGAAGTGTGCGCCCCCCCCCGTTTGGAGTGGATTCCATCTTCCAGGTCGGGTTCTATTATTGGGGGGGGGGTGGCCCGGACAATCTCGTCAGAGTTGTCTGGGTTGCGAAGCAACACATAAGCGTTGAA
>PABD01000050.1 GCA_002702685.1 Planctomyces sp.
GTTACCAGGATATCTAATCCGCCTAAGGCTTCCACAGCTTGCCCAATGATTTGGGCCGGCACTTCTTTGTCCGTCAGATCACCGGGGATAGCCCCCTTCACCAGAATAATGTTGTTTTCTTCGTCGATGCGAACCACTTCGAGGTAACGGGAGACACGACGAACGTGTCCGTACTGACCGCCCATCCGGGTTCCTTTCATCACGCGGGACGGGTCAGCACTCTGACCAATCGAACCGCCGTGACGGTGAACTCGCTTAACACCGTGCGAAGCACGCTGGCCGGAAAAGTTGTGACGTTTCATCACACCGGCAAAACCGCGACCCTTGGTCGTTCCGATCACGTCGACGAATTTGAGTTCGGCGAGGTGATTCACGGTCAGTTCAGCACCCACCTGAAGATCACAACCTTCGCCGTCGGTGCGGAACTCGCGAATGAACCGCTTGGGTTCGCAATCCGCTTTATCGAGCAGTTCCACGCCAGCTTCCTGGCGTGATTTACGACGCTTGCTGGAGATGGCCGCGACATGACCGCGCTCACTCCGCTTCGCAAGACGACGAGGTTTGTCGCCGAAGCCGATTTGAACTGCCTCATACCCATCGCGTTCGAGCGTACGAACCTGGAGCACAGTGCACGGACCGGCCTGGATCGCCGTCACCGGGACCAGCACACCGCTCTCGTTATACACTTGCGTCATACCAACTTTATGGCCGAGCAACCCAACAGGCATTGTTTCGCCTTCCCACGATAAATATACATACTGAGAGACTGTCATCTCTGGGAAAAGAATACCGACAGTACGCGGCACCCGCGTAAGTCTCGGTACGAATTCAGAGAACACATCCCGGTTTGATCTACACTACAACGTGAAGCACCCAGATAAAGACGAGTACTCGAACGCACGCCGCAGCAATTCACGCATCAAGATTCAGGAGAGTACGATTCAGACGAATCAGCTACCTGCGGAAGCTTTAATCTTGATGTCCACCCCTGCCGGCAAAGAGAGCTTGTTCAGCGCATCAATGGTTTTGCCAGTAGGCTGGATAATATCGATAAGTCTTTTATGAGTTCGAATTTCGAACTGTTCCCGCGACTTCTTGTCAATGTGCGGACTACGCAGCACTGTGTACCGTTCAATTCGAGTCGGAAGAGGAATCGGACCATGCACTTCTGCGCCGGTGCGTTTCGCGGTATCGACAATATCAGATGCCGATTGATCCAGCACCGAGTGGTCATACGCTTCCATACGGATGCGAATTCGTTCCTGTGTCGCAGCAGCGGCCACGAGCCTTCTCCCAAAATCTCAAAGAAACTAACAGTATGGTAACCGGCAATTTATGAATTGCGGAAAACGGAAGATGTTATTTGGCACCCTCCTCTTTGTCAAGAAAGCCGCCTCGCTTTGGCAGAAAGATCCGAGATGATTTCGGACGCTCTCTGGCTCCCGGCGAGGGGTCACACATAGTACAGACCGGGAATTGTCCCCTCAAGCAATCGACCCCGAAAATTTTTCAAATTCACGACCTTTCACCCCTGAATGGGAAGATTTTGCTCTTTACAGCTCAGAGGCGGTCGTCAGCCCCCATCGCAATCGGCCATTTATTCAGTTTTGAATATGAATTTGCCAGCCAGTCCCGACCGTCAGGCCATCATTTCCCGCAACACTTCGGGCGGTGCCTCGGCGTACTTGAGGGGCTCCATTGAGTACGAGGCGCGACCTTGGGAAAGGCTGCGAACCTGGGTGGAATATCCGAACATTTCGGACAGGGCAACTTCCGCTTCCATGACGATCAGGTTCCCCTTCTGTTCCGAATTCACGATCAGGGCCCGACGGGCGTTGAGGTCGGATTGGATATTTCCCAGGAATTCCTGCGGCGTGGTCACTTTCAGCTTCATCATTGGCTCAAGCAGAACCGCGCCGGCCTTATCGAGGGCTTCGTAAACCGCATCGCCGGCCGCCGCCTGGAGCGCGACATCCGTCGTTTCGCCCTCGCGGTAGTCGACATCCATAATCGTGAGCTTCACCCGGATGAGCGGATACCCTACCGAGCCACCCGACTGGGCCTGATCCTTGATCGACTGCTTCAACGTCTCCGCCATCTTCGGCGGCAGCGCGTCTGGTTTCATTTTACTTTCCACGATGACCGCGTCTTTCTCGTGCGGTTCAATTCGCAGCTTCACCCGCGCGAACTGTGTGATCCCGCCGGCCGTCCGACTGAATGCGCCGGTCACCTCCTGCGCTTTACGGATTGTCTCGCGATAACTCACCCGGGGCTTATGCACTTTGATCTTCAGGTTGAAATCGTTCTCCATGCGGTTCCGCAGAATTTCCAGATGGAGTTCTCCCATTCCACTCACGATTGTCTGCCCCGTCTCTTCGCTGACCCGGGCCTTGAACGTCGGATCCTGACGAGACAATTTATCCAGCACGTCTTCGAGCTTTTTACGCTCGGCGCTTGAGTCAGGTTCGACCGCCATCGAAATGACCGTTTCCGGAAAAACGATGCTCTCCAGGGCGATCGGGTGCTTGGGGTCACACAACGTGTCGCCAGTCGCAACTTCCTTGAGACCGATGACACCGATGATATCACCGGCATAGACTTCGTCGGTTTCAATCTTCTCACGCGAGTCCGCCTGAACGCGACGCAATTGAGAAATCAGTTCTTTCTTTCCCGTACGCGGATTAAGCATACGACTTCCGGAACCGAGCGTCCCCGAATAAACCCGCATGAAATAGAACTCACCATGCTGGTCGGAAACGACTTTGAACACGAGGCCACAGAATGGATCTTTGGGATCGCACTTGCGCACCAGTTTGTCCTTCTTGCCCGACGGATCCTGGCCTTCGACGGGAGGCAGATCGAGCGGACTGGGAAGGTAATCAGCAACGGCATCGAGAATCGGTTGCACACCGATGAAATCGAGAGAAGAACCGCAGAACAGCGGTTGAACTTCCCCACGGATCGTGGCGGCGCGGAGGACTTTCTGGAATTGATCGAACGGAATGTCTTCGGTTTCCAGGTAGACCTCAAACAGGGATTCATCAAGCTGCGCGACTTCTTCAATCAGCTTCGCGCGCCATTCCTCAGCAAGATCCTGATACTCTTCGGGAATCTCCGTTTCGCTCATTTCGGCGCCTCTACTTTCTTCACTGAAGTAGAGTGCTTTTCGCTTATAGAGATCGATCACGCCGGTCAGATGCCCGGGACTCGGGGCGGACCCTGCTCCCATCGGAATCTGCATGGCAATCGGATGCGCTTCAAGGCGACTGCGTATTTCATCAAACGTCCGTTCGAAATCCGCGCCGATGCGGTCCATCTTGTTGATGAAACAGATACGCGGCACCTTGTAATGATTTGCCTGTCGCCAGACCGTTTCGCTTTGCGCTTCCACCCCTTCGACCGCGCTGAAGACAACGATCGCTCCGTCCAGCACGCGCAGACTACGCTCCACTTCCGCAGTGAAGTCGACGTGGCCGGGCGTGTCGATCAGGTTGATCGTTTTATCCCGCCAGTGACAGGTGATGGCGGCGGAGTAAATGGTGATCCCCCGCTTCGCCTCTTCTGCATCGAAGTCGGTGGTCGTCGTTCCCTCATCGACGTTTCCCATGCGATGCGACGCACCGGAATAAAAGAGCACACGCTCCGTGGTCGTCGTTTTCCCCGCGTCAATGTGCGCGATGATGCCAATGTTACGTATATTTTCGAGTACGGTTTCCATCGTTGTCGTTATCCAGTTCTCGGACTTATTCGCGGTTCGACGCGATCAAAAAAGTCGGCCACCTCAAAACGGAAAAGGAGAGCCTGTAGGCAGAGAGACAATCATGTCGCACTCACCTTGCGGCAACATACTTCCGATCTGCTATCCACCGTAACGTATATCTATAAAAAAACGCAGGAAGCGGCCACAACCGACATCCTGCGTTTTTAATTTTATGTGATTGCCACGTTCAACAGCGACGTCTTTCCCGGGCAAGGGATCGATGAGCTGTGCCCGGCCAGGCGATTTCTCGCCATGGGCTTACCAGGCGAAGTGAGCGAAGGCTTTGTTGGCTTCCGCCATACGATGCACGTTTTCCCGCGTGGTCATTGCGGTACCTTCGCGTTTGAACGCGGCCATCAACTCTTCCGCCAGGCTTTGAGCCGAAGGACGACCTTTACGATCGCGAACGGCTTTCAGAATCCAGCGAATGGCGAGAGTCTGCTGACGTTTGGGATTGACCGGGGTCGGCACCTGGTAGTTCGCACCACCGACGCGTTTTGACCGGACTTCCATGTGGGGTTTGACGTTCTCAACGGCGCGATTGAAGAGCTCGAGGAGGTCCTCTTCGGGCATTTTCTCGGCGATGATATCCATCGCATCGTAGAAGACACCGGAGGCTACCGTTTTTTTGCCGTCCCACATCAGACAGTTGATGAATTTGGAAACCAGCTTGGAACCAAACCGGGGATCCGGTTTCAGCTGCACTGCACTGGCTGTGAATCGCTTCGCCATGGACTTCTAAACCTCTGACTGGGGCAGTGACTCGCACAGGCTGAATTTAAGAACGCCTGATCCTGCAAGACTGCGGTCTGCTGACTATGTGTTAAGGAATGTTGATGAAATTCTGGTATCAAGTAATGTGCGGGCGAACGAAGCACGCCCGGCGGGCCTACTTGGGCCGTTTGGCACCGTAACGGCTGCGAGCCTGTTTACGATCGCTGACGCCGAGTGTATCGAGCACGCCGCGAACGATTTTGTAACGCACACCCGGAAGGTCGCGAACACGACCACCACGAACAAGCACGATCGAGTGCTCCTGCAGGTTGTGGCCTTCGCCCGGGATGTAAGCCGTGATCTCTTTTCCATTGGAAAGACGCACACGAGCCACTTTTCGCAGAGCGGAGTTCGGCTTTTTCGGGGTGACGGTTTTCACGACCAGACAGACACCCCGTTTCTGCGGACACCCTTCCAGAACCGGCGTTTTGCTCTTAGCGGTCTGTTTTTTACGGGGCTTGCGAACCAGTTGATTGATTGTAGGCATTGTTTTGTTGTCTCGACAAAATGTCGTCTTGAAAATCGTATATGGAGATTCCCCAATCGGGCGAAGGTCGCTTCAAACCCATGGGAATGAAAGGCCCCGGCAGAGAACGACGGGTAACCTCTTATAGGTCAATCATTTAAGGTCGTGAAGCCAGCTGCGGAAGCGGCTTCAAATTCCGGCAATCGCGTTGCAATCGGACGCTGCGGAATTGAGAGTCGCCCAATTTACTTGCTGAAGTCGTTACCGTCAAGGAACTTGAAATCAACTTCCTGCCCGGAATCGGAACTCCGCAACCTTCAGCGGTCACAGTCACCGTCGGGAACGTCTCTCGCCCCCACTCCGAAATGGAGCAGGGACGAGAGTGTGATTCCAGACAGCGTATTCTCTCCAGTTTTACTCGAACGTCCGGGGTGCCGGAGGCTCGGGGCTCTGCTCATTGAGATAGTCCATGCGGGCAGCCAGAATCCGTTCTTTTTCGGCCTGAAGCTCTTCGAGGGCTTCGGGGCGAATGCGAACTTCGGCTTCCTGATGGGTACGGAACCCGGTTCCGGCCGGAATCAGGTGACCCAGAATGACATTCTCTTTGAGACCGACCAGCGTGTCTTCCTTGCCGGCGAGTGCCGCCTCGGTAAGGACTTTGGTCGTTTCCTGGAAGCTCGCCGCCGAGATAAAGCTTTCGCTCTGAACAGCGGCTTTGGTGATACCCAGCAACTGCACGCTCGCGGTCGCGGAGCGAGGCTTCGCACCGGTTGACGGAGTCTGACCCGCGGCTTCGATGTGAGCATTCACCTCTTCCAGGGTGGAAATCGGCACTACATCACCTTCGATGAACTCAGAGTCACCGACGTTGGTGATGCGGACACATTCTTTGAGGTCTTCGTTCAGCTTGCGGAACTCGAACTTGTCGACGAGCACGCCCGGCAGCGAATTGGTATCGCCGACGTTCTCGATCTTCAGTTTACGCAACATCTGCGAAACAACGATCTCGATATGCTTGTCGTCGATTTCCACACGCTGTGAACGATAAACGTTCTGGATTTCGTGAAGCAGGTACTGCTGCACGGCTTCGGTACCACTCACGCGGAGAATGTCGTGCGGCACCAGCGGTCCACGGACCAGGGCGTCACCCGCCACAACCCGCTCGCCGGCATGCACCAGCAGCTGTTTACCGTGAGGAATGATGTGTTCCACTTCGGTTCCATCATCAGCACGGACGATAACAACTCGTTTTCCACGTTTCCGCTCGGGGACGAATTCGATTTCGCCATCGATCTCCGCGATAACCGCCGGGTCTTTCGGTTTACGAGCTTCGAAGAGCTCCGTAACTCGCGGCAGACCCCCGGTGATGTCCTGCGTACCGCCGGATTCACGCGGAGTTTTCGCGAGCACCGAACCAGCGGCAACCAGGGCCCCTTCGTCGACGTCGATGTTCGCCCCTTCCGGCAGATAGTAGAAGTCGAGAATCTTGCCGGTTCCGTCTTCCAGAATAATCTGCGGATGCAGGTCGGTTTTGTGCTCGATGATCGTACGGCGGACGAAGCCCGACTGCGGGTCTTTTTCGGCCCGGTACGAACGACCTTCGATACAGTCTTCGAAGCGAACTTTACCACCCACTTCGGCCAGAATCGGCACCGAGTGCGGGTCCCATTGACAGACCGTCTGGCCCGGCTGGATTTCGTCGTTCTCGTTGACCATCAGCGTCGCACCGCTCGGGATCGTGTATTTTTCGAGTTCACGATCTTTCGCGTCGAGGATGATGACCTCCCCGTTACGAGTCAGCACGACGTTGCGGCCTTCACTGTTCACCACGCTGCGGATACGAGCGTATTTCACACGTCCGGCACGTTTCGCCTGAATCTCAGACTCTTCGACGTCGCGGTGAGCCGTACCACCGATGTGGAAGGTTCGCATCGTCAGCTGCGTACCCGGTTCCCCGATCGACTGGGCGGCGATGATACCAACCGCCAGTCCTTCTTCGACTTCGTCCCCGGTGGAGAGGTCCATACCGTAGCAGAGCTGACAGAGACCGAGTTCGGATTCGCAAGTCATCGGGCTGCGGACCTGAATCTTTTCAAGACCCATCGCCTGAATCTTACGGGCCATTTCGATGGTGATCATCTCCCCTTCACGAACGATGACTTCGTCGGTGATCGGGTTGACGATGTTCGTCCGGGAGACGCGACCACGAATCGCGTCCGCGAGCGAAACTTCGACTTTCTCACCACGATAGACCACCCCGCGGGTAATTCCCTGGGTCGTACCACAATCGTGTTGAGTAATGACCATGTTCTGACAGACGTCCGCCAGTTTACGGGTCAGGTAACCGCTGTCCGCCGTTTTCAGCGCGGTGTCGGCCAGACCCTTACGGGCACCGTGAGTCGAGCTGAAGTACTCGAGAACGGTAAGACCTTCACAGAAGTTCGCCTTGATCGGGGTCTCGATGATCTCACCGTTCGGCTTCGACATCAAACCACGCATACCGGCGAGCTGCCGCATCTGCTCGACACCACCACGGGCACCAGACTGGGCCATGAGGAAGATCGGGTTCACGTATTTACCGTCTTCACGGTAATCGTTCTCGAGCTCCTGCATCATGTCCTTGGTGATCTCTTCGCGAGCACCCATCCAGGTATCGAGCACTTTGTTGTACCGCTCCTGGTTGGTGATGATACCTCGATCGTACAGCTTCATCTGCTTGAGCACGGTTGCTTCCGAGTCGGCGAGAATCTTCTCTTTGCTCGGCGGGATTTTGAGGTCGCTCGTCGCGAAGGACATCCCGCTGGCGGTTGCCTCGCGGAAGCCCGTTTCTTTCATGCTGTCGAGAAGCGTGATCGTCGCTTCCTTGCCGAGTTCGAGGTAACAGTCGGCGATCACGTTCGACAGGTCCCGGCTCTTCATCGTCATATTGTAGAACGCCATCTGCGGAGGCAGGAAGTCGTTGAACATCACGCGGCCAACCGTCGTCTCGACGAGTCCGCCCATCTGGTAATCATCCGATCCTTCTCCCTTGACGCGTTTGTCACGGGGAAGGCGGACTTTGATCTGCGTATGACGGACAACTTTCCCCTGCAGGAAGGCAAGGTGAACTTCATCGGTCGAAGCGAAGATCATTCCATGACCGAGACGGTCCGGTTTGCTCACGGTCATGTAGTAGCAGCCCATGACGATGTCCTGGGACGCACTGATGATCGGGGCACCGTTCGCCGGTGAAAAAATGTTGTTCGTCGACAGGATCAGGGTCGTTGCCTCAACCTGAGCTTCGATCGACAGAGGGAGGTGAACCGCCATCTGGTCGCCGTCGAAGTCGGCGTTGAAACCTTTACAGACGAGCGGGTGAACGCGAATCGCGTTTCCTTCCACCAGCACCGGCTCGAAGGCCTGAATACCCATACGGTGCAGGGTCGGAGCACGGTTCAGCAGAACCGGATGGTTCGTGATGACCTCGTCCAGAATATCCCACACGTCCTCGTCGCGACGTTCGAGCATCCGCTTCGCGCTCTTGATGGTGTCGGCGTGGCCGAGTTCCTTGAGGCGGCGAATGATGAACGGCTGGAAAAGTTCCAGCGCGATTTTCTTCGGCAGACCACACTGGTTCAGCGACAGCTCCGGCCCCACCACAATTACCGAACGGGCGGAGTAGTCGACGCGTTTACCAAGGAGGTTTTCACGGAAACGACCCTGCTTCCCTTTGATCATGTCGGTCAGCGATTTCAGCGGACGGTTCGAAGAACCGAGCACCGGTCGCTTACAACGGTTATTGTCGAACAAAGCGTCGACGGACTGTTGCAGCATTCGTTTTTCGTTACGAATGATGACTTCCGGCGCGTTGA
>PABD01000051.1 GCA_002702685.1 Planctomyces sp.
CAGGGCCAGAATCTGAAACCGAACCGGGTCACCGAGAGCCCGGAAGGTGTCCGCCGCGCGTTGACATTCGTCTTTCGAGAGCAGGCTTCCATCCCTTAAGTGGGCAGAATCCTCATCGAGCTCAGCCCTGCGGGAATGGTTGTTACGAGAATGATTTTGGGGAGTCATGATTGCTTGATTCAACGCGCATCCTGATCGCAAGGCGTCGTCGGCGAAGAAAAGAGGCGGGACCGGAGAAAAAAAGGAATGAATAAGAATGGATCCCGGGTTCAACTTCACCGACTACGACTGGCTGTCGCGTTTCCTGAAATAGAATAAAACGAAAAAAGAAAACAAAACCGATTCGATACCGGATCATGCGGGAGCGCCAAAAATGGTCACGATGCCCCGGCTCCGATCCTCGAACGGGATGGAAATCCGTTGGAAATGAAAGTGAAAATAGACTGCTGATTCAGAACGCGATTGCTTGGCGATTCGTCCGGAGAACCAGCAAAGTCGGATCATCGTCCGGAAATGCCGAAAGAGCTGCAAAGCGAAATGAGGCAAACACAACATCTCCAAGCCTGTCCGCAGTGAGAGTTCACCGGGACGGTTCTCGGCTGATCCTTATGAACTAAAACGATCAGGTGTATCGGTTTACCATCCGGTACGGAGGAGTGCTCTGAAGTGCGTCCGGCGGTAGTGGGACAGTTCAGCTCTGTTGAAACATGGCCGTCTCATTTGAGACGGGCAGAATCAGCATTGGCTGACCCCGTCATTTTTTCGGGTTGGCCCACGTCCCGAAAAAAAGTCCCAGACGTGTTACGCGAAACAGCACCCCTTGTATCCGCCCAATTTCGGTTTTCTGCTAAGAATTTCCTCTTTTTTTTACCCGCGCGACTCTGTAGTGTTGGGGCGATCCGCTGACTTGGATGCGGGTAAACTGCATAATATAGCCGGATTTCCGTCGACAGAGGCCGCGCTGCGGGTCTGAACGTGGGAGTCTCCCCCCACCGTTTTCCCCGTTTCCTCGACAGGATAAGAATGTTCCTGATTTTATTGATCTATTGCGCCGTCATCGCTCTCAGCTCGCTGATGGGAGGCGCGCTGCCGCAACTCATCCGCTTGACGCATAATCGGATGCAGGTGATCACGAGCGCTGTGGGCGGTCTGATGCTCGGTATCGCCCTTTATCACCTGCTGCCGCACGGTGTCTACGAACTCGAAGATCTCGACCGCGGTATCTGGTGGATGGTGATGGGGTTGATCGCCACCTTTTTCCTGCTGCGCATGTTCCACTTTCACGATCACGGCGTTGCCGAAGTCGACAGTGATGGTTACCACCTGCAGCACGATTGCGCCCATCCTCCTCACGACCACGATCACGACCACGACCACGACCACGATCACGACCACGATCACGACCACGATCACGACCACGATCACGATCACGATCAGCGTGCTTCCCTTAACCCGGCCATCACCGATGAGTGCGGAAAGCACACCCACAGGCTCAGCTGGTTGGGCATCTTCGTCGGCCTGTCGATTCATTCGTTGATCGACGGTCTGGCTCTCGGTGCGAGTGTGCAGGCCAGCGCCGCGCATGGATATTCAAGCGTCGGGCTGTATGGCCTGGGGACTTTCCTCGCGATCGTTCTGCACAAACCGCTGGATGCCGTTTCGATCACGAGTCTCATGCGCACGGCCGGGTGGTCGAAGCCGGCCCAGAACCTGGTGAATCTCGCCTATGCGTTAATCTGTCCGCTCGGGGCGATTCTGTTTGTGCTGGGAGTCAGCAGTGTCGGTGGAGATCAACGCGTGATCATGGGATGCGCGCTCTCATTCTCGGCCGGCGTCTTTCTGTCGATTGCCCTGTCGGATCTGCTTCCCGAACTCGAGTTCCATACGCACGACCGCGGCAAATTATCGGCCGCCCTGCTCATCGGGCTCGCGCTGGCTTACGCCCTGATCTTTATCGAACCGGGGCACCGACAGATGGTGGAAGCGCCGGACGAGGAAATCGTAAGTCCGGTCGACGACTCGTCGGCAGAATAGCTCAATCATTGTCCGGATACGAAAGTAGCCCGGACATCAGGGCTGAATGTCCGGGCTATATGTCTCAACAGATTTTAATTCCGGCTCGTCAGGCACGATGTCGATTTATGTCGTCGCTGATGTTTCCTGCGGTTCGGATTTGAGGCAGCGGTCAATCTGACGTACCGCCTGACGAAGCCGTTGTTCGTTTTCAACGATTGCCAGGCGGAGGTAGCCTTCTCCATCGTTACCGAAGCCACGACCGGGGCTCACAGCGACGCCACCCTCATCGAGCAGTTTCATGGCGAAGTCGATTGAGCCCATCTGCCGCCAGGGTTCAGGAATCTTCGCCCAGACAAACATTCCGGCTTTGGGGACATCGATTTCCCAGCCCAGCCGAATCAGGCCGTTGCATAGTACGTCGCGCCGCTTTTCATAGACCTTGGCAATACTCTCTACGGCTTCTTCGCATTCCCGCATCGCCACGATCGCGGCAATCTGCACGGGCTGAAAAATGCCGTAGTCGTAATAACCTTTGATCGTTGCCAGCGCCCGGACCATCTCCGCGTTGCCCGCGCAGAAGCCGATACGCCATCCGGCCATGCTGTACCCTTTGCTCATCGTCGTGAACTCGACACCCACTTCGCTGGCGCCCGGGGTCGACAGAAAACTGGGGGCCTTGTATCCGTCGTAGCAGATGTCCGCATAAGCGAAGTCACTGATGACGAGGAATTTGTACTTCTTCGCAAGCCGCACGAGTTCGACATAGAAGTCCTGCTCGATGACCGTGCTCGACGGATTGTGCGGGAAGTTGACGATCACGACCTTCGGTTTCGGGAAAAGGTGCTCGCACGTGTAGGCGACATTTCTCAAAAACTTGTCCGGGTCGCGGACGTCGATGCTGATCACATTCCCGGAGGCCAGCATCACCGCATATTCGTGAATCGGGAACGTCGGCGCGGGAACGATTGCCGTGTCACCGGGGCCCATCAGCGCGAGGCACATGTGGCTGAAGCCCTCTTTCGAACCGATGCACGCAATGATCTCCTCATCCGGTTCGAGCCGGACGCCGTATTTTTTCCAGTACCGCTTCGCGACCTCTTTCCGCAGGTTGGTGATTCCGTTCGAAACGGAATACCGATGGTTCCGCGGGTCTTTCAGAGTCTCGTTCATCTTTTCGATGATGACGGGATCGGGCGGGTCGGTCGGGTTGCCCATGCCGAGGTCGATGACATCAATTCCCGCCACCCGTTTCTGGTACTTGAGCTTGTTGATTTTGCCGAACAGATACGGGGGAAGCCGGTTCACGCGCTCCGATACGGGCACCTTGAACGGCTTGTCTTCAAACGGAACATCAGTTTCGCTACGCATAGTTCAATGACTTCGGGTTAACGACGCGGGGTGTGAGGGATACGGAAACGGACGGGGGCGGACCGGCGACGCTTCGCGCTGACCCCTATTTTATCATTCCACCTGACGGGACAAAAGGAAAACGGCGCCCCCTGATATCAGGTGGCGCCGCTTGTTTCTGGTTATTTTCGCACCAAAGCTCTCGGGAAAGCCCTCCTGACCCTCAAAGAGGCAGGTTCGGCCGTGGAGGTTCGGTACGGCATCGCAGGACGCGGACAGTTAGGTTGGAGTCTCTTCCGGAGGAAGCAAACCGGGAATCAACTAACGTCCGATGGCCTGCTGGACTCCGCTACCCGCCTGTCGCGTAGGAGCGGTTCCGCTGGCGGGGGTGATGCCACCAGTTTGAACACCTGTAACGTAGTTGTCGACGGCGATTTCCCGTTTGATTTTCTCGAAGACTTCGGCGACCATTTTCTGAGTTTTCTCTTCTTTCAGGTGGTCGACCAGGTCCTGGCGGACATCTTCAATGTTCGTGGTTCGCGGCTGGGTGAAGCCTTCACAGAGCAAGATGCAGTATTTGCTCTGATCGAGATCAGACAACTGGATGATGCCCGAGACTTCGCCCTCTTTCAGGTTGAAAGCGGCTTTCCAGATCTCTTCGTTTCCAGAGTATTTGCTGATCGGGGGAATCTGACCATCGAGGGCCTTGCTGTTCGGTTCGACAGAGTACTCGCGGGCGTAACGTCCGAATTCCGACGGCGTTTCTTTGACTTTGCTCCAGATCTGGCTGGCTTCGCGCTGTTTGTTGCACATGATCAGGCGGGCTTTGACGCGGGGACCGTAGTCACGGACAAAGGCTTCCTGAATGTCGGCTTCGGTCAGCTGAATGCTGTCACCGGCCAGTTTGCGGAGCGCGATCATCGGCCAGATGACGTCGCGTTTGTACTGCAGCGGAGTCAGTCCCCGTTCCGCCTGCAGCATCTGCAGCCAGGAGTCCGGTTCGAGCTGGAAGCGTTTGGCGATGGTGACGATCTCTTCATTGACTTCCGCTTCGGTGACCTGCACCCCTTTTTGCTCGCAGGCGGTTTCGATCACTTTGCGGTTGATCAAGGTTTCCAGAACGTCTTTACCGTAGCGTTCCAGGCATTCCTGTTTGAGCTCGTCTTTGGTAATGAAGGCGTTGCCCACGCGCGCCATCTTGGGCGACGCAGCGGGTTGACCGCTGTTGGCGGTCGGGGCGTTCCGCTCGCTGGCGGCCTGGGTGTCTTTCGATTTCAGAAACTGAATCGAGACGGCGGCCACGGCCACCGCCATTACGGTACCAAACACGATCGCCCATTTCTTTTTCGGGCTTTTGTTTGATTTCGATGTTAAGTGATTCCCTTCACTCATCGTTTTTTCTCCAAAAAATCTGTCGTAGTAACCAGAAAAGCTAAAGTTTCACGTAAGAGGCGCGGTTTATATGCGGAATATCGAAAACAGGTCAAGCTCTTTTGAGCCCTCTCAGGGGGCTGTTTTGTAAAAACGTCCAATTCATTTTCCGTTCACAATCGCCTGCCGAAAAAGAGGCCCAACAGGTTACCATCAGAAGACTTACGGCTGATTCGTCGGGGCGACGATTTTTCCGAACATGGAAAACGCTTGGAAAATGGACCCGTTTCGCTTATTTATGAGGAAGGTCCATCAGGGGCCGTCGTGAAACCACAGGAACGAGAAAAAGGATTGGCGATGACCCTACCGGTGCTGGACATCGGCGTGATCTACACGGACGACGACGAGCACATGCAGAACCTGCTCTTCTCGTTGCGCGCGAGTCTGCCCCAGTTTCCCTTCCGACTGCTGCTCGTCGACAACCATTCTCGGCAGGGAGTCGACCGGTATCGCGAGTTCATTGAACCGACGGAAGTGCTTACCAATTCGACCCGCAAAACCTACGCGGAAAACCTCAACCTGATTCTGTCCGCCTCCACTGCGGAATACGTGCTGCTGCTCAATACGGACATCCAGTTTGATTCGCAGAACCGCTGCCTCGACCGGATGGTCAGTTTCATGATTCAACACCCGGATTGTGGCATGTCAGGATGCCGCGTTTATCTTCCGGGCGGCGAATACGGATACGCGGCCCGTCGACTGCAGACGCCTCTCACCTTCCTGACACGGCGACTCGGATTGAACGGACTCTTTCCACAGGAAAATGCCCGCTACCTTTATACCGATCGCAACCGGCACAGTTCGTTTTCCTGCGAATGGCTGTCAGGCTGCTTTCTGCTGGTCCGCCGCAAAGCGTACGAAGAGATCGGCGGTTTTGATGAACGGTTTCGCAAATACTACGAGGATGTAGACTACGCGATTCGTATGCAGCGCGCGGGCTGGAAGGTGATGTTTCACGGCGAAGCGATGTATCATCATCATGAACAACGTGCGAGCCGGAATCTTTTCTCGCAGGATGCCTGGTTACATTTTCGTTCCTGGCTCTATTGGCATCGCAAATGGGGTTGGAAGCCTTCCCGCCTGCTTCCTCCGGACTCGACCGACCACGCACGCGCCGCGTAACTCGCTACAGGATCATTCCTACCATCATGCCCTCCTCCCTCACGATTGGCATCAATGCCGTCTATCTCAATCCGACTCGGCAGGGAGGAGCCGAAACTTATGTGCGACAGTTGCTCAACGAACTACTGAAGATGGCCCCATCCGAGTTGGGACCACTCCGGTTCGTCCTGTTCGTCGCGCGCGATTCTGAGTTCCTCGAGCACACACAGCTCACCAACAACAGTCGTTTTGAACTCGTCGTGAATGCTGTTGACGCTCGTCGAAAATACCGACGGATCTGGTGGGAACAACAACGGTTTCCCCGCCTGCTCCGCAAATATTCCCTCGACCTGATGCATTTTCCGTACGGGACGATGTCCAAAAGCTATCGTGGCCGTTCGCTTGTCACCGTCCACGATACCCTTCGATTCTGCGTCCCGGAACAGATGCCATTCAGCCAGCGCTTCTACCGTGGATGGAATGAACGTGCGTTGCGCCGTAACCATGTCCATGTCGTTTCTGTCTCTCAAGCCGATGCCGCGCTGGTGCATCAGCATCAGCAGGTACCCCGCGAGCGTATCTCGGTCATCTATCACGGCGTCCTGCCCGACTTCTTCGAAGTCCCGCGGCCAGCGGAGTTCGAACCGCTCAACAAACCGCGTTTACTCTGGATTGGTCGCCCCTATCCGCGCAAGAACGTTGAGGTACTGATTCGCGCGGTTCATCAGCTGCAGGCTGGTTTTGACATCCGTCCTCACTTGAAGCTGGTCGGAGTCGAACAAATCGATTTGCGCCGACTACAACAGGTCATCCGACAGACTGCGGCGAGCGACCTTGTCGAACTGATCCCACCGGTATCGCACGCAGAACTGCCACGCCTGTTGCGTGACGCCGATTTCTTCGTGTATCCGTCCTTGTACGAGAGCTTTGGTCTGCCGGTGCTGGAAGCACTCGCCGCGGGCGTGCCGACGATCTGCGCGGACATCCCCCCCTTTCAGGAACTGTATCGGGAGGGGGTCGCCTTCAGTCCGGCCAACTCCCCCAACGCCTGGGCGAAGGAGATCAAAACGCTCTGCGAGGAACCGGAACGACGACGGGACCTCGTCGAACAGGGGCGAAAGATCGCCCGTGAGTTCAACTGGTCCCGTTGTGCGGAGGAGCATGTCGCTCTTTATCGTCGGCTGACTGAGTCGTGACCTCAATCAGGAAACGACCTTTTGGAAACGTTTCACCGCTTCTTCGACATTCGCACGGCTGTTGAATGCGCTGAGGCGGAAGTAGCCTTCGCCGCTGGCGCCGAAGCCGCTACCCGGAGTACCGACAAGATGGGCCTGCTCAAGCAGTCGGTCGAAGAACTGCCAACTGGTGAGTCCTTCCGGGGTTTTCAGCCAGACGTACGGAGCATCCACGCCGCCGTAAACATCGATTCCCACCGCCTGCAGACCTTTGCGGAGCAGGCTCGCGTTTTCGAGGTAGAACCGGATCAGCTCGTTGACCTGTGCCTTACCCGCAGAAGAGTAAACGGCCGCGGCCCCGCGTTGGATCACGTACGGTACACCGTTGAACTTCGTCGTGTGACGTCGATTCCACAACGGATGAATGTCGACCAGTTCTCCATCGGCCGCGCGACCCTTCAGGTCTTTGGGAACCACGGTAAAGGCACAGCGGGTACCGGTGAACCCGGCGTTCTTGCTGAAGCTGCGGAATTCGATGGCGACTTCCCGCGCGCCGGGAATCTCATAGATCGAGTGCGGGATGTCGGGATTGCGAATGAAAGCTTCATAGGCGGCATCAAAGAAGATGATCGCTTCTTTATCACGCGCATAGTCGACCCACTTCTGCAGCGTCTCTTTCGTGGCGACCGTTCCCGTCGGGTTGTTCGGATAGCAGAGATAGATCAGGTCCACAGATTCGCTCGGTAGAGCGGGGGTGAACTCATTCTCGGCGGTGGCCGGAAGGTAAACGAGCCCACCGTAGCGGCCGGTGCTGTCGGCTTCGCCCGTGCGGCCCGCCATGACGTTGGTGTCAACGTAAACCGGATAGACCGGATCCGTGATGGCGACCCGATTGTCCTGGCCGAAGATTTCGATGATGTTCCCTGTGTCGCATTTCGAGCCATCGGAAACAAAGATCTCATCCGCTTTGACGTTCACGCCGCGGGCCAGGTAGTCATTGTCGGCGATGGCGTTGCGCAGAAAATCGTAACCCTGTTCCGGACCGTAGCCTCGGAACGAATCTCGATTGGCCATTTCGTCGACGGCGGCGTGCATCGCTTCCGTAATTGCGGGGGGAAGCGGTTCGGTAACGTCGCCGATACCGAGGCGTATGACGTTAGCGCTCGGGTTCGATTCGCAGAAGGCTTTCACACGGCGACCGATTTCCGGAAAAAGGTAACCTGCTTTGAGTTTGAGAAAATTGTCGTTGATTCGAGCCATCGTAGTGCCTGTGGGATGTTGTGAATTGAGTGGGCGGTCTGTTGCGAGGCGCAGAGGCTTCCGCTCTAAAAAACGGGACAAAATTCGCGCCGCGTCGGTTCACCCGCGCTGGGCGGGGCGTCACTGTCGCAAATAGTAATGGCATGAGCGCAGAATTGGTAGCGAGACGGATGCGAGACTCACTCACCCATTAATTCGAGCAGGTATCGACCGTACGAGTTATTCTGCATCGGTCGGGCGAGCTCGATAACCTCTTCCCGGCTGATGTAGCCGAGTCGCCACGCAATCTCTTCGAGACAGGCCACTTTCAGCCCTTGCCGCGATTCCAGCACGCTGATGAACGTGCTTGCCTCGATCAACGATTCATGCGTTCCCGTGTCCAACCATGCCGTTCCGCGACCGAACTGGGCAACTTTCAATTGCTGTCGTTCCAGATAGACGCGGTTTACGTCCGTGATCTCCAATTCTCCCCGCGCGGAAGGTTTGAGATTGCGTGCGATCTCAATGACATCGTTGTCATAAAAATAGAGGCCTGTGACTGCGTAGTTCGATTTCGGTTTCGCCGGTTTTTCCTCGATCGAGATGGCGTTTCCCTGACTGTCGACTTCGACCACGCCGTAGCGGCGCGGATCGCGGACATGGTAGGCGAAGACAGTCGCGCCCTCTTCTTGCGAGTTCGCCTGCTGCAGCGCGTTGCTCATTCCGTGACCGTAGAAAATGTTATCCCCGAGGATCAGACAGCTCGGGTCGGCACCGATGAAATCTTCTCCGATCAGAAAGGCCTGAGCGAGGCCATCGGGTGAAGGCTGTTCGGCATAAGAGAGCGACAGGCCCCATTGCGAGCCATCTCCCAACAACTGCTGGAACAGAGGCAGGTCGTGCGGCGTGCTGATGATCAGGATCTCGCGTATGCCGGAAAGCATGATGGTCGAGAGTGGATGATAAATCATCGGCTTGTCGTAAACCGGCAGAAGCTGCTTGCTGATGACGCGCGTTGCCGGATACAGTCGGGTCCCTGACCCACCGGCGAGAATAATCCCTTTGCGGCGTGGTTTCGATAACATCGCGGAGAGGTTCATGGATTCGAGAATTTCTATCGGGATGTCGGAAACGGATCCGTTCGCATTGAAAAGATGTAGAAGTTTCCGCGCGAGTGTCGTTGTCGGTCTGTTCGAATTAATCTTCCATGGAAATGCGGAGACGTTCGGCTTCCCTGCTAATGCTGGTGGCGATATCCCAACAGTCGTATTTGACGCGAATGCTGACGTAGCAGAAAAACCACGCCATGCGGATCACGGGGAAAACCAGCATCAGCGAGGCCACGGCGGCGACGATTACATAGGGGTCGTAGAGACTCAGATAAAGAAAACTCGCGTCCTCGCCCAGTCGCACGAAAAAGAGGGGAAAGTCGAACAACAGCGTGCAGGACAGGTCCAGGAAGAGAAAGAACAGGAAGCTGAGAAACATCCAGTAGCCCCCCAGCCCGATCGCCGTAGCATCGAGACTGAAAGCTTCGCCGCCGCGGAGTTCTTTCCAGACCCGCTGTTGGATTTTGGAATCGGGATTATCGAAGTAGAGACGTTCCGGGAGAAACAGGGTGCGGCGAAAGTAGATAACCCCCGGAATGATCAGGAGTGCGAGCAGCGCAATCTGAATCACCTGCCGCAACAGCCCCCAACCAAGAATGGAAAACCGATGACTCTTCGCGAGACGTTCCCGGCCGTGGTCGGTGATGACGATGGGAACAATCCACTGTCTTTCGGCGACTTTATAGATCAGAAGATCACCCATCGGCACGATCAATAACCACGCGAGGGGGAACATGAGAAGCGAATAGATGTTGAAAAAATGATTGAGTGCGTAAGCGACGGTACAGGCGACAAGCGTGAAAGGCAGCGCTGTCTTATAGATCTGCTTGAAGTGCGTCCGCACCGCCAGCATGCCCATGTCGAGCGACTGCGTTACGGTGAGGGCCTGAAGAGGGATAACCGGTTTGGCACGCGTTCCTTCCACTACCGCCTCCCCGAGAACATGAGGTAAAACACAACAATCAACCAGAGCGAAGAGCCCATGATGTATTTGAACTGGTTCGGGATATTCGCCGGGGACCAGAACGCTTCCAGGAAGGCGGCGACCACGAGCATAACCGCGGCTCCGAGCGCGATCTTCAACGCGTCGACTCCCCGGGTCTTCAGGGACTGCAACCGGGTTTGTTGACCCGGATGTATCATGGCATGTCCCAGCATCAGTCCCGCTCCTCCCGCAATGGCAATGGCCGTCAGCTCAAACGAACCGTGGGAAATAATGAAACTGAGGAACCGATCGCCATGTCCTTCGCTCAGCAGGAACCCGGAAATGGTACCCAGCACGATCCCGTTCGAGAGCAGGGTATACACGGTGACGATGCCGAACAGGACACCCCCCGCAAATGTGCGCAGCGCGATTCCGACGTTATTGAAAATATAAAATCCGAACATCCCGGTCCGTTCCTGACCGTACGCCACGATGTCAGCACTGCGCCTTTCTTCGATCGATTCGGCACTGTACATGACCGACGCCTGTTCGAGCTGATCTGCGCTCAGAACCCGTTCCGCCAGCGATGGATTGATCTGGATCGTCACCCAACTGCAGAAGAAGGGACCGAAGAACAAGAGGACCGCCATGAGGAAGTATCGCCAGTGTCGCCGGAATGTCCGGGGATAGTCGACAAAGACGAAGTTCCAGAACTCACTCAGCTTGACGGCGGGTGATTCGTAGAACGAATTATGTCCTTCGGAAACAAGAGCATTCAGGTAGGCTTCCAGGTCCTCCCCCAGTTTGCGGGAGCGGACCATCGAAAGGTCGTTGCAGAGCTCGCGGTAAAGCGTGGAGAACTGTTGAACTTCGGGGCCGGAAAGAGGGTGGCGACGGGTCTTGCTCCGCTTGGCGAGAAGCTCGGAGAATTCATCCCACGCCGGCTTTCGCATCGTCATGAAGGTTTTCTTATTCATGGTACGCCTCCGATTCGTCGAAGTCGTCGTCCAGAATATTTTCCTCGGGAACCGGCTCGTATTCCGACTCCGAATCATGTTCCGTGGGCGGTTCGTGCTCGGGATGTTCTTGATAGTTTTCCGGACGGAGGAAAGTCACGTACACCCGCGCGATGAATGCCATCGGGAATTTGCGCACAAGTTCAGGATCACCGCGGAACTGAAACTTCCGCGCGAGTTCGTGCGCCAGCGGGCGGCTCAGTTCGTGTCCTCGTTTGTAGTCTACGGCGACCCGGCGGGAAAGAAAGTCGCCGATCACCGCGAGGGTCTGTTCATCCGGTTTGTATTTGTTGAGCTGTGCCAACGGAATCGGATCGATCTTTTCCAGAATGATCGGTTCCCGGGGGAGTTGCACACGTCGTTCCGTGATCACGATAGTTCCCGCCGTCAGATCGCCCAAGCGCTGAAATCGACGCGAGCAGAACATGGCGATCAAGCCCGGAAGATAAAGTGGGGTCGAATCGACAGCGCGAATGAAGTTGCGATTGATCGCCATCCAGAGGTTGATCGGATGACCGTTTTCGTGAATTACCCGCAGTCCCATCACCCGCTTTCCGGGTGTGGTTCCGCGCCATAATCCTTCGAAGATCGCGTAGTATCCCCAGCCGTTCACGAACATCCAGATCAGGAAAAGCCCTGCCGCGACGTCGGGGATAAAAACGCCCAGGACCATCATCAACAGTCCCAGGATCAGGGTCACCGCGGACCGGATGAGCAGGTCGATGAGAAAAGCCCGCATCCGCACTGCGGGGCCGGCGAGTTGGTAATGCAACACGACCGTTTCGGGAGTTTCGATCGCGTAATCGAGACTGAGCGGCTGATTGCGAAACGGATTATCCGTTGACTGCGATTCAGAACGCGTCTGTTCCGCGGACTCCGTCAGTACACCACTCATCAATATCACTTTCGAAAGGAATGACCCTGTCGCCCGTCCTGTTCAATCACCGCGCGAGGCACGGTTCGTTTTAACCGGAATTCAGTCTAACCGGTGTTGTAGAGAGCCGGAAAGGGTTTCGCCGGTTTGTCGTCGAAATTGTCTGTTTGGCATTCCTCGCGCGAAGGGGATTGATTATCCGCGTACGATCTCGAACTCCCGATGACGGGTCTTCGCGGGAGTGACCTTATAGGACGGTGTCGATGCGAACTGTTCAAAAATTGCATTCGCTTTTTCGAGTTGGGCGGGACCGGCGTGAGCCCACAGGAGATAACGCAATGTTGTCGGTTCGGACTTTTTCAACACCAGCGGAGAGTCCGCGCAGGTCGAGGGGGACATCCACCCGTCTTCGCGCACGTGCCAGCCAACGGGGGCACGCACATTGTTCGGATGATAGAAGCAGGTGATCCCCTCCTGTTGGTCGTCGGTGACGGGGCCGCTGTAGTCACACCAGTTGGCGGGTTGACCGAAGATCGCCTTTTCTCCCAGTTGGCCATTGGCATTGGTGAGCTGCCCCCCGCCAAAGTATTCCGAGATTTCGGCGGCAACGCGAATTCCCAACAGCCCTAACGTCGTCTGTCCGAGTTCGAGCGTCTCAGCAACCGGGCGGAAGGTCGCCTGCAATTCCAGCAAGGTCTCATCTTGAGGCGTGCTGCGGGCGGCGACGATGAGTTCCTGTTCGATGAGCGGCGCGGCATCGTGACCATCGAACCAGCCGATCTCCACCGCCATCCGCGCTTCCTCTTCGCCGTCTTCGTAGGCGAGCCAGGCCTGCTGACGGGTAAAGGTCCCTTTGTTCTCCGCCCAGAAGTCGAGTCCCAGCACCTTGGGATGCGCGAACCAGATCGAACGATGATGATCGTGACTTACCGTGCCGGGGTGTCCCATTCGCGTAAGCGAGATGCCGCTCGGACCATAGAACGGGTAGATGAACGGCCGGGAGTACTGTGAGCCAAAGTGCCAGCGAAATCGTTCCTGTCGATCGATCTCGAATGCGACCTGGAAATCGGGGAGTGGAACGACGCGACAGCGCGGGATGTGATAGGTCATGAAAATATTCGAATCTGATTCATGCAGGGTGGAAAACTGTAGAGGACGGTAGATGCTGGTTATTTTTGCGGATGGCAATAATACCGCCGATTGTAGCGGAGATAACGCCCCTCTGTCTTCCGGAAAGCGCGGGCGCCAAGTTCTCTGATAGAAATCGTAGGGCGAACCCCTGTCCATTCAATTGAAGTGAGTCGTTTATTCGGTACGACCGATACAAACCGAGCATCGTTGGCCCCTTTCTCGTCGATGGAGCGCACCACAACTACAGGATATAAAACGTGATCTGCAAGAATTCTCCGCGCCGAAACAGTTTGTCAGCTATCTTTTTTTGAAAGCAGTTCCTGGCCGAACTGGCTAATCTGACTTCAAGAAACAATGAGGATCGGAACCAACGGTCGACAGTGAGATCGGTTCCGGCGATGTTTCCCACCCCTGACACGAATTGCTGATACGAGAAGAGGAATCGACGATGATTTCCACGCAAAACCTTGAACCTGTCCGATCCGAGTATGCCGACGATGAAGACTTCGCGGAACTCCTGGAAATGTTCGCCGAGGAGATCCCGGATCGTCGTCAGCGTCTTGAAGCAGCTTTCGCCGACCAGAACATTGAAGAAGTGAAAACGTTGGCGCATCAGCTCAAGGGAGCAGGTGGTGGTTACGGCTACCCCGACTTGACTGTTGTCGCGGCTCGCCTGGAGTCGGCCTGCAAAGAACTGGACTCGGCCGCCATGCAGACTCACTATGAAGCGCTGCACGCGTACCTCGCGCGGATCACTCACTGATCTTCCGCGCTTGATCAGCTCGAACTACAACCGGTCAACACAAACTAAAACCGACTACCGGGACAGAGTGTGCTTACTCTTCCCGGGATGTCGGAACCGGTGTGGATACCGATTCTGGCGTCGTGGCCTTCCGTTCTCTCCATTGCGAGAGAATCTGCTTGTGACGCTCGAGCTCCGAATAATACGTGGCGGATGGATCGATTCCCCGCGCTCGCCACTTCTCCCACTGCGCCTGGCTGTCTTCGGATTCACTATGCCGGGGCAATAGCGCGAGCCAGATAACTCCGATCACCGTCCAAGAACAGACGAACACGCCCCAGCGAATAATCGCTGGGGATTTTTTTGGGTCGTTTAGAAAATGTTGGCGGGTAGATGTCATCGGAACCAGCGTGAAACTCGAGAGGCAAGAACTTCCTTGAGCTTACCCTCCCGCTCGAAGAGCGTCAAATCGCGGGATCGAGGTGAATCGCTTGCCGGCGTTCGCATTTCTCAAGATGCCGACTCTCATCGAACGCAGCGATGCGGAAAACCGCAGTGGCTTTTGCTATCCTGAGAGGTGCCATTCTCGCTCTCCTACCCCCTGATGAGATGTCCCCCCATGCTGACCGTTGATGAAGCTCTCCAGATCGTCTGTGAACGTGTCGAACCGCTCGAACCTGCGAAGCGCTATCTGCTTGATGCTCAGGGCCTGCTGCTCGCGCAGTCGATCGTCAGTCCGCTTAACTCTCCTCCCTTCGACAAAGCCTGTATGGACGGCTACGCCGTTCGTTCGAGCGATTTCGTCGGAGCGAAACCGGTACTCAAGCTGAAAGGAGAGATCACCGCGGGGCATGTCTCGACGTTAATCGTGGAAGCGGGTGAGACCATTCGCATCATGACCGGCGCTCCCCTTCCGCAGGGGGCCGACGCCGTCGTGCAACATGAATTGACTGAACTCAATGAGGCCGATGAAACCGTCGCTTTCAAAATCGAGGATATTCGCGCGAACCTGAACGTCATTGGTTGTGGCGACATCATGCGGGAGGGAGACATCGTTTTCGTGGAACGGACGCGATTGAGACCGCAGGAATTGGGTGTTCTGGCGGAAATGGGATTCGCGACCTTGTCTGTTTATCCGCGTCCGCGCGTCGCCGTGCTGGCGACGGGAGACGAACTGGTGCCGGTGGAAGAGACGCCGGGGCCGGGGCAGATCCGGAATACGAATGAAATCATGCTGGTCGAACAGATTCGTCAGGCGGGAGCGATTCCGGTGCCGCTTGGCATCGCCCGGGATAACCGCGAGGACTTGCAGTCCAAGATCGAAGTCGGACTGCAACATGACATGCTGATTCTCTCCGGCGGGGTCTCGGCTGGAAAGCTGGACCTGGTGCCAAGTGTCCTTGAATCGTTGGCGGTCGGCGAAATTTTCCACCGAATTCAAATGAAACCCGGCAAACCGGTCTGGTTCGGACAACGCGCCCCGCAGGATGCCAGCAGCACGAAAACGGTCTTTGGACTGCCGGGGAACCCGGTCAGCAGCATGGTCTGTTTCGAAATCTTCGTCAAAACAGCGCTGCGGCGAATGATGGGAAATGAGGTCGCAAACAGCGTGCCGGAAAAGGTTTGCGCGAAATTGACGGAGGATCATCTCCACAAGGGGGATCGCCCGACATTCTGGCCGGTGAAGTTCGAACTCGTCGAAGGGGAAGCCCGCGTCAAACCGCTGGAATGGCGGGGGTCTTCCGACCTGCGGGGGACGATGCGGGCGGACGGAATGGCTCTATTCTCAAAACCCGATTTTGTCTATAAAGCCGGATTCGTGATAAACTATTTCCCGTGGAAGTAATCCTTTGGGGCCAATCAGGCGAAGAAATCAGCTTTGCTGCCCGCTTTTCGCCCGCCCCGATTCTGAGACGCTTCGCGACTGCGTACCGTGGAAGCCGGTACCGCCGGACAGCACCGACACCCGATTCAGCATGGATGCCGAATAATGTCTACCGATACCATGACGACCGAGACAATGCCGGAACCTTCAGCCAAGCCCGCGAAAGACGCGAAATCCGGCACACCCTCCGCGCCGCCCGCGAGCAGCCTCGATCCGCAGATTCAGGCGATTATCAACAAGGCCCGGTCGGCGTCGGTCTCATCGAAAGCGACTTGGCTCCTCGCCGGTTTGACACCCTGTTTGTTGTGGGCCTCATTTACGCCGCTCAACTGGTCGGTGCTCGGTTGGATCGCGCTCGTACCGTTGATGATGTTGATTCGCCCAGTCCAGCGCACACGCTGGACGTACCGCGCCACATTGCTGTTATCCTTTGTCGGATATGTCACCATTCTGCAATGGATGCGTCTCGGTGATCCGATGATGTACGCCGCGCTGGTGTTGCTCGCGATGTATCTCGCCCTTTATACCACCCTGTTTGTATTTCTCTCTCGCGCCGCTGTTCACCGGTTGAAAGTCCCGTTCGCGATCGCCGTTCCGGCGATCTGGGTGGGCCTGGAATTCTTCCGTGGGTTTTTCGCGACCGGTTTTGCCTGGTACTTCCTCTCGCATTCACAGTATCGCTGGACCACGTTGATTCAGATTTCGGATCTTACCGGAACGTATGGCATTAGTTTCCTGATGGCCGCCACGGCTGCCGTGCTGACGATGTTGCTGCCGGAAACGCTCTATCGCAAATTGAAAATGCTGTCGAAGAACCTGGAGCGACCCGCCAATACCAATCCACCCGAGGCGCTGGCCATTTCCACTCGTCCTTTCACGATGGTGCTGTCGCTGCTGGTGTTGTTCGGTTCGGTGCTGGGATACGGTTATTACCGCTTGTCCGAAACTCACTTTGAGCCCGGCCCGCGCGTGGCGCTTGTTCAGGGGAATTTCACTTCGTCCATGAAGCATGACCAGAGCCAGGCGCAGGACATCTTCCACATGCACTATTACCTGACGGGGTTAACGGTGCAGTATCAACCGGACCTGATCGTCTGGCCGGAGACGATGTATCGTTATCCGCTGATGACCGCCGATCAGAAGCTGACAGAGGAAGAATTGCTTCGCCGGGCGCCAATGTTCCGTCCAGAAACCTGGAACGATCCGACTGTTTCCAAAATGCTGGAAGGATTGAGCTCCCAGTCCGGCGCCGCAATGGTGATCGGCATCGACTCGCTGCGCGTCGACGAGCAACGGATGCATGCCTTCAATTCGGCGGTCTGCATCTCGCCGACCCAAGGCGTCAAAACGGTCTACGACAAGAATCATCGTGTCGTCTTTGGTGAATACATTCCGTTTCAGGATCAACTGATGAGCAGCGGCAAATCGCCGATTACGGGTGGATTCGGCATCGACGCGGGAACGGGGCCAAAGTTCTTCGAACATCAGGACTGGAACTTCGCCCCACTCATCTGCTACGAGGATACAGTCCCCACGCTTGTACGGGATTTTGTCAAGGAAGGTATCGATCAGAAGAAACCGGTGGATTGTCTGGTTAACCTGACCAATGATGGCTGGTTCCATGGTTCAAGTGAACTGGACCAGCACCTCATCACCTCGGCCTTCCGCTGTGTGGAAACCCGAACGCCGATGGTGCGTGCCGTGAATACGGGAATCTCGGCGATCATCGATTCACAGGGCGTCATTCGGAACGAACCCGAAATCTTCGAAACGGTCGAACGCAAAGACGGGGAGACCCGAACCGAACAGCACGCGTCCCTGATCAATCCGAAAACAGGCAGCTGGTTCAAGCAGGTGAATGGATTCCTGATCGACCAGGTCCCCCTCGACAAACGCACGAGTCCTTACCTCTACTACGGCGACTGGTTTGCGACGATCTGTCTGATCGTTGTCGCGGCTTCACTGCTCGCCGCCTGCTGGCCCCGCCCGAAACTGATCCCGGCACCCGCGAAAAAATCGTGAGTTGATACACGGCGATTGTGGCTGAGACAAAAGCCATTCAGCCCGTGATCTCGTGATCTTCGAGTGCGGCGATGAAGGGGAGGTGGCGGTATTCGTCGTTGTAGTCCAGGCCGTAACCGACGACGAACTCGTTCGGGATTTTGAAGCAGTGATAATCGGGGGCGAAGTCGACTTCCGTCCGCTCCTCTTTCCAGAGCAGGACCGCCGTCCGTACAGAGCGGGCGCGGCGATTTTCGATGATGGGAATGAGCTTTTGTAGGGTGTGCCCCGTGTCGAAGATGTCATCCAGCAACAGCACGTGGCGATGTTCGACGTTGGGGATCAGGCTCTCGTTGATGACGAGTTCGCCGCGCGTCGTGGTGGCACCCCGGTAGCTGGATGCCTGGATTAAACCGATTTTGATCGGGAGTTCCACGGCACGAACGAGATCCGACAGAAGAATGACGCTGCCGGTGAGGACTCCCAGGATGGTGAGCGGTTCACCCTGGTACCAGTCTTCGATATCACGCCCCAGTTTATGAACGGCCTGTTGGATTTCCGCCGCTTCAATCAGTTTTTTCATGTCTGCTCCCCTC
>PABD01000052.1 GCA_002702685.1 Planctomyces sp.
CGCGAGCTCGAAACACTGATGCAACAGAAAGGGGAGTCATGACTGAGATCAGAAAGAGTTATCCCTCTGACTTGAACGACATGCAATGGAAGGCCGTCGAGATCATCCTGGGAGACAGCGAACACGGACCGAATGGCCGCAAACGTCAGGTCGACTTCCGTGAGATCGTCAATGCGATGAGTTATCGCTGGGAAACCGGTTGCACGTGGAGAATGCTGCCGCATGACCTGCCGACCTGGAACACCGTTTACATGTACTGGCGGAAATGGGAGTTCTCTGGCGCCTTGTCCGCCATACGCGTGATGTTGTCGATGTCGAGTCAACAGTTGAGGATTGCCCTCCCCACGATGAAGCCCGTCGAATTGCAGAGAAAGCAGGCGGAAAAATGCTGCGGATGAGCTTCTCCATGACGACCGAGCAGGCCCGGAACAAAACAAAGACCGTCACCCGCCGGGACGAAGAGACGTGGAAACACCTGCGGCTGGGCGACCGTGTTTTGCAGGTGGAGAAAGCCCAGGGGCTCAAGAAAGGCGAGAAGCAGGTTGAGATTCATGAAATCGAGATCGTCGCTGTTCGCCTGGAACCACTGACCTCGGAATTTGTGACCCCGGAGGAAGTCGTCAAAGAGGGCTTCCCCGGTATGGAGCCGGAAGAGTTTATCACGATGTACAAGCGCGGGCGAAAAAAAGTCGATCGAGTCCGCCGCATCGAATTCAAATACGTCGACTGACACCTCCAACAGAAAGCAAACCGCCATGGAACGGGACAAAGCCCTGGACAAAATCAAGAAGCTGCTCGCGCGAGCCAACGACAAAGCGGCAACGGCCGCGGAGGCCGAATCGTGTCTGCTCAAAGCGCAAAAGCTGATGCGGGAATTCAACATCGACCAGGCGGAAACGTGGCGATCGGATGAATCGAAGTATATCCAGTCCGAAGTCGTCCGGGCGGGACGCGTGCCGAAGGAGGCACAAGACGTTTGCTCGATTCTGACGTGCCATTTCTTCGTGAAGTGCGTTTATGTCCGTCATCCAGATGGTACGAGTGCCGTTGAACTGTTCGGGCTTCCGGAAAACGTGGCGGTGGCGGAGTACGTCTTTCACTTCCTGGTGTTGGAATTCCGTCGCCAGTTCCTCGTCTATCGAAAGACGCATCCGGATGCGGGCCAGGCGGGATTCTATATCGGTCTCTCACGTGGTCTTCATCAGAAAATGCGTCGCGCGACCGCAGCCAGCACGTCCGAGAACTCTTCTCAGGGCAACGCGTTGATACGGCTCGACAATCAACTCACAGTCGCTTTCAACCGGGCCAAGCCGGATGTCCGGTCCAGCCGAGTGCGATCGCCGATCGTCACGGCGGAAGATCTTCGCAACGGTTACAAGGCGGGTCAGGAGATCAACATCCGCCCCGGTCTCCGCGCAGAAGCCGCCTCCCCGACAGCGCTGCCTGGATCGTAACGCGGCGCCGTCATTCAACACCATTCACCCTCCATCAGAAACGAAAGACCCCATGGACACCATTCCTTCACCCTATGCCATTCGGATGCAGTCGGGCATTCTGTTCGACATCGAGAATCCGAAAACGGAAGACGTCTGCCTGGAAGATATCGCGCACGGGCTGGCGCACACGATTCGATTCAACCGGCAATGTCCCGTCACGTACACCGTCGCGCAGCATTCCGTGCTGGTCTCCGATTGCAGAGGTAACATTCGGAATCAGCGGGCCGCGCTGCTGCACGATGCGGCGGAGGTGTACCTGGCTGACATCGCCCGGCCGCAACACCCGCTCTTTCCGCAGATGAAGAAATACACGTGGGGCGTCAATCAGGTCATCGCCGAGCGGTTCGGAATCGCCCTCGCCCGCTTCTACTCCGTCGACCTCCAGTATTGGGATGACGCGGTATTGAAAGCGGAGTTCGAGGACCTCTGGGGGCGGTACGACGAAATGCCGCTCGTCAGTCGCGAGGCGATCCCTCCGATTGAAGCGCTCGGCATCGACGCGGCGAAGCAACTGTTTCTCGATCGCGCCGCCGAGCTGAGGCTGTCGACCGGCTTTATGTCGTCTTCCGTGGTTCGATCGTCGGGGGAGTCGGCATGACGGGAATCACCAAACCAATCAAATATCCCGGCGGGAAAGCGTACCTCGCCGAATGGATCATCGGCCTGATGCCGGAGCACGTCCGTTATGTGGAAACGCATTTCGGCAGCGGGGCGGTGTTGTTCGCGAAACCGTGCGACGGGATCTCGGAAGTCGTCAACGATATCGATATTCGCCTGATATGCTTTTGGGTCACGCTGGCGGACCCGGTACGGTTTGAAGCTTTTCGCCGCGTCGTGGAAGCGACGCCTCTGTGTGAAAAGCTGTTCCGGGGGGCGTTATTGAAGTTCAATAAGCCCGACTACCTGGATCGTGCGGCAACGTGGGAGATTGCATTTCTGTACTTCGTGATGTGCCGCATGAGTCGGCAGGCCAACTTGAAGGATTACGTCTCGCCCACCAGTCGCACGCGGCGGGGGATGAATGAGAACGTCTCCGCCTGGCTTTCCGCGGTGGAGGGATTGCCGGAGGTGCATGAGCGGCTCAAGCGGGTCGAGATCCGGAACTCCGACGCAGTGAAGATGCTCGCTCTGTACGACCGGCCGGGGACGCACTTCTACCTTGATCCGCCGTACCTGCACGAAACCAGGACTGACCCGGTGCTCTACAAACACGAAATGACGGTCGACCAACATGTCGAACTGCTGGATGCGATCGCGAATCTGGAACACGCGACATTTCAGCTGTCCGGTTATCCCGCTCCGCTCTATGAGCAGTACGCGACCGAGCATGGCTGGCGCTGCGAGCAGCGGGAGATCGACAACAAAATGAGCCGGGCGGCGGTCAAACCGAAGAAGACCGAATGCCTGTGGATGAACTACTGACAATAAACGTGAGCGGTTACTTAACCAGTGCATCAGCTGAGCATATCGCAAAGGCGATCGCTATTGAGATTGCCCCAGTAACAAAGATTTGAAATATCATTGGCCAGGAGGAATTAATGGTGGAGTAGTCGTGCTTTCCCTTCATGCTCATTTTTTCGAACGCTAATACCTCCATCCGAAATGAAAAATTCTTGTCTTCCGCCAACCTCGGCTGGAGCCACATTATGTGCAGTAAGCTATGTACGACTGATGGAGCCAGCAAGAAAACAATGATTAGAATGAAGCTGACGCTGGGATGCGACTGTATTAGATCTCTCAACACGAACTGGTCACTGAGAAAAAGGTAGAGAAATGATGCTAATCCGCCCCAAAGCGTAAAAGCAATCTTCCATTCATATGACCTTCTATCATGAAATCGGGTTTGAGCTTGCTTGCTTATCTCTATCGCAACTTTGGCCTGTTCAAGCTCCCATAATTGATCTTTGGACAATGAACCGGTCATATTGAAAGCCTTATCGGGATTAAATGGGTGGGTGATACACAGCACACTAAACAAAACAACATATCATTGTAAATGACTATCACTAATACGCGCAAGGAGAAAATGATGGGATCAAAGAAGCCACAACCGCCGCCGGGAGACCGGAAACCGACGGCGAACGAACGGGAAGCGTTTCGGACGCATCATCGTCCGGGGCAGAAACTGACCAGCCCACCACCTCCACCAGCGATGGCTCGGCAACTGTCGGTGTCCGAAGTGATGCAGCGGACCGGAGAGAAGCGGCGGCATGTCCTGGCGTGGATCAATGGCGGGCAACTGGACGCCGTGAAGGTCGGCTGGAAGTGGTCGATCGCCGAATCCGAACTGGAACGATTCGCGCGGCGGTTGGGGATGCGATTGGCGGACATTGAAGCGACGAATCCGGAGGATAATTAAAACGGAAAGTGAAGATGGACGGGATGATGAATTGTCCCGCTCTCGGATCGTTGTTCCTCCGGTATCTGCATCGATTTTCCTCGAAGTGTGCCGGAACAACCTCTTGTGACCACACCGTGTTTACCCGGTATCGCCAGCCCGACCGAATTGGACTACTCAGGGAAGCACTCCTGTGACCACACCGTGTTTAACGGGTATCTCCAGCCGTCAACCGCCAGGGCTTCACTCGTGGCACCCTGTGACCACACCCTGTCCAACCGGTGTCTGCATCTGTTCTGGCGTCCCGAAGAGGTCGAGCAATCCTGTGACCACATCCTGTTTAACCGGTATCTGCATCTCGGGCCAGATTATTGCAGATGGTCCCGCCCCTGTGACCACAACCTGTTTAACCGGTATCTGCATCAGTCCAACACGCTTTTACACGTGCGAACAAACCTGTGACCACATCCTGTTTAACCGGTATCTGCATCCGAGGACAGCATTCGGTGTCCGAAGTGCGGCCTGTGACCACATCCTGTTTAACCGGTATCTGCATCGGACTCGCCGTAACGTTTGCGGGATGAATGCTTTCGGTGTGAATCTGATCCGGAAAACGGCGCACGAACATCGGTTAAAATGGTGTGGTGGCGGTTTTCCCCGACCTCTTTCAGGCTCTCCCGAGCTGGCGAACCAGCCGGTACAGCATCCTGAATCTCAGTCGGGTTCTGTCCGCCATTCTGAAGGCGAGCCGCTCTGTCTCGGGTGCGTAAACCCAAGCTGGATGGAAGTCCATTCGCGTGCTTGATATTACTCCAGGCCACCTTCAATGCCTCACAATTGCAAGACCAGTCCCGATGGGCCTGATCCGCCTGGAGAATGTCTCCCTGCACGTAACGTGCAAGGTACGCTGAATACAGGTCACGCTGCGCGAATGCACCGCATTTCGGGCAGTTGTGCACGCGCTGGGAAAGCTGTTTCTTTGCAACATGACCACAGGAACAAGTTTGACTCAGTTTTGTTTTCACGGTGGAGAACTCGGTGACGTCGGCGCCCCACTTTTCCGCTTCCCGCTTGAGGCGTTCGACAAACAGGCCCGGCGCGCGGGAAGCGATCGATTTTCCGAAGCGTTTGCGGCGTTTGTTTCCATCGCGTTTCGCCTTGCGGGCAAACGACTGGAAATTCAGTTTCTCCATGCGTACCTGATCTCCCGCGTGCAGAATGCGGGCGACCATCTGGCCGTGGAGGTTCTTGCGATGGTCCGCTTCTTTGCGAAGCAGATTGGCGAGCAGATTTTTCAAGTGCCGATAGTTCCGGGATTCAATCCATTCCAGTCGGCCCGCGGCGGTGTTGATGCGGCCATCTCCCAGAAAGTTGGCCGGGTTATTGGCGCGGCGACTACGATCCAGGGCCCGCTGGATTTTCCGGATCCGGCGGTGGTCGCGTTCGATCTCCTGACAGAATACGTCCAGCCAGGCGTCCCGCTCGCCAACAACGGCGATGGTCTGGGTCCCGATGTCGATGCCGACGATTCCTGAGCCGGGCTGGTGGGCGGGTTTCTGGTAAGCGGTCCCCTCACAGATCAATTGAGCGAAGAAACGTTCCCGACCGCGAATCACCTTCCGGATCATCCGGACGTACTTTACCCGCTGCTCAAGTCCATGTTGAACGACGGGGTCGTCGGGATCAATTTGGACGGTCAGATTAAGTCCCTTCCAGACGAGGTGATCTTCTTTCCAACGACAGCAGCTTCCGCTTTTTCCATCGACGGCCCGTAAGTCTCCCTTGCGGCGAAAGCGGGGGCGCTTCCTTTTTCCCGCGTCGTACAGGTAGTCCGCCGTCGTTTTAAAGGCTGCCGATGCCGTCGCTTCCACAGTTCGCGCACCGAGGTGTTCGTTGATCCAGGACTTCGTGAACTGCGTGGCCCACTTGTGGAGATCGTATTCTCTGAAACCGAACGCCTGCTGAATCTCCTTGAAACGGGCGGACCTCTGTTTTTTATCCGTGACCTTGCGGGCCTGCTGCCACGCGCGGCTTTCGCGCATCAGCTTCAGACGCTTGAGACTCTCCCCGAGACAGGCGTTATAGACCTGCCGGGCCGCCTCGAAGCGCGCACGAATCTTCTTCGCCTGCTTCCCGGTGGGAAGGATTTCCAATTCGGTGACAAATGATTTCGTGGAGGACCGTGCCATGTCTCCAGCATACTGCCGTGTGCGGCGGAATGTCCACGTTCCGGGAGCAGAGGAAGTGCACGGTTCGACGAAAATGAAAACATCCCTGAGAGTGTCTTTGATCAGAACCGTTGCGAATTCGTCCTGTTTGCGTACTAAGGAGATCGCGGCCTTTGATCGGGCGGACCTTTACCGCTTCACGCGGAAACTCGGCATGTGGGTCGATGAAGAAGTGAGACAGACTTTGCGTACTCGCTGAATTCGGCGTTGACAGTCGCCGAATGGTAACTAGATTCGGGCCAGCAACAAACCAGTGATGGGACTTCCTCAGGGAAGCTCCGTCGCTGGTTTTTTTATTTGTCTTCACGCTCTTCAAGGAGGCTGCCATGCCTGAACCCGACTCCAAACCGAAGTCCATTCTGGTCAGTAAAACCGCCTGGTGGAATGGGATCGCCATTTCCGTGCTGGGGTATCTCATCAGCGCGGCCGAAAACGGCAATCTGCCCGAAACACTCTTGCCCTATGCCGCGATCATCACCGCCGCCGGCAACCTCATTCTCCGCTTGCTGACCAAAGACCCGATCAAACCGCTGTTTGTGATCGGCTTCCTGGCGGTCTCGCTCTTCACGGGTTCGGCGATGGCCGCGCCGCCGGAGGCGATCATCACCGGGCCGACCGGGGGCATTCCCGGGGACATTCTGGTCCTGGACGCGTCGGAGTCCAAAGCGGATTTTTTCGACTGGGAAGTCACGCCGGAATTACCCGACGGGAGGAAGACGATCCTGCCACTCGAAGGCGGGAAAAAGTGTCTCGTCACCAGCGTGCCCGGAACTTACACGGCCTTTCTCGCGGCGGGCAACGCCGAAGGGATCGACCTCAAGAAGTGGACCGTCAAAGTCGGTGGCGACTCCCCTACGCCCGGGCCGGGGCCCGGTCCTACTCCCCCCCATCCTGGACCAAATCCGAACCCTCCTAACCCGGTGCCGCCAACGCCAACCCCCGATGTCCCGGATGGGAAGTTCGCCATCGCCAAACTGGTGCGCGACTGGGCCAGGCAGGTCAACACGCCGAGCCGCTCTGCCGAATGCGTGAAGCTGGCGGACGGGGCGGATGCGATCTCCGCCCGCATTTCCGCTGGGACGCTGGAAGGGCCGCGCGAGATTCTGGCGGCCGTCCTGGAGGCGAATATCGCCGCCGTGGGCCACTCACTTGAATGGCAGGCGTTTGGAAAAAAGTTTGAAGCGCGGCTCCGCGAATTGTACGAGGCGTCGCGCCTGCAGACGGATGCGGATTGGGCGGTCCTCTTCCAGGAGATGGCCGTGGGACTGCGCGCGGCTGCCTGATGGCGGCTGGGCTGACTCTTAACTCGAAAACGTGAAGGCGGGCCGATGTCGATCATGAAAGACCTGATGTTTTTAGTCGTGCTGTGTGTGCTGGGGTATTGCGTGAGTGCCGTGCAGAGTGAAAGCCATTCGGGCGATGACACGCTCAAGACCGAACTCCAGAAGCACGAGCAGAAGGTGAAAGTGCTGGAGGGGCGTCTCCGCGATTCCACCAACGCCGCCGGCATTGTGATTGGAACGTTGTTGCCGGAAGTGGAGCAGCTTATTGAGCGGGTCGACAACATCCAGTCGTGTCAGTGCGGCGCGTGCGGGAAACAGGAAGCGACCAAACCGCCGCCGGTGGAATAGTGGGCGGGTTGCTGTTCGTCGTGGGGGCGTGCCTGGTGGGGCTCGCCTACTCGTGTTTAGTGGAATGGATAATCAAACAGGAAAATCAAGACGATGAGCAATCGTTGGAAAACACTGATCGCGACGATACTGGGGATCACCGGTATCACCATCACGATCACGGTGAATGTGAACATTGAGGATGTGACGCCGGTCGAAGACCGGATGGGCTGGACGGCCCCGACAGAACAACAGCAGGCGGAAATCGATGAGCTGATTCCTGACCTCGTCATCACCGAGGGTCAACAGGGGCAGCGGACAATTGAACCGACCAGTTCGGAAGGGGCGGTGGTTCATCTCTGGGATCCGGTATTGCGGATTCGCAAAGGCGAACATCTGCCGACGTGGAGGCAAGAGACCGGCGACTGTGTCTCCATGGGCTCGGCCAACGCGATCTGGTACCTGCAACACGTTCAATACTGGAAGAATGCCTGGGATACGTCGCTGCTCAAGAAACCGTATCCGCCGTACATCTATGGCGTCTCACGGGTGATGCCGGACCTCGGCAACAAACGGCTCGGCAGCAGTGCGGGGAGCAATGGGGGCTGGGCGGCTTACGGGGTGAAGAAATATGGCGTGCTGCCGGCCGACTTTGATGATGTGCCTGCCTATTCGGGTGACGTGGCGAATACCTGGGGCGTGCGGGGGCCGCCGCAGAAGTTCATCGAGTACGCGAAAGATTATTGCGTGCAGGCCGTCGCGAAAGTCACCAGCTATGAGGACGTGCGCGACGCGATCGCCAACGGTTATCCCGTGACCGTGGCGAGCAATCAGGGCTTTCAAATGCAGCCCCGATTGTACGAAGGGAAGAAGTGGGGGATTCCGTCCGGCAGCTGGGCACACCAGATGTGCTTTCTCGCCGTGGACGACACGGCCCGCGCCCCCAATGGAAAAACAGGAGGCGTGTACTGCCTCAACAGCTGGGGGGCCAATGCTCATGGCGAACCAGCGGGGACCGAACCACCGGGCGGCTTCTGGGTCGATCGCGACACGGTCGAGCGGATGGTGCGGCAAAACGATTCTTACGCTTACAGCCAGTTCGACGGATTCCCGGCGCAGGAGCTGGACTTCAATGTCTTTGGTGATACGCCGGTCACCGTCAACAAGAAAGACGAGGACACGATGAAGACCATGTGGACTTTATTCGGATTGAGTTTGATCGCGGCGGGGGGCGTCGGTCTGATGACCCGTCACCCGGCCCGCACCCTGGCCGCCACGCTGTTGATCGGGCTGTCGCTCTGCTGTAGTTCCGTGCGGGCCGAGCCGTTGTGCTTTGATGTCTTCTGTGTGAACACCGAACAGCTCCGCTTTGATGTGTTCGAACCGCAGGCGGCCGTCATTCAGGAAATGCAGACGCTGAACTTCAATGTCTTCGAAGGGGAGACGCCACCGACCGAGGACTTCGGCGATATGGTCGACCAGGTTGAGGAGGATGCGGATGAAAAGGCCCGGAAGGTGGAGTACATCGTGTATGCCCACAAACCGGGCGATGTGACGCTGGATGAATGTCCGCCATGTAAGAGGCTCGATGGGGATCGTCCACGCCTGTTGGAGGAATACGGCATTCGCATTGTCTGGCAACCCTATATGCCTGCCGGCGAAGCCCAGTGGCCTCACCTTCGCTGGAAGCTGACGGACGGCAGTTACAAGTCGAATCAGGGCTATTCCTCGGCGGCGGACCTCGCGCGGAAGATGGGCCTGAAGAAACGCGAATCCAAATCGTCTGATCAATCCACTGCGAAGGAAGTCGCGACGGTCAGTAAGGGGAACTGAGGATGCTGACGCTGCTGGTATTAAGTGGGATCGCGTTGCTGTGGCTGGTGCGGATGCTGTGGCGTCTGAAGCGGCGGGTGGATGATCTGCTGTTGTCGCGAGCTCAATTGCGCGTGGCGCTCAAGCCCGTGGCGGAGTGGCACGAGAAGGGTGGCTGTTTTTCTCGTGAGGACTTTGACGGGACGTGC
>PABD01000053.1 GCA_002702685.1 Planctomyces sp.
CCGACATCGTCATCAACTCGACCTCGATCGGTCTCTTTCCCGACGTCGATGCGAAGGTCGCTGTCGATCTTTCCACACTGACTTCCGACATGGTGGTCGCGGATGTCATCCCCAACCCACCCCGCACCTGGCTGATCAAGGAAGCCGAAAAGATCGGCTGCACCACGCTCGATGGCCTCGGCATGCTCGTCAACCAGGGTGTCATCGGTTTCAAACTCTGGACGGGAGTGGAACCGGATACAACGGTGATGCGCAAAGCGCTCGAGGATGTGTTCAGCGCATGACAACCCAAGGGTAGCCCAGACAATCACGAAGTGTTGTCTGGGTTGCGTAAGCAACACAAAGGCAGCGAATGCGATTTGATGTCAGAGTCACTCGACCTTCACGTCACTTACGTTTGAAACCTTTGTGTGCCTGCGGCACCCATCTGCTGGTTCTCCCCGCCGCCCGTATTCAATTCACTTCGCTCACTCGTCGATATTCTTCGGTGGTTCCAGCGGGTTGTTCTGCACGTAGAACTGGCTCAGGTCGAAGTCGTCCTTGGCTTCCGCTTCGAGAAGCTGCAGACGTTGCTCCAGCCGCTGCAGGCGTTGTTCAACCGCGGGGTGCAGAATCGATTCGGCGCTTTTTGTTTTGAGACGGGGGACCTTGGGGTAGTTCAGCTGCCGCTGCAGGGCCGAGAACATGTAGAGCGGGTCTTTTCCCCGGTTCGCTTTCGCGATGCGACCTTCCTGGCGACCGAAGAAGATGGAGTAGCTCGGTTGATAGTCGGGTTCACGAGTACGGTGACGGCGTTCTTCGACATAATGTTCGGACCGGTAATAGATCAGGTCGCAGAAGTCATGTTCGCCCAGATGAAAACGAATTCGCCGGAGCCAGTCCCGCCATTCATCATCGAAGGAGGGATCTTCAGAGATCGCCAGCATACCGGCATCGTAACCGAGACGGTTGCGGGCGAGGCATTCGAACTGGTATACGAACAGCCCCGGCAAGGTCGGGCTTTCGGACATATACTCCGCGAGTTTCTGCAGAATGGTGAGCGCGATAGAGATATCAAATCGCGATCTGTCTTCCTCCGCGCGGGCCATCACGTAGGTCTGGAAAGGGGTAAAATAGTGAGGCAACCGCTGCATTCCGTCGCTCACTTTCCCCTTCAGCAGGATTTCCCCCTTGAGGAATTCAATCGCCTTCGGCAGGTTGGTCGTCGCCAGCAGTTCTTCGCTGATACTCGCCAGAATCTCCTGGGCGGGCAGGTTATCAATGAGCCGTTCGTTGTAACTTTTGAAGAAGTACGCCTGTTCGACGTATTCCTCGCGATCCAGAACTTTGCCGGAAGATGAACTCATGACGGGCGACAGTCCCATGGGAAAAGGAGAAATGGGTTTCTCTCATTGTAGCAGCGGAGTCGGGATCAGGTTCAACTTCAGTTCGGATTCTAATCGGAAAAAAGGGGCCGCATCGCGCCGAGAGACGATTTCGCTTCCACGCAAAAAAAGACGACCGGCAGTTGCCGGTCGTCTTTCTGTCTCCTTGAGAAAACGGAAGTTTACTCTTCCATGACCTCGGTTTCTTTCGATTTGGCATCGTCGTTGACTTTACCCTCGTATTTCTTGGTCAACTCCTGGATCTCGTTTTTGACGTCGTTGCACTCGTCCTCGGACAGAAGTTTGTCCTTTTCCGCCGTATCTGCATGCTTGTTGGCATCGCGGCGAATGTTACGGATCGAGATGCGGGCCTCTTCGGCGAGTTCCTTCACGCGGCCGACGAGTTGCTTACGACGTTCGGTCGACAGCGGCGGTACATTGAGGCGGATCAACCGGTTCTCGGGGTTGGGGCTGAGACCCGTGTCGCTTGCCTGAATCGCTTTCACGATGGCGCTGATCACGGAGGGGTCGTAAGGCTTGATCACGATCTGCTGCGGCTCGGGAACGGAGATGTTCGCGCACTGTTTGAGTGGCGTGGGAGAACCGTAAACATTAACGCGGATCGAATCGACGAGGCCGGGCGTGGCTCGTCCGGTACGCAAACCCTGCAATTGATCGTGCAGATGCGTAACCGCTTTTTTCATGCGGTCTTCAGCATCGGAAATGATTTCAGCGCGTTCCATGTTATAGACTCCTCAGGAGATGCTGGTAAGCAGATATTAATTAGAAAAGCTCGTGTGGATGCGTGATCCGCGCGACCTGTTCAGTGTATTCGCTCCCTCGAATAAAGGGAAGCGAACCCTCAGGCGGTGCAAACTGGCGGACCGAGGCGGCGCTCCAGACTAGCTGGCGGATTCGTCGTTGGGAATGACACGGGTGCCGATTTTCTCACCGGCGAGCACCTTGTCGAGGTTGCCCTCTTTCTGGTAGTTGAACACGATGATCGGAATCTTGTGTTCCATGCAATGATGAAATGCCTGGGCATCCATCACCTGCAGGTTCTGCGAAAGAACATCCTGGAACTTGATGGTCGGATACCGGACGGCATGCGGATTCTTCATCGGGTCTTCCGAATAGATACCGTCTACCTTGGTCGCCTTGAGCACGACGTCCGCTTCGATCTCGCGGGCACGCAGGGCCGCAGCGGTGTCGGTCGTCACGAATGGGCTGCCGGTTCCGGCGGCGAGGATGACGACGCGTCCCTTTTCGAGATGCCGCACACAGCGACGACGGATAAAGGGTTCCGCGACTCCTTCCATACGGATAGCTGTCTGCAGTCGAGTGGGTACGCCAATGTTTTCGAGCGCGTCCTGCAGGGCAAGACCGTTGATGACTGTCGCCAGCATTCCCATGTAGTGGGCGGTGGGGGCATTGATCGACTTGCTGAACGCGGAGAATTCCTTGCCGCGGAGAATGTTACCGCCACCAGTAACGATCGCCAGTTGGACTCCGGTTTCATAGGCCCGCTTCAGCTGTTCGGACAGCGAGGCGACCGCCGTCATGCTGATGCCACTTTCACCGCTACGGCAGAAAGCTTCGCCGCTCAGTTTCAGAAGCGCACGGTTGAAGACAGACGTTTTCCTGGAAGTGTCGGACATAGAGGAACTCTCTCGTCGTTAGGAGGGGACATAAAAAAGGCCGGCTGAAGACAACCGGCCAGATGAATCAGGTTGGAGACTAGCCTCCGAGCACCCAGAGGGTGAACGATTCGGCCGTCAGGCCTTTTTCCGCGAGTGCTTGACTGACTGTTTTGGAGTCGTCTTTCGCGAACGGCTGGGTGACGAGCACACCCTGTTCGACGTAGAAGTTTTTCATACGACCATCGACGATTTTGTCGATGATGTTGTCCGGCTTACCGGAAGCTTTGGCTTCGGCGGTCAGTTCTTCGCGTGCCGCTTTAACGGTGGCGGGATCGACGTCGGCTTCGGTGCAGACGGTCGGTTTCATCGCGGCGATGTGCATCGCGACATCTCGCATCACATCGAAGTCCGGTTTTTCACCCGAAGCCTGGAACAGCACGGCGATTTTGCCGTTGTGGTGCACGTAAGGAGCAACCGGGCCAGCCTGTTTGGTGATGCGGTTGACGACGATCTTCTCGCGGATTTTGTTCACGATCGAATCGAAGATTTCCTGCAGGGTCTGGTCCGTTCCGGGGGCTGGCTGGGCAAGCAGTTCTTCCGCGTTCGCCGCACCGGGACCGTTCATCAGTTGTTCGGTCAACTGGGCACCGAAGTTGGCAAGGTCCTGCCCGGTGGCGACCGGAGCCGATTCACAGAGGACTTCCACCAGAACTGCTTCGCTGCCGTCGTCTTTGACCTTGCTGAAGATGAAGCCTTCGTTGGTCACATTTTCAGCGCGTTTTTCGCGGACTTTACCAACTTCTTCTTTCAGAATCGCGATCGCTTTGTCCTGATCGCCATCGGCCTGAACGAGGGCTTTTTTGCAGGTCATCATCGGGAGGTCGGTGATTTCGCGGAGCGCCTTTACGGCGGCAGCGGTGATTTCGGCCATTGCCTTGTCTCTCCTATTGGGATGGGTGTACCGGGCGTCGTTACGGGTCTGCCGTCGGTACGGTGTCGCTTGGAATTTTGTAGCTTGAATATGTATCAGTCATGAAGAAGAGCGGACCGGATTCCAGTTTTCGCGAACTCATTCTTCGCGAGCCTCTCCGGTTGGCTCTTCGGTTCCGGTGTTTCATCGAGTCGACCTGGATCGTCGATCAGCATCAGAGAACGGACCGGTGACTCGGAACAGAAACAGACTGACGGGACAGATCATGTCGATCTGTCCGTCAGTTAATTGTTCGGAGGACGCCGTAAAACCGTCTCAGTCTTCGCCAGCGCGATGGCGTATTCGCTATTGCGAGTGGCGACCGTCACCTCATATTAGAGAGACGGAACCGCTTTGGGTTCGTTGTCAGACCCGGCGGTATCGTCTTTCGGCTGTGCTTCTTTCGTTTTCCCGATGCCGCTGGTGATGTGATCCATGATCAGTTTGATCGAGCGGATGCTGTCATCGTTACCGGGGATCGGAAGATCGACTTCATCGGGATCGCTGTCGGTATCGATCAGGCCGACCACTTTCGCACCGATCAGATGCGCTTCGTGAACGGCGTTTTTCTCTTTCTTGGGGTCGACGATCACGAGGGCTTCGGGAAGCCGGTTCATGTCGCGGATACCGTTCAGGTTGCGGTAGATCTTACGGTAATCCCGCATCAGCGTAGACTGCATTTTTTTGGAATAGGTCTGCAGCTCGCCCGATTCCTGAAGGCCTTCCAGCTCGTCGAGTCGTTTCAGGCGGTCACGGATCGTGCGGAAGTTGGTCAGCGTTCCACCCAGCCAGCGTTCGGTCACGTAGGGCATGCCGCAGGCAAGTGCGGCCTGCTCGACAGCATCGGAAGCCTGACGTTTGGTGCCGACGAAAAGAACCAAGCTACCCTGGGAGGTGACGCGCTGCAGGTATTTCTGAGCCCGCAGGATTCCGCGGATCGTTTCGCGGATGTCGATGATATGAATGAGGTTACGGCGTCCGTAGATGTAAGGACGCATTTTGGGGTTCCAGCGGCTCGTTTTGTGACCGTAGTGAACGCCTGCCTCGAGAATGTCTTTAACTACAATTTCCGACATATTTGAATGACTCCTGTCCAAGTGGTCTTCTGCCCGACTTCCACGACGGATAATACGGCGGCAGCACAGTCTCGCTGTCTATCGGAGACCGTTGCGACAATAACCGGGACTGAAAAAGAGGAAAAAAGAGGGCGTCCCGGATGGGACGGACCCTGAGCGTCCCCACCTGATCGCAGGCGGGAGGTGCATCGTAATCGAACACACCTGTACCGTCAAACGCCCCCGCCGGGCTTATTCGGAAAAAGCCTTATCTGAGCAGGGTTTCTCGGTGGCGGAGGGTGCCTGTTTCCGCGGCAATCAACTTATTCGACGGTTACGGGGATGGATATGGACGTCTGGTCACTCTCTCCGGTAGTAATCGGGATGTTGACGACGCTCGATCCGATTTTACAAAGTCCCCCTTTGCCTTCGCGGCAGTAGCCGAAGCGAACCTCGGCGATTAAGTCGGCTTTGCCTGCTTCAGCCGCCAGTGGAATGGTCAACGACAGCTCCGAATCCGAGGTGAACTCGGGCTTCAACCGCTCGCCGAGTTGGTCGGCGTTGAACATCTTCGTGTTGGACGACTTCAGGCGGACAGAAGCCGGGTACAGCTTGTTGAGTTTGTAGTCCTCCGGCAGGTCGACCGAGAAGACCAGCTGTGCTTCCGCACCCGCTTTGACGGTGACGGGGTCCAGCATGGTCGCCTCATCGACGGCAATCGCCCCCGGGCCTTCCGATTTCGGCAGCTCGGGCGGACCGAGATCTTCGACGACGAATTCACTCGCCGTCTTCTTCTCGAGATCATACTTCACGATGCGATGATTGTTCGTGTCGGCGATCAGCAGAAGATTCCCCGTGACGGCGAGGCCGGCGGGCTCGGAAAGTTCGAGTGGGTCGAGTGATGTTCCGGCGTCGCCATCGCCGATCAGCGTGGTCGCGACACCGATGGTTTTTCCGGAGTCGTCTTTCTCCAGCTTGACGACTTTAACCTTGTGGTTGTAGCTGTCAGCGACGAAGAGTGTCTCTCCCTTGAAGGCAAGCCCGAGCGGGTGTTGCAGACGGGCCTCGTCTCCGCGACCATCCTTGTCACCAAAGGCAAAGAGCGACTGGCCGTACTCCAAGTCGTGCGTTCCGAGAATGGTTCGCACCTCGCCCCCGCCCTCCGGAGAAATCTCGCGGATGGAAGAACCTTCGGAATCGGCGACGTACAGAGAGCCGTTATGAAGTATGAGGGACGACGGCTGCGCGAGGGCGGACGCTTCGAGCGACCCGTCGGTGATATCTTCCCGTCCCGAACCAGCATAGACAGAGACGGTTTTAGAACCGAGCTCGTGTTGCCAGATCTGATGCGGTCCGGCCATGGCGATGTACAGCACTCCCTCGCGGATCGCGAGCGCCCACGGGCTGTTAATGGCTGTTGAATCGATGTTCCCCCCATTCGAGCGAAACGCCGATTGTTCCCCCGTACCGATGAGCGTCGTCACCTTCCCGGCGGCCAGGTCGACCTTGCGAATGAGGTGGTTCTCGGTATCGGCGACATAGAGGTTCTCTCCATCGAGTTCCATTCCCTGCGGGTGGTCGAAAGTTGCTTCGTCGAATCCTCCATCTTTCGCCCCGAGATCACCACTACCGATGATGTCGATCAGCTTGCCATCCAAGGAGGAAATGACGATTCGATTGTGATTGCTGTCCGAGATAAACAGGCGATTATTCGCTTCATCGACGAGCAGTTTGCCCGGGTATTTGAGTGGCGTGGGTGGCTCGCTCTCGCGTTCCAGTTCGAAATCGATCGGGGTGCGGTCGAGTTGATCGCGGGCGTCGTGATATTCGATCAGCTTGCCGACGTACTCGTCCATGATTTCACGATTGCCTTCACCCGAGGCGAGTAGACAGCCGTTACCTTCGGCGTCGATCAGGACCAGCGTCGGCCAGGCGCGGACGCCGAGTTTTCGCCAGATCGTCATCTCTTTGTCGTTGAGAACCGGGTGCTTGATTTCGTAACGAATGATCGCTTCGCGGATATTGTCGGCGATTTTTTCGTTGTCAAATTTCGCAGAATGCACACCAATAACCACGAGTTCGTTCGGGTATTTTTCTTCGAGGTATTCGAGGTCCGGCAGGACATGGATGCAGTTGATGCAGCAGTAGGTCCAGAAGTCAAAGATGACGATTTTCCCGCGGAGGTCCTTCATGGAGATCGGACCGGACGTGTTCAGCCATTCGGCACCCGGGACATCCAGAAGATTGGGAGACAGGGGAACTTTTACCGGTCGCGGGTACTCGGGAAGCTGGGCTTCCGCATCGTCCCCCGCTTCCTTCTCGGTGGTGGTTTCAGCTTGTTTTTCCGGTTTGGCGGCTGCCTCGCCATCGGCGGCGTCCGACTCCGGGGCGGCGCAGCTGAGCGCCGTGCAACAGCAGAGAATCAACACCGAGAGCAGAGTACAGACCGACCAGGCCTTGGATGTTGCCCATCTCTCGGCAGGCATGACCGGTTTGGTGCTGTCAGATTCGGACCACGGGTCAGACTCAACCGATGAGGCGCATACGCGATAACAGGAAGAGTTTTGCATACGTGCAGACTTGTTGTAACGCATTCTACAGTCTCCAATTGCGCGCCGGGAAAAGTCGGACGGAGGTGGGGTGGGTAACCGGAAGGGTTATAGCGCGAAAAGCGGCGGGATAAATTCTATTTCGTTTATAACAGGGAAATGCGCCGTAGTAAATCAAATGTCGGAAAGGGTTGAGATCGATGAAGTGGATGCGATGGAGCGATCCGGGATCGAACCTCGGAGACCCTATGCCCACTGATTCTCATTTTCGTCCTATTTTATCAACATTGACAATTTCAAACCCGCGAATTAATTTCGCCTTCGCGGAAGTCGGTCTCCTTCTATAATACTGGAGGAGGGTGGCGACCCGAATTCACAGGTAAAGTACGGGCAACTTTTCTGGGGAGTGAATTCACCTCCGCATTGTTGAAATGTCAAATGGGTCCTGACGCCGGGGTTTATGGTTTATTCCCGCATGACGCGAGCGAGGGAAACAACCAGAAAGATCAATCTCAAACGGATACTTGTTCAAACAGAAATCTGTACAGCGTTCTCAATCTTCGGGCTTTCGCCACCCGGGTTCGGAAGTCGGCATCCCTCACCCGGTTGCACGATCCGAAAACCTCTCCACGATTGTCTGAAGCGCAGATTCTCCTGTCAGGGGTTTTGCCAGTCGGTAACTTTCCTGATGCATTCGTTTGCAGTCACAACCTCGTACTGGGTCACTTTAGTGCCTTGCACCTTCAGAACTCGCTACTGAATGTGCGTCAGAAGAAAATGCTATAGAACTATGTTAACCATCAAGCCGATTTTCAAATGCGCGTCAGCGCTCGCTTTAGTGTTTTGTTTGACTGGGATCGCTTCTGCTCAGGAACTCTCCTGGGCAGAGAAAATGTTTGAGGAACACAAACATGACTTTGGAACTGTCGCGCGGGGTGCCGAAGCGCGATATCGTTTCAAGTTTACGAACATCTATGAAGAAACCGTCCACATTTCGCACGTGAAAACGACCTGCGGATGTACGGGAGCAACGCCGTCCAAAGACACCGTTCCGAGCGGAGAAACCGCTTACATCGAAGTCGCTATGGACACCAACAAGTTCTCGAACGAGAAAAACTCGAACGCGATCGTCATCTTCGACAAGCCGTTCTACAAGGAAGTCCGTCTGCCCATCCGGGCTTTCATCCGTACCGACGTGGTGGTCACACCGGGTTGGGCGAACTTTGGATCGGTCGATCAGGGAGAAGCCCGTTCGATGGATCTGCAGATTCACTACACCGGTCGCAACGACTGGCACATCACGGACATCATCAGCAACAACAAGTTCATTGTTGCCGAAGCGACCGAGAAGTCCCGCAGCACTTACAACATTCTCTACAACCTGAAAGTCACGTTGAAAGAAGATTCGCCGCTGGGAACTCTTCGCGATCAGGTGATCCTCGTCACTGACGACGTCAACAATCCGAAAGTTCCTGTGCTCGTGGAAGCGAGCGTGGAATCGGACCTGATGGTGGCGAACGCTCCGCTGGCCCTCGGCAACCTCTTTCCCGGTCAGATCAAGAACTCGACCTTGATCATCAAAGGGAAAGACCCGTTCACGATCGAGAGCATCGAATGCGAAAACCGTGGTGATATGTTCAAAGTGAAACGTCCAGAGAGCGCCAAGAAAGTCCAGGTCGTGCCGATCATGATCACACCGCCGGAAGAAGATGGTAACTTCTCGGAAGAATTCACCGTCAAAATCGCGGGACGCGAAGAACCGCTCCGCTTCACCGCCTACGGACGAATCGTGGGCAAACAATAAGTCATCCGCTGGAAAGCCCGCCGACGGCAATCGCTTTCCCGTAATTGGAACTTCACCTGGAACAGGGACGGCCCAAAACCGTCCCTGTTTTTTTGGCTTATCGGCCGAGTCGCACTGGAATAGAGGGCGATCGGGGTCAATTCCCGGCCTGACGCTTGCCTTCCCCCCCTGTTTTCGCGACGATCTCGTTGGCCGGTGGGCGGACTCCTGATCTGCCTCGACAGTCGCCCCGTCCGCCGTCGCCGCTTCGCTCTCGCCTCCCTTGTAAAGGTATCCCAGACATGACCGACTCGACCGGACCTCTCGTGGGCATCATTATGGGGAGCCAGTCTGACTGGGAGACGATGAAACCTGCGAGCGATATCCTGAATCAGTTCGAGGTGCCGCACGAGTGCCGGGTCGTCTCGGCCCATCGGACGCCGCAGTGGATGGCGGAATACGCCGAACAGGCGGAATCACGCGGTCTCGAAGTGATCATCGCGGGAGCAGGTGGTGCAGCTCATCTACCCGGGATGGTTGCCGCCCAGACCACGTTGCCGGTGTTAGGAGTTCCGGTTAAAAGCCGGGCGCTCAATGGTCTCGATTCCCTGTTGTCGATCGTCCAGATGCCGGGCGGCGTGCCCGTCGGTACGCTGGCGATTGGTGATGCGGGCGCCAAGAATGGAGCGTTACTCGCGCTGCGAATTCTGGCCAATAGTCGACCGGTCCTGCGTGATAAGTTACATCAGTATCATAAAGACCAGACCGACAGCGTCATGCAGAACTCCGAGTTGAAGTAATCTCGCCGGGTCGCGAAATCACCCTGTGTCGTTCCCATCATCATCCTGAATCGTCCAGACATTTGCTTGAGCTATGAGTCAATATTTCCCTCCCGGATCGAAACTGGGCGTAATGGGTAGCGGCCAACTGGGACGCATGTTCGCGATCGAAGCACGGCGTCTGGGGTATGGCGTCCATGTCTTTTCACCGGAGGCCGATTCCCCCACCGCGCAGGTCGCAGACCGCGAATGGGTGGCGGAATACGATGACCTCGCCGCGATTGAAGAGTTCGCCCGCTCTGTTTCGGCCATTACGTTTGAGTTCGAGAATGTCCCCGCCGCCAGTACGGACGTCGCGCAGAAATTCACCTGCGTCGATCCGTGCGTCGACATTCTGCACCTCTCTCAGAATCGCAACAGGGAAAAGAGTTCCCTGGCCGGCATGGGAATCCCTGTACCGAAGTTTGTGCCGATCCACGATCAAGAAGATCTGATTCGCGCCGTCGAGGAATTGGGGCGTCCTTCCGTACTGAAGACAGCCACGGGTGGCTACGACGGAAAAGGCCAGATGATGATCAGGGAAGAGACCGATCTCGATGAGGTCTGGCGGGAATATGCAGGACGCGAATCGATCCTCGAAGAGTTCATCGAATTCGAGCTGGAATTATCGGTCGTCGGAGCGCGGGGCCGTCAGGGCGATTTTGCGGCGTGCGGACCGATTCAGAACGAACACCGGAATCATATTCTCGATGTTTCCATCCTCCCCGCTGATGTCCCGACCGAAATCGCGCAACAGGCGGTGGAGATCACCCGCACGGTGATGAACGAAGTCGGCGTGGTAGGCGTACTCTGTATTGAATTCTTCCTGACCAGAAATGGCCGACTGCTGGTCAACGAACTTGCGCCCCGCCCGCACAACTCGGGGCACCTGACGATTGACGCGTGCGAAACCTGTCAGTTCGAGCAACAGGTCCGCGCGATTGCCGGATTGCCGCTTGGCCGGTTCGACCACATCCGTCCCGCCGCCATGGCGAATCTGCTCGGCGAAGAGTGGGAATTCGGTGAGCCCGACTGGGCCGAAATGGGGCGACAGTTCCCCGCGGTAAAACTGCACCTCTATGGCAAACACGAAGCACGCGCCGGTCGCAAAATGGGGCATCTCACCTGCGTCGCCGAAACGACGCAGGAAGCCGCTTCACAGGTTCTCAATGCGCGAGAACTGCTGACCGCCCGGTATCGCTGAGGTTCGAATTGCTTACTCTTCGATCCAGCGGTTCGCCAGAATAAGGAAGACGCCGTACAGCAGGAACAAGAGGAAACTGGCCAGCACACCGGAGAAGCCGCCTGCCTTGAAGAGAATGTCATAGTTGATCTTGAGGAGTTCCAGCAGGACGACCGATCCGATACCTCCGAGACCCATCAGCGTCGCCATGCGACGTGTGATGAAGCAGACTTTCCTGCCACTCCACGCGCCGTGCGTCAGGTATTTTTCGATCTGTTTGTAGAGCAGTCGCGAAACAGGCGTATTGAACGCCAGATGCGGTCCGGCCACCCTCAACAAGCGTTCCCAGCGACCGTCACACTGCGGCAATGCAGAGTTGGCGGTATCGGCGACACGGTATGCCGCCATTTCGATCATATTCGTGCGATCATTCTCCAACCAGCGATCTTTGATACCCCAGGGCATCGCCTGCAGTTGAGAAAACTGATCAAAGGCTTCGAGCAGTTCTTCCCAGGCAACCAGATTCGGCTCCGCCTCTTTGAGGTGTGCCCGGTATCGCTTCAGCAGCGTGAGTCGAGTTTCGAACCGGTCGACATCCTCGGTGAGCGTCGAGAGGACTTTCACCAGCTTGAGGTACAAACCTTTTCCGCTGACGGGATAATCATCGAGGAGAGATTCGTCACATTCCGCGAGCATCTCTTCGAAGTCATGCTGACTGATTGCATTAATCAGGTAGTCGAGTAGCGAGACAAGCCCCGAATCTTCTCGTTCCGAATCGCGCAGTTGCTGAAAGACGTTGGCCAGCGAGCCATCGAGACCGCCAGAAAGGATGTCTCGCAAGAGACGTTCGAATTCGCCTTCGTGCAGACTCTTCAGTTTCTCGAAGGATTCCGCTGTCGTGTCGAATGAGGATGTTTCGAAGTCCTGCAGGATCTGATCACGCAGTTCATCGATCTGCTCGAGAATTCCTTCCAACTCCATGACCTGTTCACGAATCGGGCCGGTCTGCACGTCCGGATGAATCTTCTGCAGGCATTCCAGCGCATCCCGGTAGTGTTTGTCTTCAAAGTGCAGTTTGGCGTATTCCTGCAACTCTTCGCGCTGTTTTGTCAGCTCAATATAGTTCGCCGCTTTCTCGGCGCGATCACGCGCTTCCTCGTCGATCGGACAGATCTCCAAGATCTCTTTGTAGATCTCGAGCACCTTGTCGAACGCGTCGTCCTCTTCCCGTTCGAGATGTTCCATCGTGATGCACATCAGCGCCTTCTGGAAGCGAGTTTCTCCTTCGCGCCGCAGGTCATCCAATCGCCGGGTAATTCGGTATGTTTCCCGGAGCAGCTCAATTAATGCGTCGGAACGACGTTCCTTGGGAACGCCTTCCAGAATCTCGATCGCCCCTTTGA
>PABD01000054.1 GCA_002702685.1 Planctomyces sp.
CGGCGATCTATGAAGATCTGGGATTGCGCGCCTGAGTCTTCGCTTTTTCCGCGGATTTGTCTTCAAATCTGACCGCTTGGAAACCATCTTGCCGGATCGTCGACCGACGAAAACAGGCTGAAAAGCGGGGCTTTTTCTGCTTTTTCTGTGCTCAAGACCGGCATTTCAGAAAAATTCGCGATTGTGTTTTTTCTGGCCTCTCATTTGCAATACTCCCCGTTGCAGTAAGAACCGTCTGATCGGATTGGTCTGACGAAAAAAGACAACGGAGAGGACCTGTGGCGCGTACTTTTTTTAAGAGTCAGTCGCAGGTAAACGGAGTCACTGGCGCGCCGGGAAAGGCCCAATAACCCTCGTGGCAGTACGAAACGTAGGGGGCATGGGGGGAAGGGTCGAAGCTTTCTCTCATGTCTTCCTCAAGAAGCATCGCCGTCTTTCGGATCTAAAGCCGCGTGGAGATGAGTATTCATTTCCATCCGCGGAGTTTGTTCCACTCAAGACGGCAGCGAAAGCAGCTTCTTTGCCCGAAGCCGTCCGCACTTTTGTGAGTGCGGGCGGCTTCATTTTTTTGTGTCGTGCGAGTAACGCTACAACTCAGCGCTGAATTTATCCGCGGGCGTAAGGTCCGTTCGCGGCAACCGGGAGTTCCGTCAGGTTGTCCTGCATTGCTTCCGCGACCAGGCGGGCGGCCTGATGAACGTCGGCGGCGGTGATGCCGATGTAGAAACAGGCTCTCAACCGTTGGGCGCCCATCGCGCCAATGCCGATCCCCAGTTCCTTGAGCCGCGCAGACAACTGCGACGCGTAACCCCGGTCGCGTTCGAGTTCAAAGAAGACGAGGTTCGTTTCCACTTTTTCCGGGTCGACAACAATGCCGGGGATCGACGCAATCTCCTCTGCGAACAGTCGCGCGTGCCGGTGATCCTGCTGTAACCGTTCGACATGATGATCGAGCGCATACTGCGCGGCTGCGGCGAACATCCCGGACTGGCGCAGGGCGCCGCCGAAGATCTTGCGGGCGCGGCGGGCCTTTTGAATGTCCGCGTGCGAACCGACGAGGATGGAACCGAGCGGACAGCCGAGCCCCTTGGAAAAGCAGAGGGAAATGGTATCGATATATCTGCACGCCTCGGCCGGATCATAGTCCTGGGCGATGACGGCGTGAAAGAACCGGGCGCCGTCCATATGGACCTTGAGTCCCTGCTCGCGCGCCCACTGGCAGACGCGATGGAGGTGTTCGAGCGTGTAACAGCCGCCGCCGCCGGCGTTAGTCGTGTTCTCGATACAGAGGAGGCGGCTGGGAGTCAGATGCTGGTCATCGGCCCGAAGCATTCCGGCGAGGTGCGGGATATCCAGCTTCCCCTGATCTCCGGCAATGAATCGGGTCGTGACGCCGCTCAGGATGGCGGGCGCTCCTGCTTCCCAACTACCGATATGCGATTTTTCCTCCAGCAGGATTTCGTCTCCCCGCTGCGTATGGGCCCAGACTCCCATCTGGTTGGACTGTGTTCCCGAACAGGCAAGGACGGCCGCTTCTTTACCGAACATCTTTGCTACGTGCGCCTCTAACCGGTTGACGGTTGGGTCCTCGCCCGTCATGTCGTCGCCCAGTTCCGCCTCCATCATCGCCTGTTTCATGGCGTGCGTGGGGAGTGATTTCGTGTCGCTGCGGAGGTCGATCGCGTAGGCAACCATCGGGATCTCGTTTCTCATTGCGTCAGGTGGGTCGGGAGTGGAGGAGGGAAGCTTTGTTCAATCTAACGGATTCGCTCAGAGCCTGTAAACATCCACCCGGTGCTGGCTAACCCCCTGGTGATCGTTTATACTCTCAACGGCTTTTTTAGACTGTTTTTTCACACGCATCGCGTCGGCGATGGGTGCCACTGCTGGCTTGTCCAGCAGTATGATCGCGGTAGCCACGACAAATGCTTCCTGATCGCGCTAGCCGAATGACTCCTCAATAGGGGGAAATCGCTTCCTCCCTCCTATCCGCGGGGCTCGTTCTGCAATCTCCGATATCCGCTGACTGATCTTGTTTCGTATCCATATAAATTCCGAATGCCCATGTCCGATCTGAACCTGACCACCATCAACTGCCGCGAAGACGATGCCCGTCAACTGTTTGCCGAACTCCGCGAAAAGCTAAGCCCCCGCGGGGATATCGTTTCGGAAGCGGGACGGAAAAGGACGATGGAACTCTTCGGCGAATCGCTGACGCCGCAGCAGGTCGTGGAGAAAATCTGCGGCGACATCAAAGAGCAGGGGCTCGAGTCGCTACTTTATTACTCGAAGAAGCTCGACCCGAAAGAGGTGACCGCCGAAACGATGGCGGTCACCGCGGAAGAGATGGCCGACGCGCACAGCAAAGCCTCCCCCGACTACCTGGCGACCATCCGCCGCATTCGGCAGAACATCGTCGACTTCCAGACCGCGATTCTGACAAAAGATGTTCAACTGCTGAAAGAAGAGGGAGACGTGCGGATCGATCTCCGGCAGCGGTATCTTCCGTTACGCCGCATCGGCATCTGCGTCCCCGGGGGCGCGGCGGCTTATCCCTCCACGCTGCTGATGACAGCCGTCCCCGCGCAGGTCGCGGGTGTCAAAGAAATTGCCGTCGTGGTTCCTCCGACTGATTTCGGAGGTTACAACGTCGACCTGCTGGCCGCCTGTCATGAACTCGGCATCAGGGAAGTTTATCGCGTCGGGGGCGCGCAGGCGGTGGCCGCGCTCGCGTATGGCGTCGAAGGAATCGAGCGTGTCGACAAGATCGTCGGACCGGGAAACCTGTTCGTTGCGCTTGCCAAACGACATGTCTTCGGTGAGGTCGACATCGACAGCATTGCGGGGCCGAGTGAGGTCATTGTTCTGGCGGATGAAACCGCGAACCCAGCGTACGTCGCCGCCGATCTGATTTCGCAGGCCGAGCACTCGCCCGGTTCCGGTGTCCTCATCACCTGGCACGAGCCCCTCATCGAACAGACCCGCGCCGAACTGATCAAACAGCTCGACGAACTCCCCCGTGGTGAACTTGCCCGGCAGAGCATGGAAGAACTCGGCGCCCTGATTCTCGCCAACGACGAAACGGAAGCGGCGGAACTGACCGATCTCCTCGCACCCGAGCACCTGCACATTTCGATGTCCGAACCGGAGGGAATGCTCGCCCGAATTCAGAACGCCGGCGCTATTTTCATGGGGCACTACACCCCCGTCGCCCTCGGCGACTACATCGCCGGCCCTTCGCACGTCCTCCCCACCGGCGGAACCGCCCGTTTCGCCAACGGCCTGTGCGCGAACGACTTCCTGAAACGCTCGTCGGTGATCTACTACAACGAAGCCGCCCTGAAGTCCCAGGCCGACGACGTCCGCGACATGGCGGCCAAAGAAGGTCTCACAGCGCACAGTGCGAGTGTGGATATTCGGTTGAAGTAGTCAGGCAACGATCGTGCGAGTTTGTATTTAACACGAAGACTCGAAGACATGAAGTTGATACGAAGACGGAAAAGTAAGAAGGGTAGCCCCAACGATCTCGCCCGGTCCACCTCAGTTAGCGGGGATACGTTTTCGGTACTCTTCCGTTTTTCGCAACGGCAATTGAAAACGTCTGTAGGGGTTATAGGCGGGGAAATAGCGAGAAGCGATCACTTCTTTGAGTGCATCGATTCCGGAAAGATACGCGGCAGTGAAATTCCCCTCGGGAGTGAGATGACTGAGCCGGGCCGCCTGAGTGAGATCTCCACGCGGATAATAGCGTTGGGGGTTCAAGTCCTCGAACCAGGCATGCGTCAACGCGAATTCAACGTAGTTCCATCTCATTTCTCTGCTGATGCGTTCCAGATGTTCGCGAACGTTCTCCTGGTCGACGCATTGCGCGATATAGATGGGCGTATCGAAGGGCGCCCAGTGTCGTTGCACGGTCAGTTTCAGTAACTCATCGACTTGATTGAGCGAGCGAAACCGGCTGAGATCACCGACGACCCATAATTGCTTGATGCTTTCGACAAACATCGTGAAAGAATTCGCGATTCGACGGAGTTGGTGTGTATCGGAATCGGGGTTGAGAACGTAGATCGCACCCGCATTACCACCAGCGAGTTCCATCACATACAGGTATCGTGGTGAGAAAAGATGATGTCCGATCCCTATGGCGACCGGCAGTGTGCCTTCAGGCAATATCCGCTCAAACTCACGTGACTGTTCTTCGAGGCTGAATCCGTTCTCGAGACCAATACCAAACAGCCAGGAGACGAAAGTCGTCTCTTCACTGGTCATACGGATGTAATTGTTTTCTTTGATATGCCCGCCGTTGTATTCCCTCAGAAACTGGCGATATTCGTCCGGAAACTGCACGTTCCATTTTCGTTCGAATTCTTCGGTCTCAGCGGGCGTCGCTGGAGACAAGTCGTTCTTGAGTTCAACCTGTAGTTTCATAAGTCACCCCTTCAGGGCGTCTCTCTGACTTCCTGACGGATTGATCGCGCGTTGCAGGAATGCGTATTGCTCGGCATTCAGCCGCACCTGCGGACGTTGTCTCGTCACGAGGTTAATTGCCTCATCCAGATTATCTGTCACCTCGCGACGCAGCAGCAGTGCGATCACGAACATCGCTCCTCGTCCCGATCCATTCGCACAGTGCACGTAAATAGGACGTGACTGATGCTCGGTTTCTGTTACGAGTCGAGTAAATTCTTCCAGATCATGGGGTACGGATCCATCCAGCACCGGCAGACACCGCACATCACAGGCGTGGTATATGTATTTATTGGTGACAAACTCGGCAGTCAGGTCAACAACGACTTCTACATCCGGCGGCAACTCCTCGCGGTGACAACGGCGGCCCAGATAAAGCCCTTCGGCGACTTTCTGATAAACGTTCGCGCGGCTGAATGAATTCTGTAACCAGAAGACCAATTGAGTGGTGAGCAGCCACGGAGTCCAGATGATCGCCAGGAAGAAGGGGCGGCTTCCGTCAGAACGCTTTCCGAATATTTGCGGCAGATTGAACAGGTAAGCGATACTCAGCAGGAACAGATCGAGCGCCAACCAGAGAAGGATGCCGCTTACTGGAACGTATTCCAGAACGATACTTTCATAGCTGAGTGCCGCGGCCAACACGAAAAAAACGCCCGCAAAAAGAAATCGTTTTGGGATCTTCATGCATTGTCGTTTCTGTCGATTTTCCTTTTTGAGCACGTCCCCGGCGAGTCGGCATTGGTGGCTCTGAATTCTTTCAGTATCGTCTATCACGCGAAATCATTGGAGATAGAAATATCGGGATTGTCCCAATCGATAATATAGTTCGTTACGTAGCACCTGAGTTCGATGTCGTTGCCAAGATGGAAGTCTGAAATGCCATCGCTCGTCTCAGGATAGTCCCCCTTGGGTTTATAAATGAACGTCACGGTGTCGGGTTGCCCCAATACTTCAGCAGGAGGGGGAGGATTGCCGCCGGGTTCTGAGAAGTTGAACGCCCATAATAAAAGGGATTCAGGTTTTGCATTACGTCCGGAAATGAGCCTCTTGATCTTCTTTTCGGTCATCGATATAAGCAGATCCTGGTTCTCCACCCACCCAGCCAAGGCTTCTTTGCAGAACTTCACATTTCGTGGATTGATAAAACTGGCATTCGGCACGCCAATGCTTACCTGTTGCCCCCCAAGCTCAACCTTGGCGTAAAAGATCGTACCGTAATACGACTCTTCAAAGTCCCCGAGTGTGAGGTTCTTCCAGTTTTTCATTTAGTCATTTCCTGAACTCCGATGACATCGAACCATGCCGGCGCGGTTTGGATCCGCTCCCTGACATCAAGGGGCGCGGCGTGAGCTCAATACAACCCCATCGTCGCGCCGCCCAGCAGGGTCTTCATGGTGTGTTCTTCGATCATGGTCCAGTCGGGGGTGACGCCGATGCCTGGTTTGTCGGGGATGGTGATGGTGGGGAAGTCGATGACGAGCGGGTCTTCCACGAGGCGGACCTGGTGGTAGGCGGGGCCCATGATGTCACCGGGGTAAGTTTCGACCTGCATGTTTTCCGCGCCGACGCAGAGATGGCACATCGGGGCGGAGGCGATGTCCCACTCGAGGTTGGAACCGATGCTGCACACGACGCCAAATTCTTCGGCAAGTTTCACGATCTCCAGTGATTTCCGCAGCCCGCCGTTCTTGCCGGGGTAGACGCTGATCACATCGCACGCCTCGTGCCGCAGGCATTCGCGGGCATCGGCCAGATCGAAGCAGATATCGTCCGCCATCACCTTCGGCGTGATCGCTTTGCGAACCTTGGCGAGTGCTTCGTAGTCGCCGCGAGTCGTCGGTTGTTCGAAGAGGGCGACGTTACAGTCTTCGACCGCTTCCGCCATTTTGATGGCGGTCGGTGCGTCGAAGCCACAGTTGGCGTCCATCACCATTTCGTACTCGGGACCGATCGCGTCGCGCACGGTCTTGATCCGTTCGATATCTTTGTCGAGGTTGGTGCCGACTTTCACTTTGATCGTGGTGAAACCGAAGGAGATCAGTTCCTTTGCTCGGTTGTACGCCCGCTCGGGATCATAGGCTCCCATCGAGAACCGGCATTTGATGGTATTGGATCGCGCCGGACCACCGATCAGTTCGTAGACCGGTTTTCCCTGATCTTTCCCCTGGATATCCCAGCACGCATTTTCAATGGCGGACTTCGCGAACCAGTTCCCATAGGCGATCTGGTCGAGCTTGGCGTCGAGCCCTTTGATATCGTACGGATCGTGGCCGATGAGCGCGGGAGCGAACATGTTGTCGATAATGGCGGCCGTCCCCCAGACGGTTTCGCCACTCCAGCAGGCGGTGATACTGGCTTCACCCACGCCATCGATGTCGGCATCCGTTTCGACACGTACGATCACATACTTGGAAACCTCATACTGCCCCAGCGCCGAAATCATTTTGAACTCCGGTTTCAGCGGCACGCGAACAGGGTACGTCGTAATGCGGGTGATTTTCATCGCAGTGATTCCAGTCAGAAAACGGGAGGCGCAAAAAAAGGTCCAGCCATGAAGCTGAACCTTTTATATCAAAGTCAGTTTATCTAAGCGACCGAGAACCCGCGCGGGTGGCCCAGACAATCACGAAGTGTTGTCTGGGTTGCGCAGCAACACATAAGTGTTGAATGCGATGTAACGGAAGAGGCCGCGAGACTTTCACATCTACAAGGTTTGACACCTTTGTGTGCCTTCGGCACCCAGACAACTCTGACGAGATTGTCTGGGCCACCCGGGTCTGTTTGCCTGGGCTACCCCGCAAAATATCTCGCTTCTTTCGTCCCTACAGCTGTCCGCGGTATTGCACGAAGCCTTCGAGAGCGAAGAACTCGGGCAGGCCAAGGTCGTCGTAGACGCGAGCGGTGTTTTTCGTCCGGTCTTCGGCGCGGACCCAGAACTCGCGCTCGTCGCTTCCGGGAAAGAGGGCCTGGTCTTTCTGGGATTCGTGCGCGAAGATCGCGGATCGTTTACGATGCACGACGGCGGGGGAGAGGGGGACGGCCCGTTCGATTTCGTGGGGCTCGTATTCTTCCCACGCACCCCGGTACAACCAGACTTCAGGTTCGACCCCTTCCGCTTTGACGACGTCGAGTGCCCGGATGATTGCCTGGGCACAAACGCGGTGGGTACCGTGCGGGTCGGAGAGGTCACCGGCGACATAGATCTGATCCGGTTTCAATTCCCGCAGCAGATTCGCCACGATGGTGACGTCGTCTTCGCCGATCGGTTTCTTTTTGACGTCGCCGGTCTGATAGAAGGGCATATCGAGGAAGTGCAGCTTGGATTCGGGAACTCCCGCGCGAATGGCGCCAGCGGCCGCTTCCGTTTTCCGGATGAGACCTTTCACTGCCTGGATTTCAGGGGAATCGGGTTCGCCCGGCTTTTTCACGACAAGGTCATTCAACAGCTTCTCGTGCATCTTTGAGGTGTTGTCGGAATCGAGTTTGAACATTTCGAGGAACTGATTCACGAACTTGGCGTGACGGCTCGCGTCTTCGTCGAAGACAGCGATGTTACCGCTCGTCATGTAGGCGATGTGCATGTCGTGTCCCTGATCGGCGAGGGTGATCAAGGTGCCGCCCATGGAGATGACGTCGTCATCCGGGTGCGGGCTGAAGCAGATCGCGGTGATCGGTTTATCCCCACCCGGGCGGGTGCAGATACCGTTCTGCATTTCCATGAAGACTTCGTGGACGATCGCCTCGCACGACTTATCACAGTGCCGCAGCAGGTTGATCAGGTGGTTCTCCATGAAGTCGGCTTCTTCCAGTTTCAGCAGCGGCTTTTTGACGCGCTGGGACAACCAGATAACAGCTTTCTTCACGAGCGCCGGAGTCCATTCGACGAGACCGGCCATCCATGGAATACGGACGGCGGTCAAGCGGCTGGCGGCGGCGGCATCGATGACGAAGATCGAATTCGGATGTTTTTGCAGGTAAGTCGAGGGAATCTGTTCCGAGACTTCATCTTCAACCGCAGTTCGGACGATTTTCGCTTTGTGTTCGCCGAGGGCGAGCATGATGACCTGGCGGGCGTTCATGATCGTGTGCACGCCCATGGTGACGGCCTGCATCGGCACATTCTCTTCCCCGTAGAATTCGCCCGCGGCGTCTTTTCGCGTTTTCGGATCGAGCGTCACGAGGCGGGTCGTGGAATTCCGCGAGCTGCCCGGTTCGTTGAAACCGATGTGGCCGGTGCGTCCGATACCCAGCAACTGGAGATCGAGTCCGCCTGCTTCCTGAATTTTCCGCTCGTAGGCATCGCACCACTCTTCGACTTTGCTGAGTTTCACAGTGCCGTCGGGAATGTTGACATTCTCTTTCGGAATGTTGATGTGATGAAAGAGGTTCTCCCACATGAACCGGTGGTAGCTGTGGATCGAATCCGGTTGCATCGGCCAGTACTCATCGAGGTTGAACGTGATGACGTTCGAGAAGTCGAGTCCTTCTTCCTCATGCAGGCGGATCAGTTCGCGGTAGACGCCGATAGGGGTGGAACCCGTGGCGAGTCCGAGGACGGGTTTTTCGCCGTTGGCCTGTTTTTGACGAATGAGAGCCGCAATCTGGCCGGCAACGTAACGATCGACTTCTTCCGAAAGTTCGAACACGAGCGTGGGCATCTTGGTGTGATGCATGCGGCGCGGCTGCGGACCTGTTTGCGAAGATTCTGAAGTGGAGATCGTCGATTGAGACATCTGTAAGTGATTCCTGATTGAATGTAGGAGTTCTCGTCGCCAGGGCGATTTTCAAAACGAGGGGGACGGGAAGACAGGGGCGGACTGTGTACCGCGTTCTTGCCATCGTGAAGGTTCACGGGGAAAGTTCGACGGATTCTCGCGAAAGTCGAACAGCAGCAACAGGCCACCGGGGCGGGCCAGAGAAATTCGAGCCCGGATCTTTCCGGACGCGACGGTTTCATTTTACCAGATCGTCATTTATCTTGTCGCTGCGGATGCGATCTTCCACACCCGGCGATTGGCTTGTTCGGGCAGCGAAGTCAGGACTGAGTCGCGATACTTCTCGCCGCGACAGTTGTCTTCAGGCGGTGTGCAAAAGTACTCTGTCTTCGCCGCAAAACGACCTCGGATCGGCACCGTTGGTTACCTCCTCTATCAAAACTGGAATGAGGACATATTTCAATGTCTCAAAGCTCAAAAACGACCCGAATTCTGGCTATTCATGCACATCCTGACGATATTGAGATTCTGTGCGCTGGAACTTTGATCCGACTCAAGGAAGCGGGTTGTGAAATTTTCATGCGGACCATGACGGCCGGGGACTGCGGCAGCGCGGAACTGGCGGCGGAGCATATCGCGCGGAAACGCCTGGAGGAGGCTCAGGCTGCGGCGGATCTTCTGGGGGCGAGTTACGATTTCCTTGATTTCCGCGACCTCCAGATTGTGCACGACAATGCCGGCCGACGCCGCGTGACGGAGGAACTGCGGGAAATCGATCCCGATATCGTCCTCACCGCTCCTCCCGTCGACTACATGAGCGACCACGAAATGACGAGTCGTCTCGTCCGGGATGCCTGCTTCAACGCACCGATCCCGAATTACGAAACACTGGCGACCACGCCGGCATCTCCCGTCAGTAAAATCCCCTATCTTTACTTCGTTGACCCGGTTGGCGGTGTCGACTATTACGATCAGCCGATCGAACCAGAGTTTGTGGTGGATATCACTGCCCAGTTTGAACTCAAACAGAAAATGCTCGCCTGCCACGAGAGCCAGCGCGACTGGCTGCGGAAACAGCATGGCATGGACGAATACCTCGACGCCAGCCGCCGCTGGAGCGAACAACGCGGAGCGAAGATCGGAGCGATCTACGGCGAAGGCTTCCGCCAGTACAAAGGCCACCCCTATCCCCACGATAACCTGCTGCTGGAGATTTTGAACCGGGGACCGCTGGTGGTTTGAAGACGGGAGGGATCCTGAATCGAAATCCGTTGGCCCAATGTTCGTCTGATATGGTATACTGAGTCTATGAAGAATAATTCTAAAGGAAAAAGTCTGCTGGAAACGTCGCGGTATCTCAAGGATGCTGGAGAGCGACACCGTAGAATTCTGGAAGCGACTGAACGAAACAGCGTGATAGAAGGTTTACCGCCTTTTACGCCGGAGGTTCGTGAACAGTTACTGCGAAACCTTACGGACCTTGCTAATCGCGGGCAGCAGCCAGCGCGTCCTGAATGATCCTCGTCATCGGGGAATAGTCTTTTCGGAGCAACGCCGCTTTGGCGGCATTAATGTACTCCTCGGAACCGCGTGGCGAAGAATCGTAAAACAAAATGGGGCGATCCGTTTGTGAGGCCATGATATCGCTGACCAGCTTGATCGTTCTCGCATTGCCTTCCCGGAAGGGATGGATCGCGAGAAATTCCCCCTGAATCTCTCCAATCGCCGCGCAAAAATCCGCGTCCCTATCAAGATCGCTGGTAGGGTAGCGCGCGAGAACGCTTTGTTCGTAGATCTCCATTGCCTCGTCGAGATAGTGAGGTGGTGGCCAGATTGCGCCGGGCTTGCTGATGTGAACCGTACGCCAGCGCCCCGCCCATTCGAATAGTGAACCAAAGATGCATTCATGAATTCGGCAGATCAGCTTCGAGGTTAGGGGGCTATCTGCGTCGATTTCTGAGAAAATAATTTCATAAGCGTTGGCAAGATTTGCTTCTTCTGCGAACTGAAGGCTGATCAGACTACGGATGTTCTGTTTATTTACGAGGACCTCTTCGTTGTCGTCGTAATACTCTGCTTCGATGTTTCCCGATACTCGGTATTTGTCTTTCGGATCGTTTTCCATTTTGGGGGCTCTTCATTTCGTAAGCAAAGCCGAATGAATCGAGTTATGGCTGAATGATTAGCCCAAGCGATCTATCTCATGTCTTCCGTGATCACAATTGATCATACGGAATCTCGAACGTATCTCCCTGCGTGATATCTCCTGTTTTGAGCCCCTTCAAGAACCATCGCATCCGTTGTTTCGACGTGCCGTGGGTGAAGGATTCGGGGACGACGTAACCGCGTGACTGGAGTTGCAGGCGGTCGTCGCCGATGGCGGAGGCGGCGTTCAGTGCTTCTTCGACATCGCCTTCTTCCAGGATCTGCCAGTTCTGTTCCGCATGGTGTGCCCAAACGCCCGCGAAGAAATCGGCCTGCAGTTCCAGTCGGACGGAGAGTTCATTCGCGGCGTCTTCTCCCTGCTGTTGTTGCAACCGGTGCACGCGGTCGCTGATGCCCATCAGGTTCTGCACATGATGTCCGACCTCATGCGCGATCACATACGCCTGCGCGAAGTCGCCGGGGGCGTTCAAGCGACGCTCCATCGCATCGTAGAAACTGAGATCGATGTAAACCTTCTGGTCAGCCGGACAATAGAACGGCCCCGTGGCGGCCTGCTGGAAACCACATGCTGACTGCACCCGTTCACGAAACAGAACGAGTTTCGGATCGCGGTAGACGCTGCCGCGGGCGGCGAACAGCTCGCCCCAGACTTCTTCGGTATCGGCCAGCACAACGGAGACAAATTCCGCCAGTTTCTGCTCGCGGGGATCATTTTCGACAATGCCGCCCGGTTGGCCCGGGTTGTTCACCGGTAGCTGTTGCAGGGCCTGCGGGTCGCCTCCCATCAGCAGGTAGATGACAACGATCACGATGCCGATAAGGCTGCCACCGCCGACCATGACGGGGCCCGGTCGACCACGACGGTCCTCCACGTTACTACTGCCGCGACGTCCGCTCCAGCGCATGTTATCTTCCTTACAAGGCTCGACTTATCCTGATGGCCACGCCCGCGAAAAACCGTTCTTCCATATTAGCCGGACCGAATTCGAAGTCCATCAGGAGAGGGGGAGATCGCGCGAAGTTTGCGGAAACGGCATCCCGCCGTAATTCGACCTATTGCTCGTTCGTCTGCGCTTCCCATTGCTGCAGCGAATGCCGGGCGTTTTCTGCCCAGGGACCGCGCGAGTCGAGATTGAGATACGTCTGCCAATGTTTCGCCGCTTCGTGATGCCTGTTTAATTGCTGCAGGACCTCGGCGAGATGGTAGATCGCATCGGGATATTCGGGGTGCAGTGACAGCGCGCCCTGGAAGTAGCGGATGGCCTCTTCGTGACGATCCTGTTCCGCGTAGAGACAACCGAGTTGAGTCCATGCCTCGAGGTAGTAGGGATCGTGCTCGATGGTCGTGTGATACCGCTCCGTTGCCCCGGCGAGGTTATTGAGGCGATAGAGTGTCTCGGCGAGATGGAAATGATATTCAGCTTTCGTGGGCAGGAGCTGGATCGCCTGCCGGAACCCCCACAATGCCCGCTCCAGTTCATTTTCGTCGAGCGCCAGGCAGGCTTCCTGAAAGAGTTGGTCCGGGTTATCGCACGGGCTCGTTTTCTCTGAGGCTCCCGCCGGGAAGGCCAGAGTGACATCAGCATCCTCGGACCGATCGGGAGTGTCGAATTCGAAAAACCGCTGTCCGCTGGCCGGTTCGAACAGGCCGGCATCATCGCGCAGCAGCAGGCGATTGTCCTGCACCAGCAATTCGAGTTGGGCGAGGGGGCGTTCAATCTCGGGGAAGATACTTTCCAATCGACGCAGGCTCGATTCAATCTGATCGGGCGAGATCCCCGAATCGAGCAATTGCAGCAAACGTCGGACACCGGCGACCTGTTGAAAGTCGAAGTAGGGAAGGCGATAGACCTTGCGCACCGCCTTGATCAGTCCGCGACGTTCCCAGGCACGAATCTGGTTGACCGGGACTTCGAGAGCCTTGTGCAGCATCGCCGGTGTATAGAGCTTGTGCGCTTCCTGTTCCGGTTCTTCGAGGGCGATCAACTGCAGCCACTCGGATTCCTGCAGAATTCTCAGGGGATGCCCGGTCTGCAGCAGATCGGCTGCTTCCTGCAGTTTAACCGAGGGTTCGCCATCTTCTTCCAGCGGCCAGCCCTCTTCACCGACAACGAGCATAGTGTTCTGGCGACTCAAATGCTGCGTGGCGGTGCCTCCATGATTCTCGGTGAGTTCAAACGCCTGTTGATGCGTCATCGAGGCCAGGGTCCCCGTGAACGCTACCCGTTCCCCCTGCAGCGGCGGGGACGACTGCGGAAGAGGAGGAGCTTCGGTGGTGGGGTCGGGGTCGGACATGAATCGTTCGTTCATCGGGACGTGGAGCGGAGAATCAGTGAACCAACAGTCTACCACTTCGGCGAGCGGAAAGGAATTTTGCGAACGCGGGACGCGTGAAATCTGTCTCCCGGGGTGGGGGAGCTCTTCGTGAGGTCTATAATGGGGTAAGCAGGGATGAACGAGAGAGCTCTCCCCTCGTAAAACCGGGATTTGAGGGGGAGCCCCGCTACAATTCCGCACCGGAAAACGGTACGATCACCATCGCAGGGTATCTCACTCTCCCCACCTGCATTTTCTCATTCGCCCTCGCGACAGAATTGTTCACCCGAGGCGGTTTTCTTACAGAACTTCGCAGTTCTAATTCGATCACAACATCGCAGGAGAAGTTGACGCATGTCGTCTGCTCAGGAAACGACTCATTCCGTGTTATCGTCACAGGATCCCGCTGTCTGGGCGGCCATCAGCCACGAAGCGACCCGACAGAAAGAGGGTCTCGAACTGATCGCCTCCGAAAACTACACCAGCGCCGCTGTCATCGAAGCGGTCGGGACCATCCTGACGAACAAATACGCCGAAGGGTATCCCGGTCGCCGTTACTACGGTGGTTGCGAATTCGTCGATGACGTCGAAACGCTCGCCCGCGATCGTGCCTGCAAGTTGTTCGGTGCCGAGCACGCCAACGTGCAACCGCACGCGGGATCTCAGGCAAACATGTCTGTCTTCATGACATTACTTCAGCCGGGTGACACGTTCCTGGCGATGGACCTGGCGCACGGGGGACACCTGACCCACGGTATGGGACTCAACTTCTCGGGTAAACTATATAACGCCGTGCATTACGGTGTCCGCGAATCGGATCACCGGATCGACTTCGATCAGGTAGTGAAACTCGCCCGGGAGCACAAACCGAAGATGATCATCGCGGGCGCATCCGCTTATCCACGCGAAATCGATCACCCTGAATTCGCGGAGATCGCCAAAGAAGTTGGCGCGAAACTGATGGTCGACATGGCGCACTATGCCGGTCTTGTCGCCGCGGGGCTGCATAACAACCCGGTGGAGGTTGCCGATGTCGTGACCTCGACATCGCACAAGACACTCCGCGGACCGCGCAGTGGTTTCGTGCTGGCCGGCGAAGAGCTCGGTAAAAAAATCGACAAGACCATCTTCCCCGGTCTGCAAGGGGGCCCGCTGATGCACGTCATCGCCGGTAAAGCCGTCTGCTTCGAAGAAGCGATGCAACCCGCTTTCAAAGAATATGGTCAGCAGATCATCAACAACGCGAAGGTACTCGCCGAAACACTCGTGGCGGGTGGCGTGGCGCTCGCCAGTGGGGGCACTGACAACCACCTGATACTCGCCGATATGACCACGATCGGTCTCACCGGCAAAATCGCCGAAGAAGCGCTCGACAAGGCGGGCATTACGGTCAACAAGAACATGATTCCCTACGACAAACGGAAGCCGCTCGACCCGAGCGGTATCCGCATCGGCACCGCGGCGCTCACGACTCGCGGCATGAAAGAGGATGAAATGCGGAAAGTCGGCAGCTGGATTCTGCAAATCCTCGGCGCCGCCGACGATGAATCCAACATTGAAAAAGTCCGCAACGAAATCAAAGACTTCACCGCCGACTTCCCCGTGCCGGGCATCGCCTGATCGATAACGGATCGCTCCGTGCGGTCCTCCAGATACGGGTCGCCCCGTACAATCGCGTCAGCGTTGTGCGGGGTGCGTGTTATTCGTTTGAACCACAGATAAACACGTATTTACACAGATAATCGAGCGGACATTCGCGGTTGGAACCTTAATTTCGCCGGTGTTTCTCTGAACTTGCTACTCGCGGCTTGCCCTCTTCCGGGTGGCACTGCTGGCTCGCTAGCAGTGTGAACTCAGGCGCGACTTCGATTGCTTACCGCAGAGAACATCCACGCGTGATCGTTTTCTCTCGCCGATTCAAAATTACTCGAAGAGCAAGAAGCCGTTCGCTAAACAGGCAAGCTGAATCGTTCGACTCGATGATCGATCAAGAAAAGTGAATCGATACATCACGAGTGGGCATGCGAAACAGTGTTACCCGACCAATGCAAGCTGTTGATGCATACTCAAGAGAGCGGTGGGAATGCTTCCACAATCACCCGAACCACAGAACGGCCCCATCTGTGTCGATCTGCGTTCATCTGTGGTTCCAACCGAATCAGCGTGCGGCTGATGGCGTTGCCGCCCGGACAACACTTCGTGATTGTCCGGGCTATAGCAAATACCAGATAACCGTAGCGTGTTCTGGCGGCGTAGCCTGCTACTTTCAAGGGCTTTTCGGGTACGATAGCCGCCACACTTATCC
>PABD01000055.1 GCA_002702685.1 Planctomyces sp.
ATACGGGCCCCCGGCTTCATGCAGGCGAGCCAGTGCCGCCGAGACTTTGCCCATCTGCATCAGGGAGAAGATCCCCTCATGCATACGCGCCCCGCCGCCGGAACCGCTGACGATAACGAGCGGCAGTTTCAGTTCGGTTGCTTGTTCAATCGCGCGGGTGAGTTTCTCGCCGACGACCGAACCCATGCTTCCCATGATGAACGACGAGTCGGTAATGCATAGAACAAGCGGCCGGCCACGCATGTAACCACGCCCGACGGTACAGGCTTCTTTGAGGCCGGTACGCTGTTGTTCTTCGGCGAGACGCTGAGGATAAGGTTTGCGATCGGCGAAACCGAGCGGGTCGACGGATTTCAGTTCGCCGAACCATTCCTCGAAGCTGTCCTCGTCGAGGAGTTGTTTAATGCGGGTCGCGGTCGGGATGTTGAAGTGATAACCACACTCCGGACAGGTTCCCAGTTTCTTTTCCACCGAGTTACGGAAGACGGTTTCGTTGCAACCGTTACAGCGAAGCCACAGACCTTCGGGGACCCCCCGTTTCTGGCGGCCGGCCTGAGTCGGGGGATCGGTAGTGTTCGAGGTGTCACGGGATGACGTTGCCATGAAATTCCATACTCTACAGTCGAACGGGGAGCGAACTCCCGCGGTGGTGGTCAATTCTGGTGCTGTTTATAGTATCGAGCCACGGAAACCAGAGTCTCCGGGTTTCTCAAGCGGCGGACGTGGTTTATCCGGTTTTTCGGTTCGAAACAAGGTCGAGTTTGTTCCGTTACCGTTGGTGTAGTGTTCAAGAGAGCACTTCTGGAGGGAGGGAATCGATCCAGTTTACATGAAATTCTCATGAATGTCACTGACCCGGTCCCCGCTGAAGGTGGGAGGCCGGATCCGGGAACCGTCATTTCGAAGGGGCCGGGCGACGGGCAAACTGGCCATCACGGAAGATCGCTTCATCGTCGCGCAGGACTTCGACCAGTTCGTTGCATTTGTCGGCTTTATTGCAGAGGGCGAATTCGAGCCGTTTCGATTTCAGCGAACAGGCGATGAGCGACGCGAGCGGTTCGGGCACAATGACCGCCGAGGGGGATTTCCCCTTCAGGATCTTGTTGACGCTTTTCTGAATCCGCTTGAGTGCATCGGCCGCCAGTTCCCCGTCGGGAGGGCAGATCGATTCCGGTGTCTCCTGGTACTGTTTGTAAACATGCGGGTTTTTGCGCTGCAGGTCTTCGACTTTCATTCCCTGCCAGAGCCCCTGGTCGATGTTGCACAAACCACTGAGTTCGACGACAGGAATGTCGAGTCGCTCCGCGATGCGATCCGCAGTACTGCGCGCGGATTCGCACGGTCCGCAATAGACCACTTCGAGCGGGGTATCGGCTAGCATCTCCGCGAGATCGTCGACCTGATGTTCCCCCTTGTCGCTGAGCGGCAGGTCGAGCCGCCCCTGAATACGTCTCTGTTCGTCGTACTCGGTGCTACCGGGGTGTATGAGAAGGATTGAAGCCATAATTGCTGGCATCCTGGATAGTTAAAAGTAGGAATTAATATGAACGAAGTCGAACAACAATTCCGGGCAAAAATTGCCACAGGGCGCTGCCCTGTTTTGTTTCAGTTTTGGTAAGCGGGTCCGTGCTCCCGGGCGAGAGATTCCATCTCTCGGATCGCGACGCCGAAGTCGGGTTGACCGAATACGGAACTACCGGCGACATACAGGTCGGCGCCTGCTGCGGCCGGTCCACTGATCGTATCCGGACCTATGCCCCCGTCGATCGACAGGACGACATCCGGGCCGGCGGCTTCCCGCAACTCTTTCATCTTCTCCGCGGAGCCTTCGATGTAGGACTGTCCGCCGAAACCGGGTTGCACGCTCATGAGGAGGACCAGGTCGGTCTCCCGCAGGAACGGAGCAATTGCGGAGACGGGTGTCTTCGGGTTGAACGATAGTCCCGCGAGCACGCCGGCCGCCTTGATTCGCCGCAGCAGATCCAGCGGTTCGGGAACGGCCTCAATATGGAAGGTAATGGCATCACAACCCGCGGACAGGAAGTCGTCCAGGTAACGGGCGGGATCGCTGATCATCAGGTGGGCATCGTAGAACAGGTCGGTTCGGTTTCGCAGCGATTTCAGGATCGGCGCGCCGTAGGAGAGGTTCGGTACGAAGTGACCATCCATCACATCCCAGTGCAGGACGTGGGCACCATCGTCCGCTAATTGTTCGATCTGGTGCTGCAAATTTCCATAGTCGCACTTGAGCATGGAAGGCGCGACGGCGGGCAGGCAGGCGCGCAGTTTTTGTTTTCGGGCGGAGTGATCCATACGTTATGGTCCAGGGCGTTTCTTCGACGCCGTTGAATTCAGACGCTAGAAGTCGGGCGCTGTCGGGCCGTAATCGGGCCGGGCATTTTTCAGATGGAGAGACTTCAGAAGTTGAACGAGAGAGAGATGGAGAAACGCATCGGGAAGTATGCCAGCCCGCCGACCATCAAAAGGGTGGCAGGCTTTCTCCGCAGAGAGGATAGGATTAAAGCAGCCGTTTGGCGTAAAAGATCTCGACGGCAAAGCGACAGGGCCGTTTGGCGGAGAGTTCAGTAATGATCATTACGTTTCGCTCTAAAGGGAGACGACAGGCGTCGGGCCCGGCGGACATGGCCGACCAACGTTGCTGTCGCGGGTGTGCGGTCTGACTGGCTTCCGGGTGTAGGAGGATCGATCTTCAAGTTTCGAAGAAGGATCGCTCGGGGGAAGAGTAACCGCATCAAGCCCGGTTAGTTTCCGGATTCACTATTTTGACGTTGTCGAATTACAGAGTCCAGTCGAATCACACACCGGATACCAAATTGCCGACCCATCGTCGCATCTCTCTGCGGTACAAACGCTTACGGCAGAAGAAACCGGCGCGAACAGCTCTTCCCCTTTTTCGTCCATGCTGGACAGGTTGCTTGAGGGAGATTTGTAGCCAGACTCCCGCCCCGATTCCGTGGCTTCGACGTAAGGTATTGCCCTCATATCGATTAAGAGACTCCGGTTAAACGATGAAGAATTGTGTCGAGCTCACGTAAACCGGCCGGGTCGCCTCTGAGAATCTCAGGGCGTGTCCTTGCCCAACTAGCGGGATGCGAGTGAACCGGCGTGCTCCCTGAACACCACTAATTGTGCTCGGGGTGGTCCGTCTGTTCGAGCAGTTTGTCCCACTCGCGGCGAACCTGTTGCAGGCCGTAGGTGCAGAGTTCGAATTCCTCGCTGAGGAAACGGAGGACTGTCGCTTCTTCCTGGTATGGTTCGACGTCGTAGGTGCTGGCGAGGTAATACGAACGTTTGCCCTGCTGGAAGTAGTCGATGAGATGATCGCGGCGATGCGCTTTCTGTTTCTGTTTGAGGGCTTCGGGATAGAGACCCGACCAGAAGAGAGCGTAATCGCCGATGTGCCGGTAGATTTCGCGGCGGGGGGAGTCCGTTCGCTCAGCGGCCTCTTCCAGCATGTCGGAGAGTTCGAGCAACCGCTGCCCGGTACTGCTGCGAAACTTGTGCAGGGCGTCATAGCGGAGAAACCGCATGAGCATATCGACGAGGTAGTCGGTGAAGCGGGGATTCACCACCCCGAGTTCGGCCTGAAAGGTCTGCTCGGTCGTGGCGGCAAACAAATTCTGCAGGGCGTTGATATCGCGTACGATACGCATTCGTTCCTCCTCATGGACTCTGAGTTCTACTGCGCGCTTCAGAACATCAGGTGAAACAAGGGTGTCGCCCGCTCACAGGCAGCAGACGATGCGTCCAGATTATCGTAGGTCGCTTTTTAACCCAGGGTCAATTTCTAATCAATGCGGTTTTCCTCGTAGAGCAGCTTGCGTATGATGGAGCCCGAAAAAAGACTGGACTTTGGTCGGAACGTAATGTCCATATTTCCTCCCGCGCTGGATCGGTTAACTGCATGAAAATCACGTTCTATGGCGCCGCCGGTGAAGTCACCGGAAGCCAGCATCTGGTGGAAACGGAACGGCATCGCTTCCTGCTCGACTGCGGACTGTTCCAGGGACACCGGGCGGAATCCCGTGCGAAGAACGAGCAGTTCCTGTGCGATCCCAAAGACCTCGACGCCGTCTTCCTCTCCCACGCGCACATCGACCATTGTGGAAACTTGCCCGGTTTGTATAAGGCTGGTTTCCGGGGGCCGATCTTCTGCACACCCGCGACCGCCGAAATCGCCGAGATCATGTTACTCGACAGTGCTAAGATTCAGGCCGAGGACGCGCGATACCTCAATAAGCATGTTCGCGGTTCGCACCCCTCCTTCGAGCCACTCTACACCGAGGACGACGTCGAAAAGGTAATGCGGCGCGTGGAGACGTTCGAGTATCGCGAGACGTACGAACTCGATCGGGGGATCAAAGCGACGATGTATGACGCCGGTCATATTCTCGGGTCCGCCATCACTCGCTTCGAAATCGAAGACGAAGGGGAAATCAAACGGCTCGTGTTCACGGGTGACCTGGGACGTCGCGGCATGCCGCTGCTCCATGATCCTTATCCGCTGCAGGGTTGCGATATCCTCATCGGCGAGTCGACCTATGGCAATCGGGCTCATCCTCCCGCGCCCGATGTAAAACATCATCTCGAACGAATCGTGAACGAGGCATTTGAGAGTGGGGGCAAAGTTCTGATACCCGCCTTCAGCCTGGGGCGAACGCAACAGGTTGTCTATTACCTCAATGAACTTTACAACGAGGGCAAACTGCCGAGCGTTCCCGTTTACGTCGACAGCCCGCTCGCCAATCGGCTGACGAAAGTTTATGAGCGGTTTCAGCATCTTCTCGATGCGCAAGCGCAGCGCTCATTGATCGATGATCACAATCTGTTTCACTTTCCCGGAATCCGTTACGTGCAATCCCGCGATGAAAGTAAATGGATCAATCAGATGGACGGGGCCGCTGTGATCATCGCCGCGAGCGGCATGTGTGAGTCGGGCCGTATCCGGCATCACCTCGCGCATCATATCGACGACGAACGGAACAGCATTCTGATCATCGGGTTTCAGGCGCAGCATACGCTCGGAAGACGGATCGTCGAGAAGCAGAAATACGTCAAGATTCTGGATCGCGATTTCCCGCTGCGGGCGAAGGTGGAAAAGATCAACGGCCTGTCGGGGCACGCCGACATCGTCGACATGAAATGGTGGTACGAGCATCTGGCGGGGGAGGAAGGGATCAATCATACCTTCCTGGTTCATGGCGAACCGGACTCCGCCCAGGCACTCGCCGACACGATTCGCGACATCTGCAATGAAGATCCGATCATTCCGGAACGGGGGGAGAGTTACGAGGTTTGAAATTTTGAACCACGAAACACACGAAAAAGAGGCCGAACTCCGCTGGTATTATTTCTCATCGAGACGTGTGATCTCGTCGAGTTCTTCCTTAAAAGCAAGATAGTCGACGATTGCCTTCAAATTGTCATCAACCTTGCCCTGCGGCATGCCAGCTTCGAATAATCGCTCCCTGGTATTTTGAATGATCGATTGCTGTCGTTCGCGGAACTCGTCGTGAATGGCTTCCGTTGCTTGAGGGGATTCACCCGAATCCTGAAGCCGTTGCTGTTCAACGGCCCAGTTTTCGAGTTCCACCTGCTCCTCTTTCATGCGGTCAATGACTTCGGCGTAGCGCGGGTTTTTGAGGAGTTCCCTTCCGCGTGTGGTAGTTGATGCTTCGAATCTCACCGCCTTGACGAGCAACGCCACCACCCCTATGGAAAACACGACCAATCCAAGAGGGAACCGATATCGCCAGGGGACGGAAAGCTCCTCATTTTGTTCCTCCGTGAGGAACATCTCGATATTCCCCGGTGCAATGGCATAGGTGTCGCCTACAGCGAGCACGTACTGGCCGTTCCAGGTCCAGACGTCCATCCAGAGGACGGAAAAGTACTCGTAGTGATAGCCCACCGTCATCGGAATCAGTTCGCCGTCCTCGTTCATTGCCATTCGGGTTTCCGGCAATTGGGTGATCGTGACGACGTTCTCTCCGCGTTGGAGAATGAGCCTCAATAAACTGAATTTCCCCGCTTCTGCCGATTGGGTCATCGATAGAAAGAGAAGCAGGGCGGCGGCAGCTTTAATCAGCCATCGCACACGATTTTTGATCGCATCGGGAAGCATAACTCACCTCGTCTATAGGAAACCGTCGTTCCGGTATACCATGACGGGCTCGTTTTTTCTCCAGAATCCTGATGCGGCTGGTAAAAAATCGCCGATTTGGGCTCCCGCTATTCCGCGGTGCCGTTGGATTCGGCGAGGCGTTCGCGGAGGTAGGTCGCGCGGGCGATGTTGCGATCGGCGGATTCCAGTTTCTCGCCGTGCAGCTTCTGCAGGTGCGCGGGCTGCGTATGAATAAAGAGTTCGTTCACCGTGGGGATTTCGAGTTCGTGGATCAGATCGAGATTGATCCCCATGCGGACGCTGGAGAGCAGGTGCATCGTTTCTTCGGAACTGATGGTCTGCGCGCTTTGCAGAATGCCATACGCACGTGAAATCTGGTCGTGCAGTGCTTCTCTGTTCGCGGCGACAAGTGCCTTCCGCGCCCGACGCTCCCATTCGAGGATACTGGGAATGACTTCCTGCAGCTTCTTGATCAGCTGTTGTTCGCTGAGGCCGAGCGTGATCTGGGTTGAGATCTGGTAGAAGTCACCCATCGCCTGGCTTCCTTCACCGTAGAGACCGCGGACCGTGAGATTGATCTTCTGCAGCGCCTGGAAGACTTTCTGAATCTCTTTCGTCAGCACCAGTGCCGGCAGGTGCAACATAACCGAAACACGGATTCCCGTGCCGACGTTGGTAGGGCAGGCGGTGAGGTAACCGAACTGGTCGCTGAAGGCGTAGGTCACCTTGCTTTCGATCTGATCGTCGAGCAGGTTGATTGCTTCCCAGCATTCGTCGAGAGAGAAACCACTGTTGAGAACCTGGATGCGCAGATGATCTTCTTCGTTGATCATCACGCTGACATTCTCTTCGTAGCTGATCGCGACGGCCCGGGCGCCATCTTTCTCCGCGAGGTCGCGGCTGATGAGCTGCCGTTCGACGAGCAACTGCCGGTCGACTTCTTCGAGCGAACCGATGTCCCAGACGTAGAGAGGGTTGGAGCGTTCGAGCTCTTTGAGGTTCGAGCCCAGGAGTTGGGTGATCTCTTTGCGGGTGGCGTTGTCGGCACGGTTGGGGAAGGGGTAGCGGGCGAGGTTCCGCGCGAGACGGATTCGGCTGGAGATGACGATGTCAGTTTCCGGACCACTTCCACGAAGCCATTCGCCGCTGGTTTTCGTGAGTTCGTCCAGTTTCACGTCCTACTCCCTGGTCTTTTGTAACCGGCGAAATCCAGCCGGCGATAAATTCGATTCTATAAAAGACGGGAGTCCACCCTCACGTCGTCGGCAGCTCGCATTACAGGCGGTGCTCTGGAATTATAGTGCCTGAAGGAAAGTCAGGACAACTGACTTTGCAGCGTGACATGGCAGTCTGACTTGGATCGGAAACCCGGGGGCGGCCCGCACAAGGGAGATCTTCCAGCGGCGGAGCCATCCGGCCGCGGGAAGTTTTCCATCGGAGCAGGGGGCGATCAGGTCTCTTCCTGCATTCCCTCCTGCAGGGAATTGATTTTGTCACGCAAGCGGGCGGCCTCTTCGTAGTCTTCCTGCTGGACGGCCTCGTTCAGTTCGTTCCGTAACTTGATCAGCTCGAACTGCTTCTGGCTCGCTTCGGGGGCGCGTTTCGGGTATTTCCCCTTGTGCTGCGTCGCGTTATGGATGTTGTCGAGCAACCCGAACAGCTGGGGTTTGAAGACAATATAGTCCTGCGGGCAACCGAGGCGTCCCTTGCTGCGGAACTCTTTATAGGTAATGCCACAACTGGGGCAGGCGATTTCCTCGGCCGGGTTGTCCTCGGGTTCGTCCTCTTCCATCAGCTCGGCGAATTCGACCTCAACGGCGGGGAATTCTTCCTCCAGGTTGCTGGGGGGCTGGTTGAGATACATCTTCGCGCACGATTCGCACAGATGCAGTTCGTCCACCTTACCTTCGTTGATCTCGGTAATATGCAATGTGGCGATTTTCGAACAGCGGCTGCACTTTTTCATAACGGTCGATGACCCTGGCCAGGAATGGGCGAAAACGGGAACGGGCTGGAAGAGAGAACCTTTTCGGGCCGTTGGTCTCCGGAAGGGAGTCTTCACTTCTGTATAGACAGCCGCCGTCATTGTATGGGGGCCCTTCACGATGTCAAGCTGGACCGGAAAGCCGCTATTTTCCTGCGAAATCAGGACTGAGAGCCAGATTTTGAAAACTGGCTCTTATTGCGACAGGGACCGTTTTACCCCGGTCGTCATAATGGGTTAGAATCCAGCGAGTCCGCCCTTCCAGATTAACCAGGTTTCCTCATGAGTCATCTACCGTCCTTCGATCAATTCAAGGCGCTTGCCGGCCCCCATCGTCTCGTTCCCGTTTACCGTCAGCTCGTCTCGGACTCGCTGACCCCTGTCGGCGCGTACACCTTGTTGCCGGACAGCGATTACTCGTTCCTGTTCGAAAGTGTCGTCGGCGGTGAGAAAATCGGGCGTTACAGCTTTCTCGGCTCTTCCCCTTTCCTGACTCTCGAGGCGTATCGGCAGGAAATCGTCGTCACCGATCATCAGACGGGGAATGTCGAACGGTATACCGTGGAAGACCCGCTGGATGAACTCGACAAGCGGTTAAAGCAATATCAGGCCTGTCATCTGCCCGGGCTGCCACGGTTCTGCGGTGGCGCGGTCGGCTATGCCGGGTACGACGTTGTTCGCTATACCGAAAACCTGCCGAACGCTCCGAAGGACGATCGCGAACTGCCCGATTATTCGTTTTCATTTCACAACGAGATGATCGTCTTCGATCAGATCAACAAAACGATTCTCGTTGTCACTCACGCGCGGACAGACGGAGGTGACCTGCAGGGCGAATACAAGCGGGCCTGCGCACGGGTCGATCAGCTGTGTGATCAGCTCCGGCAGCCGGTAACCGGTCTGTCGCTTTCGGACATCACGCGGGATGGTCAGGCGACGCTGAAGTGGAAGTCGAATTTCAAACAGGAAGAATTTGAAGCCGCCGTCGAAAAATGCAAAGAGTACATCACGGCGGGGGATATCTTCCAGGTTGTTCTGTCGCAGCGACTGGAGCTGGAGACCAAAGCGAAACCGCTCGATATCTATCGCTCGTTGCGCGTGGTCAATCCGAGCCCGTTCATGTTTCTGCTCAACACGCCGAGTTGCCAATTGGTCGGCAGTTCGCCCGAGATCATGGTCCGTACGGAAGATGGCCTGACGACCGTCCGCCCGCTGGCGGGAACACGCCCCCGCGGCAAGACGGCCGAAGAAGATGCCGCCCTGGCCGCCGATCTGCTGGCCGACCCCAAAGAATGCGCCGAGCATGTGATGCTGATTGACCTCGCCCGCAACGATATCGGTCGCGTGGCGCAGTTCGGTTCCGTCAAATTAAGTGATGTCATGGTCGTCGAGCGGTACAGCCATGTGATGCACATTACCTCGAACGTGACTGGGCAACTGGTCGAAGGGAAAACGGCCC
>PABD01000056.1 GCA_002702685.1 Planctomyces sp.
CGGCGTCGCCACGCTGATGCTGACCTGACAGGTTACTCATTCTCGGTCGGCGATTTCAGATCGCACATTGATGAGCTCTGCTCGTCTGCGGGCTCGGTCAAACCGATGATCCGCATCAGTTCGAGCGCGTTGCTGTGCTGCACGACACCATCCTGAATATGGTAGTCGAACTTGAGTTCGCCCTCTTCCAGGCGGTCTTCGAAGTGAATGTTCCGCGCGGGAACGGGCAGGTTGGGAACGATCCGAGTCAGCGAAAGATCGTGGGTCGTGACCAGTCCGACCGCGCCCCGTTCCAGAAGGTTTCGGATGACGGCCTCCGCCCCTTCCCGGCGATCGTGCGAGTTGGTTCCCTGCAGGATTTCGTCGAGGAGAAACAGCACGGGGAGGCCATTCGGCTTTCGCGTCAGTTCGACGACCAGCTTCAATCGCGAGATGACGGCGAAGAAGTGGGAGAAACCCTGCTGTAGAGAATCGGAGACCCGCATGGTGGTGCCGATCTGAAAACGTGAGATCGTTAGCGCCGTTGCGCAGACCGGGGCTCCCGCACCCGCCAGTGCGGCATTCAGTCCCACGGTACGGAGCAGCGTGCTTTTGCCCGACATGTTGGATCCGCTCACCATCAGGAACGCGGGATCCTGGCCGAAGTTGAGATCGTTATGGACGCGTTTCTGGTAAGGGAGCAGGGGATGTCCCATGTGAGTCGCGTCGAAAAGCGGGCCTTCCTCACTCAGTTCCGGAAAGGCGAAATCCGCGTGTTCGAAATGAAAGGTGGCGAGGGACGAGAGCGCTTCGAACTGTCCGACTGTATCCAGCCAGTCGGGGACGTGTTTCGCAACTGTTGCTTTCCATCGCTCGATGGCATCGACCACATGCACCGGCAGGCAGAAGAGAAACGCGAGGGGGGCGAAGAACTGGTTCCGGACACAGTTCTGCAGTCTTTGGACCAACCGGTCGAAGTGTCGAACCTCGTAGGACGGAGGATGTCCTTCCGTCTTCAACTTTTCCTGAAGCTGCTGCAGCAATGGGGACTCAAAAGACTGTCGCTCGATAAGCGATAACACGCGCGAGAGGATGCGAAGACCGCTGGCGGCTTCGTCGGCCTGGATCGTCAGATCGTAAATGTGTTTGCGAAACAGGAACAGAAAAGGTGTCTGCACCAGCAATACGACGAACAGCGGATTCGCTCCCCACGCCTGTGCCAGGTATCCGACGAGCGCGATTGATGAACTGAGGGCGAGTAGTCCGGCCAGAACTCGGACCCATACGGCGATCGGCCGCGGAGGAAGGCGGAACCAGGTAAGCAGACGGGTCTGGTCTTCCTCTTCCAGGTTGGCGATGCTCTGCGCATGGAGCAGGGCGAGTTCCTCGCGGAGTTCCAGCTTGTCCGCCAGTTCTTTTACGGCTGTCTGTCGCTGGCGGATTTCTGCCACGGGAGCGGATGATTTCAGCCAGTCCGACAGCATCGTTTCGCCCAGACGGGTACGGCACTGTGAGATGAGCTGAAAGAGTGAACCGTCGCCAAAGAGATCGAGATCATTCGCATACGGATGGTCATCGTCAGCAAATCGTTTTCCGTCCGGGCCGATGCCGTACCAGGTATCGTTGATGCGACGCAGGCCATTCTCGTAATGGGTGACGGCGGCCTGGGCGAGTCGCATCTTTCGTAGAATGCGTCCGTGTACGACTACGAGTATCAAGAAGAGCAAACCGGGGAGGAGCAGCCAGAAGGCGGACCAACTGTTTTCACCGGAGGCAACGTAGAGGAAGAGCAGCGCCAGGATGAAAATCACGCCGCGTCCGAGGGAGATTTTTTCCTCATACCCATTCAGCGTTTTCAGTTCTGACCGGTAATGTTCACGTCGTTCTTCATAGACACCGCGGGCGGCGCTACGGGCGGAAATGGTCTGTTCAAACTGGGCGGGAGCGACGGTGGCCACGGTGCGAAAGATTTCGTATTACGTATGTCGAGACAGGAAAAACCGGCAGATGAATGAGGACGGGCGGGGTGATTGGATTCCCCGGTATTTTAGTGGATGGAGCCTGAACCCGGAAAGCAATTTGAGACGGATGAAAAAGAGGTTTAACTCTTTTTAAGATCGTATTCACGAATCTTGCGATAGAGTGTTCGCTCGCCGATACCCAGCATACTCGCCGCTTCTTCCCGTTTGCCACCCGTTAATTCGAGTGCTTTCTGAATATAATATTTTTCCACGTCGGCGAGCGGTCGGCCGACGAGGGAGTCGGCGCCCGACAGAAAGCCATCGGACTTTTCACCCGTGGAACTGTAGTCGACCAGTTCCGCGATATCATGCGGCAGGTCGTCGGTGTCGAGCAAACCATCCGTATCGAGGATGATCATGCGCTCGACGGTGTTTCGTAACTGGCGGATATTGCCGGGCCAGTCGTAAACGGAGAGGGCCTGCCGGGCGGCTTTGGAGAATCCCTGAACTTCCTTGCCACTTCTCGCGGAGAGTTCTTTCTGAAAATGTTCCAGCAGCAGCGGAATGTCAACCCGCCGTTCGCGAAGTGGCGGCAGTTTGATGGTGACGACGCTCAGGCGATAGTAGAGATCCTCGCGGAACTTCTTTTCGGAGACCATCTCGTTGAGGTTGGCGTTCGTCGCGGCGACGAGGCGGACATTCACGTCCATTTCTTCGTTGGCGCCGAGCCGCGTGATCTTCCGTTCTTCCAGCACACGCAGCAGTTTCACCTGCGTATCGAGTGGCATCTCGCCGACTTCGTCGAGGAAGAGCGTGCCCCCGTTTGCATATTCGAATTTCCCGATGCGGCGTCCCATCGCTCCGGTGAAAGCGCCCTGTTCGTGTCCGAAAAGTTCGCTTTCGAGAATGCTGTCGGGTAGGGCGGCGACATTCAGTGGGACGAACGGTTTGTTTTTGCGGAGACTGTTCTGATGGATCGCGCGGGCGACGAGTTCTTTACCCGTGCCACTTTCTCCTTCGATCAGCACGGTACTGTCGGTCGGCGCCACGTGTTTCAGGATCTCGATGATCTTCTGCATCTGCGGGCTGTTGCCGATCACCCCTTCGAAACCGAACTTCTCATCGAGTGATTCGATCAATTCCTGGTTGCGGCGAATCAGCTTGAGTCGTGTCGCGGCTTTCTCGACCGAGGAGCGGAGCTCGTTGATGTCGAGCGGCTTGGTGAGGTAGGTATACGCCCCCTGCTGAATGGCGGCAACTGCGGTCCGGATATCACCGTGCCCGGTGACGACGATCACTTCCGCTTCGGGGAGTTCTTCTTTCGCTTTCCTCAGAATGTCGAGTCCACCGATTTCGTCCATCATCATGTCGGTGATGACAACGTCAAAGTTGTCGCTCTCGATGAGAGAGGAGGCGCGATTGCCGTTGGTGGCGACCACACAATCGGAACCGACGCGGCGCAGGCTCTCGGCAACGGCCTGGGCGTGGGCTTCGTCGTCGTCGACAATCAGTACCCGAATCGGGATGTTCGAACTACTGATGCTATCGCTGCTCACGCCGGTCCTCCCGGTATGGTTTGGTCAAATAAACAAGTTAACGGGCAAACGTCTTCCGACGGTAAATTCGATCACGCCAGGAGAGACCTGAGATCGTATCGGGTAATGGCCCGGAATACGGCGTCGATCAGTCCTGGTGCGGAGGGAGGCTGATGATAAAGCGTGTCCCTTTACCCGGTTCACTTTCGCACTGAATCGTGCCGCCGTGAGCGAGCACAACTTTGCGAATCAGGGGGAGGCCGAGTCCGCTTCCATCCGCCTTTGACGAGAAGAACGCGTCGAACATTCGCTGCTGAACGTCTTCTGTCATTCCCACACCGGTGTCGATGAATTCCAGGCAGACCCGGTCGTCGCGGCTATAGGTTTGCAGCTCGAGGAGACCCCCGTCGGGCATCGCCTGCTGAGCATTAATCGCCAAGTTTAACAGGACCTGACGAAAGAGGGAACGGTCAAGGTTGACGAGGGGCAGGTTGGCACTCAGATGCGGACTGATCTCGATCTGGTGCTGTTCCGCCCGGGGGCCGTACGACTCGATAAAGGTCCGCGTCAGCTCGGAAAGATCGGTCGGTTGCCGATGGAGTTCGCCCACCCGCACGAACTGCAGGAAGGCATTGAGGATTCCCTCGAGATGCTGGCATTCCTGCTTGACCGTTTCGAGTCGTTTGCACATCCGGCGGTCACGCGGATCGTCGGATCGGGACAGCTCTTCTTCCAACAGCGCGGTGTTCATCGAAATGGATGAGAGCGGATTCCGAATCTCATGTGCGAGTCCGCCGGCAAGCGAAGCGAGCTCCGTATACTGGTCGAGCAGTTCGGAGTTCGTAGCCTGGTCGAGATCGACGGAATTCTTGGGCATGAGACAGAGCTCTGTAAGCAGGTGAGAAACACCACTCAATCGTGCGGGATACGCTGTGCGAATAACGCGGTCCTAAATGATACCGGCTTGCCAGTTCCAGAAGAAAAGGCAAGCCGGTAGTTCATTGGTTCTTTAACGAAGTGACGGGGCGACAGAACATCCTAAGGGCTCGGATCACCTTCCCGTGTTATCACCCGCGAAGCGGGAGATTATTCTTCGTCTTCTTCATTTTTCGAGCCGCCGCTTGCTTCCACGAGGAGAGCTTTACGGGACAGTTTAATGCGGTTCTGGTCGTCGACCGCGATCACTTTCACTTCGAGGTGGTCGCCTTCTTTGCAGACGTCGGTGACCGACTTGACGAAGCCATCGGAGAGTTCGCTGATGTGACAGAGACCGTCTTTGCCGGGAGCGATTTCGACGAAGGCGCCGAAATCTTTCACCGAGCTGACGCGGCCCTGATAGACCTTGCCGACTTTGATTTCTTCGGTCAGAGCTTCGATGCGGGCGATCGCATCATCCACCGCGGTACGGCTGCTGGAAGAGACGGTGACGACACCGTTTTCTTCGACGTCGATATTCACGCCGGTTTCTTCCTGGATCGCACGGATCGTTTTGCCACCGGGGCCGATGAGCAGACCGATCTTCTCGGGGTTGATGCGAACCTGCTCGAGTCGCGGAGCGAAATCGGAGATTTCGGCACGGGGACGACGGATTTCGGACAGCATGGTTTTCAGAAGTTCGATCCGGGCTTTGCGGGCTTGGGTGAGGGTCTCGCGGATGATCTTCTCGTTGATGCCATCGATCTTCAGGTCGAGCTGAATACCGGTGATCCCTTTCTGGGTACCGGCGACTTTGAAGTCCATATCGCCGAAATGGTCTTCGTCACCCATGATGTCGGTCAGCAGGGTGTATTTGTCGTTGGTTTCTTTGACGATACCAATCGAGATACCCGCCACCGGCTGAGTGATCCGCACACCGGCGTCCATCAGGGCGAGGGTGGCGCTGCAGACGGAAGCCATCGAGCTCGAACCGTTCGATTCGAGGATGTCGGAGATCACGCGGATGGTGTAGGGGAATTTTTCTGCGGGCGGGAGAACCGGCTCGACCGAACGCTCGGCCAGGCAGCCGTGGCCGATTTCACGACGTCCCGGTCCCCGGATCGGGCGAACTTCACCCACCGAGAAGGAGGGGAAGTAGTAGTGCAGCATGAAGCGGCTCGAGCTTTCGCCAAAGAGGCTGTCGCTGCGCTGCTGATCGCGGGAGGTGCCAAGTGTGATGGTCGCCATCGACTGGGTTTCACCGCGAGTGAAGACGGCGGAACCGTGCACGCGGGGAAGAACACTGACGGAACAGCTGACCTCACGGAGATCTTCCGGGGTACGGCCATCGAGACGCCTGCCTTCGAGGATGAGGTCGCGGACAACCTGCTTCTCGGTTTTATAGAAGGCTTCTTTCAGCTGAGCGACCGTGCCACCGTTCGAGGCGACTTCGGTGTCTTCCGGGAAGTACTTGGCAATCAATTCTTCTTTGATGATGCCGGCCTGTTCGTGGCGGAGTGCTTTGCTGGTATTCTGCTTGGCTTCCCGCAGACGATCGTACGCTTCTTTTTTGACCACGTCGACGAACGGGTTTTCGGCCGGTCCTTTGTAGACGGTTTTCTCAACGCCAACTTTGGCGACGAATTCATCCTGCATTTCGCAGATGTCGACGATCGCCTTGTGTGCGAACATGATCGCTTCGGCCATTTCGTCTTCTGGGATCTGCTCTCCAAAACCTTCGATCATCAGGACCGATTCTTTCGAACCGGCGACGACCAGGTCGATGTCGCTGTCGAGCATTTCCTGATGGGTGGGGAACAGGATCAACTTGCCTTCAACGCGACCGACGCGGACAGAGGCGATCGGTCCGGCGAAGGGAAGGGGGGCGAGCATCAAGCCGGCACTTGCACCGATCGTGGTGAAGACATCGGGATCGTTTTCGCCGTCGAAGGCCAGAACGTTGGCCATCACCTGAACTTCATCACGGAATCCATCCGGGAAGAGGGGACGGATGGGGCGGTCGGTGAGGCGGCAGGTCAGAATTTCACGAGTGGTCGGACGGCCTTCACGTTTGAGGAAGCCTCCGGCGAAGCGACCGGCGGCGGCGAGACGCTCGCGGTAATCGACGGTGAGGGGGAAGAAGTCCGTTCCTTCACGGCTGGGGCCAGTCTGGACGGCGACGAACAGAACTGTTTCTCCATATTGAACAACCACGGCTCCGCTGGCCTGTTTGGCGAGTTCACCTGTGGTGATGGATAATGTTCTACCTGCAATTTCTCGTTCTACTTGTACTTTCACGGCAATTTCCTACTACTACTTTTCAGCTGATTAAAGCCGACTTGGATTTGATTCGAGACGCCCTCTCTGGCGGAATTGAACTGAGCAATGGGCCGGCAGATAGAACGCCTACAGATGATTAGAGAGCCCGTTTCAAGTGACGGGCCAGATTATGGCATGAGGTCCGGAGGGGCCAGGAACCGGACGCGATACAAAAGATGTCGTTATTTGGGCAAACGACTGAAACAGTAACGACGATTCACGAGACAAATAAGACAACTACAAGGCACATTCACTTTTGCGGGTTACCGCTGCAGGAGACATCGCGAGGTTTAAATCTGCGATGGCGAGCGGCCTGATACGCAAAGGAGCAGCTCCTGTGACAGGGCTGCTCCTGGGAATATCGAGATCGATATTGGCGATTGATGCGAGAGCCACTGACGCTTGTTCCGGGCCAAAGGAGGAGATCCAGTGTTCCTCGATCGCCGAGCAGCTCTACTTACGAATCGAAAGACGTTCCAGCATCGACAGATACTTGGAGTGATCTTTCTTGTTCAGGTAATCCAGCAGGCTACGGCGACGGCTGACGAGAGCCAGCAGACCGCGACGGCTGGAGTGGTCTTTTTTGTTGACTTTGAGGTGTTCAGTCAGGGTGTTGATACGGTGAGTCAGGAGGGCAATTTGAACTTCAGAAGAACCACAGTCCTTGTCTGAAGTTTTGAAATCATCGATGGCTTTACGTTTTTCTTCCTGAGTGATGGACATAGATTTGCTTACCTTAACGCGTTGACAGTACTGTGCTTACGCAAAATTACATTGAATGGAGAAAGGGTGTTGCCACAGCGGTTTATTCTGCCGTTTTAATCCTGATAAAGCCATCACGGAAATTCCGTGACTGTTCGACATCCATGGCAGACATCGCTGTCCGGAACCGTGATACAGGAGATTCAGCCAGACCCTGCGGGGATGTGGCTGTTGCAGACATCAGTGTCGCACCCATGAGTGTTGTCCCCGACTTGATTGTCGGGAGGACTGCTCAGAATGGGCGCTATTCACCCTCTAATTTCCGATTTTGAACTGCTAAATGATAGTGATTGAGGGCTCCGACGTCACGTCTCAGAAAGCCCCTAAATTGAGAATTAGAGCGAATGCGGGCCCCTGATCGGGGCCCTGGTGAGGGAACAGGGGGCTTTCCTTGCCTATTTTATGCAATCGGCCGAACCACGATGTGGTTACCGTTCCGCTCGACAATCTCCACCTCGGTCCCCGGCGGGATGTAAGAGCCGTTGCTGACGACGTTTAGGATTTCGTTGTCCAGTTTAATCTTGCCTGCCGGGCGGAGTGCCGTGTAGGTCACTCCCGTGCGGCCGACGTATTCCAGATCCCCCAGCTGGTCGGGGACCAGATCGGGGCGGAGATGCGGTTCGTCGTGGGCATGGCCCGGGACGCCGTCCAAGGACGGGGGAGCGATGAGTTCTCGAACGAATGGGATGCGTGGGAGCATGATATTAAACACGACCGCCAGCGCAATCACCGTCGCCAGCGCCGCCGCTATCAAGGTGAAGGACCCGGAAACCTGAGAGAGGTTACTCCCCGCGGTGCCCCACGACATTTCACTGATCGTCATGCTCGCCATGATCAGGGAGGCGAAGAGCAGGATGATCCCCGTGATGCCGAAAATGCCGAAGCCGGGAAGGACGAAAACTTCGACCAGAATCAGCCCGATGGCAAACAGGAACAGAATGACCTCGAGCCAGCCGGCTGTCCCACCGAGGAAGCGGCTCCAGAAAAAGAGCACGAAACAGAAGGCGGAAAGCGCACCGAAGAAACCGCTGACGAAGTTGGCTTCCACGTAGATGAGCACCAGCCCCGCCACGATCAGAAGGAAATGCGCCAGCGGCGAGTTGAGCACAAAGAGCAGGGTGTCCATCCAGGTCATCTCGAGTGGTTTGAGCTGGTAGTCCGGGCTGATGCCCAACCGTTCCTTCAGTTCGTCGACACCGTCGACGGGTGGTTCGGTCAGCTTCAACTCATGTGCCCTTTCGGCCCCGACGGTGAGCAGCTTTTCGTTGTCCTCCTGGCCTGACTCCGGGATTTTCGGTCCCTGAATCCATTTGCCCCCTTCGGCGTTTATTTCGTGCTCGGTCATGTACCAGAGTTGACCTGTCTCCCGATTGCGGACTTCGAAGACAGAGAGTTTGCGGTCGGTCATTGCTTCCGCGATTGCGGCGGGACGATGTTTCTTCTTTGCAAGTTCATTGAGCTTGGCGCGGATCGGCCCGATGATTTTTTCCGGCGCGCGTTCGAACGCCTGCCCCTCCCGGATCTCGATCGGACCGGCATCGCCGATCTGCGCGGAGGGTTCCATGTAAATCTGATCGCAGGCGAGGGCGACGATGGCGGCACCGCTGATCGCTTCCTGCGGAACATACGCGACGGTTAACACTTTATTGGAGTCGAGATTGGCGAGCTTGTCGGCGAGTTCGATACTGGTATTCAAGTACCCGCCCGGCGAATCGATCTCAAGGATAATGATGTTCGCCCCGCCTTTGACGCTGCGATCAATCTGCCGTTTGAGGAAGTTACCGATAACGGGTTCGATTACATCA
>PABD01000057.1 GCA_002702685.1 Planctomyces sp.
CGCCCGAGACGGCGTCGCTCACGGCAGTGTGAAACGAAGTTCAGACGCTCCCAACTGTTCGTACTTCACCGAGTGGACCGGCAAACCGGATGACAAGATTGCCTGGCATGTCGATGTGCTCGAACCGGGGACATATAAGGTCCTGATTCACTACGCCTGTCCCGAAAAAGACGTCGGTTCAACCTTTGCTGTCAACCTGAACGGGGCGACGCTCGAAGGTAAAGTCACGGAACCGCACGACCCCCCGTTGGTGGGAAAAGAGGAAGATCGCACGCCCACGCGGGGTGGCGAATCTTATGTCAAGGACTGGAAAGTGATGACCGTCGGCGAGATTGATGTCGGCGAAGGGGAAGGAGAGTTATCGCTCATCGCCCTCGATGTTCCCGGAGACCAGGTGATGGAAGTGCGTCTCGTGCAATTCATCAAGTAAGCCTGATCGAAGTAATGTCAAATAAAAAAGCGAAGCGTTCCAATATGGGACGCTTCGCTTTTCTTGACTCGTCTGATTGCTCAGCCGCAGTTCTGGTTCTCCTGCTCGAACTCTTTGATTTTTTCGAGGCGACGGGCGTGACGACCACCTTCGAATTTAGTTTCTAGCCAGATCTCGACCATGCGATGGACGAGGCGATCGCCCAGCAGGTCCGCGGACAGGCAGAGTACGTTGGCGTCGTTATGCAGACGGCTCATCTCGGCCGTCAGGTCATCATGGCAGGGAGCGGCGCGGACGTCGGAAAACTTGTTCGCGACGATACACATTCCCATCCCTGTACCGCAGATGAGAATTCCGCGATCGGCTTCTTTGCGGGAAACGGCGCGTGCCACTTTCGAAGCGAAATCAGGATAGTCGACGCTTTCCTCGCCATCCGGTCCGAAATCGAGACCCTCATGACCGAGATTGTTCAGCAGATGGAGGATCTTGCCTTTGACGTCGAAGCCGCGATGGTCGCTGGCCACAGCGATTTTCATAACGATAAACCTATTGATCGGTTAACTGGAGTTTTTCAATGATGTCGCGAACGTATTGCTCGATCTGAGCACGGCACTCTTCGTAATGAGCGCGGCTGCTTCCGATGGGATCGGTCACGTCGCTGCCGTCGGGCGAAAGGAGCCGGACTCGATCGTGAATATCGGGACGAACCGACAACAAGGAATCGAGATGTCCTCGGGTCATGACGAAGATTTGGTCGGCCTGATCGATGAGTCGATTCGTAAGCGGCTGGCTCTGATGAGTGGAAAGATCAACCCCGAGGGGGGAGACGACATCCACCGCTTCCACGCTGGCCGCCATTCCGGGCAGAGCAGAGAGACCGGCCGATTCGACAATGAATCCGCGATCGAGCAATTCATCTTCCTGACAGTTTAGCTTATCCGCGAGGAATTTGCGGAATAAAACCTCTGCCATAGGGCTGCGACAGGTATTTCCTGTACAGACGAACAAATACATATCGCTGGCCAATCTCCTTAAGGTTGCCGCCGAGACGACTCCTTTCTCCGTTAATTCCCAATCGGAATCATTCACATCGACGACGGTCGCCGCCTGTCCGTACCGGCTCTGTCCATCATCAATAATGAGCGCAGGTTGATCACCCAGCAATTCTCGCACCTCGGGAACGGTCGTCAAGAGTGGCGAACGTCCCCAACACTCGCGAATAGTGATCAGCGGTGCAGGCAGCAGCTTCATCGCGTCCTGAATCGAATCATGGGCCGGTACTCGATACTGTACGCGATTTTGATTTTCAAGCAACTCCCGGACCGGAATTGAAAATGAAGAAAGCAAGGATGGGATTGATTCGTCTTCGCCTGAGATGGGGAAGCTCAGAATGACCGGACCGGGCCAGCACCGACGACTTAATTTTCTGCCCAGGCTTTCCAGATTGCCCGTGTAATCGGCCAGTTCAGAACCGCTTCGAAGAGCCAGAAAACAGCTGCCGCTGCTCCCCCAGTCGCCTCCAATCTTTTCAGTGAGCTGTGTCAGGCGATCGGCCGCGGTGTCATGCAGACTGTAACCCGTGATGAGATAGGATGTCTCCGAAGGAAAGACCACCAGCCCGCCATCGGCCAGTTCCTGCACCGCCAGATGGATGATATCGCGCGGATCATCAGAGTCCCTGATATTCAGAATTCGCTGCATGGAGGCGTCGATCGGCAATCTGACGGGGGGAGGCCCGGGGCGGGACCGGAATATCGAAAAGAGTCAACGGCTACGGAGAGGTGCGAACGGAGAGTCCGGTAGAGAAAGGAAGATCCGCGGCTGCGGACAGTTATATTCAACGCCCCGACATCGGACCGCGGAGGAAAAACGCCGCCCGCGGGACAATGAATTGAACGTCTCGTAATTATCGGGCGAACTGGGCAGGATAAAAAGATGCCTCTCGGCCGACTCGGCGTAAGCAGCCGAGAAATCCGTCTTCACGGTTGAGAACAGAGCGCTGTCACTATACTCTGCCCCTATTACCTCTTCAAGCAGAGCTTTTTGTCAAATTCGAGAAGTCGCCGCTATTCTGTTGCTTATAACGTCGCATTCGGTGAAAATTGGGGGGTGAGCGCACCTGCCTGTTTCTTTTCGGGCCGGTTGCCTGCAAAATCGGTCAATAATTCGGCCCCTCTGTCGAACATTCCCGGACGGAATGACGGCTTGACCCCCAAGCAATGCCCCTGAGCAATCGCCGAAATTGATATATTGAAAGTCTACACGCGGAACTATGGATCTCAAGCATCGCCGATCACGGATTGGAACTCTTTCGAAACGGATGTTACGTCGTCTGGTGGAGTTCAAGGGAATCAGAAGACTTCCTTTCGAACAGTATCGCGACCACGTTCAGCAGATTTATGATGGTCCTGCGGGGGCCGTTCTCGCCCTCGCCAGCCTGATCTCGCTGCATGAACCGCTCATCGGACATTTAATTCGCGGACGCAAATTCGACGTCAGCCAACGCAAATCGATTCTCGATGTCGGTTCCGGCGCCGGACAGATCCTCGGCCACCTGCTGAAGGCCGTCGATATCGACGCGAACTTCATTGCCTTCGACCTGTCGCAGGGTATGCTCAAACGCGCCCGCACCCGGATGAAAGATGATCGCCCGACTTTTATCTCGGGCGACATGATGCAACTCCCCTTCGCCGACGGCAGCTTCGACTGCATCACGTGTGGCTGGGTGATCGAACATCTTCCCGATCCGATTCCGGGCCTCAAAGAAATGGGCCGCGTTCTCGCACCGGGAGGGAGCATTCTGATCCTGACGACCGAGGACACGATCGCGGGCGTTATGACCAGCCGCACCTGGAAATGCCGCACTTATAATCGGAAGCGGTTCCAGGCCGCCTGTGAGCATTCCGGTCTGCAGTGGAAATCAGAACTCTGGTTCAGCAAGATCCACCGCTTCTTCCGCATGGGAGGCATCCTGGTCGAACTGACGCGGGACGACATCAATGCCATCACCGGCGAAGATGACTCTACGCCAACCAGTCCTGCGGACAGCACGCCCGACATGGCATCCAGTCGCTGAGAACGCTGAAAACGTCGATCACACCGTCGATTGACGCTCAGTCCCCGTAGCGATTCTGGCTCCAGTCTTTCGCCACGTCGCACAAAATGCGGAGCGTTTCCCGGTTCGCGCTGCAGGCGACGATGCCGGGCAAACGGAGCATGTTTGCCCGGTCGTCCATCCACAGTTCGTCGAAGTTCACCGGCTCTCCGTTATGAGCCCACAATGCATCGCCCCCCAGAATGCGTGCGATCTGCAGCGAGACGGGGAAGTCGTAGATATTCGGCGTGTGAATCAGCGACCCACCGAACTCTCCCCGCGCGAGCAGTTCATAGATACTGCCCGGCATGTCGCTGGGAATGACTCCCTCCAGACCGGCCTCCGTCACCTGCCGCGCTTTGTCCGGATCGTGCTCCTGGAATCCGATCATGTAGATTTTTTTTGAATCAGGCCGAGTAGCGAGATTGATGGGGGCCAGACTGTTAAGCACATCTCGGGCAGAGCGAGACGGATCGTCGTATCCGCACACAATTTTCTTCTCTACCGCCTCTACCCACATGCCGTGTTCCCCCTTTTCCGGGATGAATACAAGTGAGTAGTGTACCGTATCTCGTGAGCGAAGATTCAGCATCACCGCATAGCCATCTCCAGTACGGTCACGGTACTGCTTCGTTCCATCGATAGGATCGAGGCAAATGGTGAATGGCGCATCCTGTGCGAATTGACTCATATCTCCGGTGACTTCTTCCGCTTCAATTCGGCAGGTCCGGAAGATCGGATCTTCGTCCCTTAAGGCATTCACCAGCAATTCCTGAACACTCAAATCAGCGAGTGTCAGAGCATCAGTCGTGGCGTAGCCGGACGTCTTGCTATCGATGCCGATACTGTACTGACGGAGTAATTTTGCCACCTCTCCGGCCCAACGAAGAACAGAAGGCATTTTCGCCGACAAAGCGTCGGTGATTGGTTTCAGTTGCATGGAAGCTCTTTATCTGGAGAGGTTAAGACTTATCTTGACGTTGACGACTGGATTTCACCGATGACGACGCATATTCAGTATCGGCACCTTTGATCTTTCCAAGTTAGCGGTCAGCGAGGAATAATTCCAGCTTGTCGTAGAACGAGATCGATTGAGTCTGATGCCGGGTGCGGACAATATTCCGCTTAATCAGGTTCGAACGTGTCGTATTCCATGTTACATTAGCGAGGCTTCCACGATGAGATTTTTAATTCCTGTCCTCTCCAGATTTTCTCAAGGCCCGAATTCGATGTACGCGCGACTCTATAGTTGTCTTCTCGGTTTGTGCAGTCTGCTGTTGTTGACCGGTGCTCACCCGCTCACCGCGCCGGGAGTGACCAGCCTGACCAATCCTGATGTCGAATACTCGGTCTCCACCACGGGAACCGCGGAACTCACCGCCGGTGAAACGACCATCGTTGTCGTCGATAATGGACCTGGCACGACAGAGCTGACCCCGGCACACAAACGGGGCTACAACGGCATTGCCTACTGGGGACACGACCAACAGAAAGCGAACCTTTTTGTTCCGACCTACGCCGGTTTGAATTACGAACACATTCACGATGGCACGCTCAAAGTGAATCGGGAACGCTTTGAGCCGCGACAGAATCCGATGCAGCTCCGGATCATCAACGATCGGACCGTCGAGCTGTATCAGCCACCGACCTTGAACTGGAAGCTGGAGAGCTGCGGCCGGTATGAACTCATGGCTGATGGAACGGTCGAATACACGTTCGAATGCGTCCCCAAGGCCGCCACCTTTTCGCAAAACTATATCGGCCTCTTCTGGGCCAGCTACATCCGCTCACCAGAGAAAGTCGGCATCAACTTCTGGGGTCGAAACGGCGATCAGTTCGGGACTCAACCCGAGTGGCTGGAGCTCATCTCTCCGAAACACGGAGTCAGCAGCACCCACCCGCCCGCGGACTATAAACACACGATTGCCTTTGACGAGGGCTTCCCGCTGACACTCGCCAACCATCCTTCCGGTTACGTGCATATGGCCCCTGGCTACTACGGCGTGAGCCACGGCATGGCGTTCGTCCAGATGTTCCGTCAACGCGATCAGATCTGGTTCGCACAATCACCGACCGGCGGCGGCAATGGGAACCCGGCGTGGGACTTTCAGTGGTTCATCCCCGACTACAAAGTTGGTGAAGCCTACGGGTTCGTGATGCGTGCCGCGTACTTCCCGCACGAAAGCCATGAGAAGACCGTCGAACGGGCAGGGCTTATCATGGAAGAGCTCAACGAGGAAGAATGAGTCAGTGGGTGCGTGAATAATCGCAATTTTCCGGTCACATGAAAGCGAGCATAAGCGGACCCGTTTGTGCTTGATCTTCAGCAGGAAAAATGTGACGATGGATCGTCATTTCCTTCTCGCTTCCTCACCTCTCGAGAAACCATCATGCCGACCGCGATCAATGGAGTGGGTACCACTTACTTTGGCAAAAAGAATCAGAACATCTACCAAGGCACCTGTGAATTCTGCGGCAAACCTTCCCAGCTGATCGATTACGACACGCGTTACTGCATCTGCGTGCTGTTCATTCCCGTCATCCCGCTCGGCAAAAAACGAATCCTTGGTGAGTGCTCTCACTGCCGCCAACATCGCTCCATGCGGCTGAGTGACTGGGAGGACTCGGTCGAAGCGGCCGTCACCGAGTGCATGCTCAACATGAAGAACAATCCGGACGATGTCAACGCCGCGATTGAACTGCATCAGACCTTCCACCAGTCGGGCAAAGAGAAAGAAGCCGCCGAGATCGCCCGCTTGATCAAAGAGCGATTCCCGCGTGATTTCGAAGCGCATTTCTACCTGACGACCTGGTACGAAATCATCGGTCGTCCCGACGAAGTTCGCAAAAGTATGCAGCGCGCGTATGAGCTCGCCCCCGACAACCCGCTCGCGAAACGAGGGATGGCGGTTGTCCATATCCAACAGGGGGAACTCGAAAAGGCGGAAAAACTGGTCGACGAAATCGATCGGGACAGCGAGCATTACGATTCCGGCGTGTTGTTCCTGCTGGCGCAGGCATACCAGGGGCAGGGCAAACACGACAAGGCCCACGCGATCTTTGAAAAACTGAATCAAACCGATCCGGGCTTCGCGAAGAATCGTGATTTTTCCAAAGCCGTTCGTCGTTCGGAGAAGACACTTGGCAAACGGGATTCGATCGTCCGGCCGACGCCCTTTTATCAGCAACCCTGGCTGATCGCCGTGGCAATCCTGCTGCTGCTCGTGGGTGGTGTCACCGCCTACTCCTTCTTCCTCGGCGGCAATCGAACGGTCTTCCTCGTGAACGGCCTGCAGAAACCGATCTCCGTGCGAATAGATGACGAAACCTATCAAGTCGCTCCGGGCGCCGAACAGAAAGTCAGCATCGCCGAAGGGACACACTCGGTGAGCCTCGAAGGACCGCCCGAGGAGGCCCAAAAACACGAACCTTACGAGTTCACCATCGAATCCGGTTTCTTCGACCGATTGTTGGACAGTTCGGTCACGATCCTCGACCCCTCGGAATCCGCTGTTTATATGCATGCGATCGAATACTATTCGAGTAATGAAGATGTCGATCTGCTTCAGAAGTCACTCGATAATTCGTCGATCTTCATGTTTGAAAAGGTAAGGCAGTTCGAGGACATCGACTATCCGTTCCAGGAACTTCCCGAGGAGATCACCGTCAGCAATGCGAGCACCGATCGCATCTATGAGAAATCCGCGATCAACCTCCTGGATCCGGGCAACGGGGAAGCCTGGTTTGCGTTGGAGATGGTTGGTGTGAATGGCCTTACCGATGAGCAGAAAAGGGAACGGAAAATTCAGCTGGCTGAGCGTTTTCTCCCGGACATGGAGGAGGTCGAAACCTTCTCCCTATCGGAGAACGACCAGTTCCTCCTGAGCATGTATTGTGTTACGCTCTCGACACCAGAGCAGTATGAGCGTGCCGAAGCGATCTTCACGCAATTTCTCAAGGAGCACCCCGACGACTTCGACTGGGTGGATACCTGGTTTGCCGCCATGGAAAATGCGGATCGCGAGGCGGAAGGGCGCGCGCGTATTTCGGAACTCGCGAAAGAACACCCGGAAGTTGGTGCGTTCCAATACGTCGAAGCGTTAATATCGCCCACCTTTACTGAACAAAAAGAAATTCTCGAAGACCTGCATAAGCGTTACCCGGAAAACCTCCGTCTCTTGTTGAACCTGCGACGATCCTGTTTCACGGCCCAGGAGTTCGAACGCGCCATCGAATTCGACAAAAAGATCCTGGCGATCGAGGAAGGGAATCGCGGCGGACGGTTCGGCGAAGACGAGCAGGAAACGACCACGCTCCCGACAACATCAGAACCGAATCTGTTCCAGCTCTATTGCTACTACAACCTGGGACAAACAGAGCTGATCGAAGCGTACTTTCAGAACTTGAATATTTCCGCCCCCTCTGACGTATACAAAATGTTCGTCGAGTTCCGCGTGATGCAGTTGCTGGCCGAGGGTCGCGAGGCAGAGGCCGATGAATATCTCGAAGAATGGAAAACATCGTTTTCTAAACTTTATGAAGCCAATTCCGATTACGCCGAGCGGTATGCTGAACTCTTGAAAGATTTCTGGGCCGGAAATGATCAGGCCGCGCTTGATCTCATTTCCAGCAGCGAAGATTTTTCCTATGACAGAGGACGCCGCGTCGAACTCACCATTCTGGCAGGGGCAGATTACATCGCAACGACAGAGCAACTTCTTGAGGAAAACGGAATCGGCGTCGAATACAGCTCAAATTACGACGAAAATGAACTCTATGACGAAGCTTACCTTGAGCTATTCACTGTTCGTTTGATGCTCGCCTCGAAACTAATGTCCGAGGGCAAACCAGCAGACGCACAAGAGCAGCTGGAATCTCTGTTGGGCAAGGAATGGGAAGACGTCGATGACCGCGAGGCCCTCGAGCAAATGGTCGACGAAACGCCTGTCACGTGGCAGGAACTGCAGGACCTGAAAATTCACTATGCGAATAGACGCATGGCCTTCACGTATGCTGCGCTCAAGTACCCGGAACTGAAGCCTCAGGTCGCAGAGTATCTCGCTCACTTCTGGTCGACCGACGCTCTCGGCGTACGACTCTCGGCGGAGTTACTCAAAAACGCCCCCTCAGAACAACAGGAGGCACCGGAACCGCCATCGACCTCCTTTGATGACGGGCTGCCCCTCATGGTGCGTGCGGTCGTCCCTGCGAAGGGCGGGATTCGAGCGTGCACCCCCTTCGGTCGAGGGGCTGAGGCTCGGGGC
>PABD01000058.1 GCA_002702685.1 Planctomyces sp.
ACCCGCATCTTCTCCCATACAACCTTTTTTCCCCCGCTCGAAAACCAGTCATTGGTCGCGGCGTAAAGTTAGGATCTTCAACGGGCTGCTAGTAGGATTCTCGATTTACATTTACCATATTACAGTAGATGATGCCAATCAAGCGCGCAGAAAGTTTGGTTTAGCTGAACTGCCCAACAAGCAACCATAGTCAATTCCCGCACTTGCAATTAATATCATGAGTGTCCTAAACAGAAGAAAACAATTACTGAGTTGTGCGGCAGTAGCCTCACTCCTGTTAAATTCATTGCAATCGATTCTTTATGGCCAGGATCAGGAAAACCGCGAGGGGCCAATCGATGCAGTACGCAAGAGGGTGTCCGCCGCGATCGTGCAAGTTTCGTATGGTACTGAATCACTTTCCACGCCGACAGGTTCTGGCGTGATTGTGACTGCGGATGGGTATGTTGCCGCGTTTGGAAATGACCGTCTAACCAGTATCCGCAATGGGCCATTGACAGTCCGTCTGCAGGATGGTCGCCGAGTTGCGGCCAAAATGCTGGGATGGTCAGATGAATGGAGGGTGGAACTGCTTAAGATTAGCGACGATGGACCGTGGCCGTATGTAGAACTTGAGACGGTCCAGGCGCGAGTCGGTCAGGATTGTTTTTTAGCAGGGTACCCGAGAAGCAATCGTGCATCTAAACCCGCGAACCAAGCTTCGATTAGTCCAGGAGTTATTCAAGAGGCATCGCTACCCTATTGGGTCGTCAGTTCCATGCATACCAAGTCATTTACCGGAGGACTATTTGATTTTGAAGGTCGTTTGTTGGGGATTACTGTACGAACCGGACGGCTTTGTACACATACCGGCGTCCCAATATTGGTGCAGCATTGGGATGACCTGACAGCAGGTCGGAATTTAGATCAAATTCGACTGCAGACAACAGATTGTACATCGGACGAGAAGCTCGTTAAGGGCGAAAGAAATCGAACGCAAGTATTAGAGCACATAGGAGCCGCAACAGTACGAGTCGGAATCCAAGACACTCGTCTGGGGAGTGGAGTGATCGTAACTTCCAAAGGGCATATATTGACACATGCACATGGACAACCAAAGCAGTCCGGTGAATTACTATCGATTTCACTTGCTGATGGTCGCGTTGCAAACGCCAAAGTATTGGTCTCAAATCGAATCGCCGATATCACATTGTTACAGATGAGCGATTCTGGACCTTGGCCTCATGTGGAACTCGGATGTTCTGCGACAGTCTCGCCGGGTGCGGAATGTATTTTTGCTGGCTACCCGCATGATTATGATGAACTGAAACCTTTGGTAAGATTCGCGACGCTGGCCATTCCTGAAGATCGGTCGTGGTCCAGTCTGGTGTGGACATCTGACTCCAAACTGCGAGGTGGGGACTCTGGTGGCGGCCTGTTTGATTCACGCGGACAACTGATTGGAATTGCTCTAGGCTACACGGTTCGGCCTCGCATGGCGTTTCATGCACGCAGTGAACTCATTCAATCGCAGTGGAAGATCCTGACTAATCTGGCGTTGACTGCCCAGTCTCAAGCCAATGACGCACGTAACTTGAATCCGCAAAGGAAATGCCATGAAAAATCTCTGCTGAAAACTGAAGACAGTCGCACGTTCCAATAGCAATGATGCACGAACGTTGAATGACGAATTGAAGATCGGACGAAAAACGCTTGGCAGAAGTCACGATGGCGGCCGCCAAAGGTGATTTCAAATCGGGTTGTGTTTAGGCTACAAACGCATGGAGAGCTCAGGGTTTTGAGAACCCGAAGCCGCGATGAGCATAGAATCCCCATTTACCGCGACAAATTGCCGTCCAGAATATCACGCCGGCACACACTATCATTGGCGGGTGACGACAAGTCCATTATTGGGTGGAGATGGGGGCGCGTCACGTACAATCGTGCCGTGACGAAGCTGAGCGAGAAAATAGAACCCGATAAAGAAAACGCACACACCGAGCTGCAGCAGGTAGAATGAACCAGTATTCCGGACGAAACGTTTAAGCCGATCCATGGGGAACATCTCTCGAAATGAGGGGAGAAAGAAAGCTCAGTTGGACAGGGGGCGAGCGATCTTGCTAATATAACTTCATTCGGCTCGAGGAAGAACCGGAAGGTAGCGTAAAACACCAAATGAAGGGAAAGCTGCATGCGATCGTTCGTCACCACCTCTGTCCGGGTTGCCATCCTGTCACTCTCGGTACTGTTCGCTGCTGATGTCGCCCGGGCGCAATTCGGATTGGGCGGTCAGACAGGGCCCGTGGAACTGAAACCGGAGCTGGATAAAAAGATCCTGCAACATCGGGAACAGCTCGCCGCGCCGGTCAAGTTGGAACTGGAGGGAGGGACGACGCTGAAGGACGCCATGCTGAAAATGGCGGAACAGGCCAACCTGAAGGTGGAATTTGAAGGGGATCATCTGCGGACCGTCAACTTCGCTCTGAGTACGACGCTGCCGGAGAAGATCGTGCTCGATGTTGAGAACTTCGATACGGCCCTGGCCTCCATCGCCAGCCACCTGATGCCATCGAACGAAAAAGATGTTCATAGATTATTGCAAACTGAACTGCAGGCGATCCAGTATCGCTGGTTGGCGATTCCCAGTGAGGAAGGGATCCTGATCACAGGAGCTTCCTTGCGGGCGGCGTTGCCCCTCGTCCAGGAGCAACAGTCTTATGCCATCGCAGATCTCCAGTCGCACTATATCCGGGCCGGTATGTTGGTCGACATGATCGAGACACAGATCCCCGTGATCTGGATGAATCCGCACGAGCGCGACAAAGATTCTGAACCGACTCTCATTTATCGCGGCCTGAAGCAGGATATGACGTTGGCGTCACGGGATTACGCCCCCATTTGTAAGATCTACTCACTGGAAGCCAATCGGCTCCTGCTCATTCATGCTCCGAAGTCGGTCCACTACCAGGTTAAGGAATTACTGTATGACCTGCGGTCCGAATTGAAAGCGAGACAGGAGCCGTCGTCCAACCAGGAATCCGCGACCGTCCCCGCCCCCAATCAGAATCCGCCACAGGGGCAGAATGGTTCCCTGTTCTGATGAGAAGGGTGAATGCAGCCCCGTGCTCTGTTTTTATCAGTCACTTTCCGCGTTTGCCCCACGTACCGTATAGCATCCATAAAGGAGTTTCCATGCGCCGTTACCAAGAACAGTTCCGTGTCTTTACCGTCGTCTGCCTGACCCTCCTGTTGAGTCATTCCTTCGCCACCGGCGAGGAACCTACTCCCACCGAAGAGAGCAAACCGGTCACCGCGACGGCGGAGAACGAGGAATCGATGGCGGAGCGGTTGCAGAAACCGGTCTCGTTGGAACTGAAAGCGGGGACGAGAATATCGGAAGCGCTGCAGCAGTTGGCCGACGCGGCGGGCGTGAAGATCGAACATGAGTCGCCGATGCTCGGTGCATCGCTCAATAGCGAAAGTGCACAGTCAGACCAGGCAATTAAACAAGACATGACATTAGACGCCGACAACTTTCAGACCGCACTCGATGAACTAGGGGCTGCTTTTGCCAGTTCAAATGATGATCTCCTGTTGTTCCGTTTCATCGCGGTACCACTCGACGACAAGGTGTTGCTGGGGAATGAACTCGCGCGTATCGGTTTGCCCTGCCCGATGGTGACGGAAGCTTATGACATCCAGGACTTCGCGGTGACGGAATCTCATATTCAGCCCCCGATCGATCTCATCAATCTGATCCGGGAACACGTCATCGCGTATTGGTCAATCTCAGGCATTCCGATCTCCGAGTTCGAAGGTATCTCCAGCCCCTTTCCGAAAAACGATGCGTCATCACATTTGCAACCCGACCCAGAACACACTTTTCTCGCATGCCGTATGAGCTACTTGAATTCCAAGTATCTCCTTGTCGTGAAAGCCCCCCGCTCCGTTCACTACCAGATCAACCAGCTGCTCGCAATGCTCCGCGAAGCGGAAGCGAACCGGAAAATGCAGCGACAGGAAACGATGGTGGAGGCGCAGTAGTGGTTTGTCTCGCGGCAGGAGCGGTGCGAGATGATCTACCGGGAACTCCCCTGTTCGTTCCTCATGGTTTCGAGTGCGGCAGCGATTTCCATGTGCAGCGACTCTGATCCGCGGATGATCAGCGTAAGTGTACTATCGAGTTCACTCATCGATGACACGAAGGGTTCAAGCTCAGGATGTTCCACTAACGGGATCTGCCGCTCCCTGATGGGATCCCAGACGTTCTTATCAACGTCATCAAAGCGACCACTACGTTCCCAATACGCGGGAACGCGTCTCATGATCAGGTCTTGTACTCCCTCATAGCTGAATGTACCCGAATTACGTGTGTCGTCGTCCGTTTCCTTTTTAACAAGGTCGGCTACGTCGTAAACCGCCACACGTTTTTTGTGCGGAGTGCGCATACGGATGAGAGGATTCGTCACGATACACGCCTCTCTTCCGATTCCGACATGGTAGGTTCGAAGTAAGGCCATTTCGCTTGTCGGTTTAACATGCGCGCCAGCGAGCAGCGAATGACTCAATTCGTCGAGTCCCTCCTGGAAGGAGTTGCAATCGAGCAACAGATCCTGTTTGAGCGGAATCCCATACACCAGATCAAAAATCATCGAATCTTCGCCTTCGATCGTCGGGGCGACACCGATCTCTGAGGCAATGGATCTGATAGCTTCTTCCACGGTTTGTCCCGCACGCAGGGTTAACTTAAATGATTGATCGAGCTGTCCTTTCCGACGTGACCTTTCCTTCGCCACTTCTGGGAAAAGTGGCACTGGTTCTTTGACCGGTTTGCCGGGTTTCGCCGACTCCTCTGAGACGGGTGTTGCGTCTTTCGGTTCCGCTTGGACCAGGGCGGCACCGGGCAACAGGATGATGGACAAGCCCGCCGTCAACAGCCAGATCCGGCCGGGAGTTCGTTCAATGGCTCTTCCATGAGATTGCATGATCATTTTCAGACGTTCCTTGTTCTGACGTAACGGAATAAAAGGGAGACCGCCGATCAGGTGAGGCTCCCGGGACTGCCGGATGACTTTCAACAGGCAGTTCGCGTATTGCTCAGGGTCACTGGAAGTACACGCGATGAGTTCCGCATCGCAGCATTGTTCGCGCTGTTCGGCGATGCGGTACTGCATCCACCACACGAGAGGATGGAACCACCAGACGATTCCGACGAGGGTTTGCAGGAGCACATGCCATGCATCTCTCCGGCGAAGGTGGATCAGCTCGTGTCCCAGAATCAGATCGAGTTCGTCCGCATCGCATTGCTCGACCACACTCCGGGGAATGATAATGGTCGGACGCATGAATCCGTAAACAGCCGGGCCGATATGTTTTGACACAACCCGCACGCGCACGTCGTTCTGCACTGACAGCCTGTTCTTCAGTCTTTCCACTCGCGCTGTGATATCCACCGGTTCCTCCGGAAGTAGGAGCTTTCGAAGCGAATAGCATCCACGGATATGTTTAACGAGAGTCCAGGCGAAGGAGAACAGACAGCCGGCCATCCAGAAGGTGAAAAAGTAGTGCCTCGGTTCAAAGCTGGAGGGAGTAACCGTGGTTACTGTCTCTGGTGATGCCTCGGTAACTGACGAGACAAACGCTTTCGAGTCGCCGCTGATATTCAAGGAGGCGCGGTTCTGCATGACTGGGAGCGGTGAAACGGTCGCGACCTCCTCCCGTCCGAGCCAGCTGAAAACTCCGACCGGACTGCTCCAGACGGGAGGAGTCACACACTTGACGAGGACCAGCAACCAGATTGCGTACGCGTAATGAGGACGACGGCGAAGTACTGTCATCGACAGTAACAACACGATGACGATCAGCGCAGTAACCTGCCAGAGTTGTGTGCAGAGGAGGGACGACACGACATTCAGAAATGAACTCATTTCGATTTCCCCCGCTTGCGTTTACGTTCGGCTTTCAAGCCGTTGAGCAGGGTCTGTAACTCATCGATATCCGACTCAGTGAGGTCGCGACTGTTGACGAGTTGCTGAAACGCGGGGAGCATTTTTCCGTCGAATAGTCGCTCCACCGTTTCCTCGAAGACCTGTGAGATAACCCCCTCCAGATCAACGGCCGGAGCATAGATATTGGTGCGGCCTTCTTTTCGAACCTTGAGATATCCCTTATTTGCGAGGCGCCTGAGGTAGGTCTGTACCGTCCAAAAATCCGCTTCCCGGTCGTTCGCAAGTTCCTCGACGATCTCCCGCACGGTCGCTTCCTGCAGTCGCCAGACGATCCGCGCGATCTCCAGTTCTGATTTCGGTAAGGGGGGGAGCTCTTTCACGCGTAATTCCTTTTAACGTACATTTGAACGTAATCTATACGTACATCGGTACGTATGCAATAGGAATGTGGTGTAAAGATTCCCGTTCTCACGTTTTATGACTATCGCGGACGGCGAAGCGATGGGAAACCTTCGGAATTTGAAGTCCATTATCGACTTGTTTCGCAGGACGATGAAAAATAATTTCATTGACCTACACGAACGCGGCGCGAGCGGAGGTTGATTGTTTTGAGGATGTGGTCGAAGACGGGTTTGACTTCTTCGAAGTCGTCGGGGGCGCAGGCCATCATGATCTGCAGGTTGTACTTCACGTTGATGATAGTGGCCCGGTACCCTTTCTTTCCTCCTCCGAGAAATCCCGAGTAACTGAACTGACTCAATGCCGAGTCCCCCGGTTTGTTGGGGATGCGACCGACGCTCACTTCCTCGTAGTCGGAATAAGTTTCCTGAACCTTGGGCAACCAGAGTTCATGAATGTCGTCGACCGGTTCCCGCGTATCGCCCGGTTGGGGAATGCCGCGCTGAGCCTTGGCGACATCGGCCATCAGGCCACCCACGAAGCTGTCGTTGATCGTGACGTTGACGGATCCGTAATCGAGCGTGATCGCTTTCGACGATCCCCCCACGCTCCAGTCGGCGGGGTATTCGAACTGGAAGTCGGCCTTGTCCGCCTGCCACAAGAGGTACTTTTCGGGGTTCCCTAAGTCCCCACCCCCACCGGAGATCAACGGTCCGGCGAAATACACGAGGCCGCCCAACCCGAGGAGCAGAACGGGAATGAGGGCGATCAGCACGTAGAGCAGGACGGGGCTTCCCTTCTGTTCCTCTTCTTTCTTTCGTCGCCGTTTTGGTTTGCCTTCACTCGCTTCCACTGGCTCCGCCCGCCGTTTTTTGGCGGGCTTCCGATTAGAGCGGCGCTGGGGAAGACGCTCCATACTTCCTCCCGCGCCGAAGATCCCTTCGTCACCGTCGAAGCCACCATCCTCTTCTTCTCCGGCCGGTCGGAGAACAAACGGGACCTGGCATTTCGGGCATTTCTTTTTCCGACCGATCATCTTCGGATCGCGGATTTTGAACTGCGTCTGGCATTCGGGACATTGAACGGCGAAGGGTGCTTGCGGCACGATCATCCCCTTGGGAAAAAGAAGTGTTTCTTCAAATAGAAGTGAAGGCAGAAATGCTGACGGTTATCGATATTATTCTACTGGAACGATGTCCAATATTTCACGCAAAAAACCGCTATTTTAATGCCAGAAGGCGGGGACGGACGCGGGCGGACCGGTCTTACCTGCCAGGATGGACATGGGCGGGAGCTCGCAGGAAGCTCACCAGATCCTGCAATCGGGCAAGGCATTCCGCAGCCGGTCCATTCCGGTTTCGCTGACCCGGGTGTCGCGCAGCCTCAGAAACTTGAGCGACTTCATCTGGATGAGCTGGTCGACGGCCGCGTCGGTGACTTCGGTTTCGGCCAGCCCCAGTTCTTCGAGCCCCTGCATTTTGCGTAGCGTATCGATGGCTCCGTCGGTGACTTCGGTTTGATCGAGATACAGATAGCGAAGCGCCCCGTCGGTCGTGAGCGGGAGCAGGCGATGGACGCCTTCGTCACCGATGTCTGTCTTGCTCAAACGCAGATGTTCGAGTTGCTGGAGATCTTCGAGGTGCGACAAACCGGTATCTGTGATCGAGGTCGCTTCGAGATCGAGGAACTGGAGTTGCTCACAGTCGCCGATCCATTCCAGGCCGGCGTCGGTCAAACCGGTATTCGAGAGTTGCAGGTGGACGATATCGCGACTCGGCAGCCCTGCGAGTTCCGCACCGGTGAATTCGTCCGAGTACGATTCGAGGCGCGTCAGCCCCTGCAAGTCAAAGGCGGCCTTCACCCACCCGAGTTCCTGATCGGAGACGACACTCAAGGCCTCGATCTTGCCCCCTGTCAACTTGAGCGCCCACTCCATATCGATCCAGGAGACGATGAACTCCGAAGGATATCTGATCACCGTGAAACTGGTACCCTGCTCTGATCGGTATTGCTGGTGGACGATGTATCGTCCATCGACCTTTTCAGCAACGTTGTATCCCGGAAAGTATCCGCCTACCAGGTCGAAATGTTCATCGATGATCGCGGCCGCGCGCATGCTGGCATACCCACGCCAGCCGACATATCCGACACCGACGAGGAACACGAGCAGGACCGCAATCTTGATGAGTTTGTGTCGGGGGTATTTCATGACCGACTGAGGGCGTTCCGAATCCATGGTGCTGACTTCCGTGATGTTATCGCTCTTCCTCTTCTTCCACGAACTCGCCGTCCTCTTCTTCAAGGGGGAGGTCCTCCATGGCGTCGTCGTCTTCTTCCGCGTTGCGGTCGCGGAAGGTTTCCATCACTTTCAGGAAGACCGGTTTGGCTTTTTCGAATTCGTCGGCGTCGCTTTCCATCAGGATGTTCAGCTGGCAGAACTTCGAGAACAGAATGGTCAGGCGGTAACCGCGGCGTTCCGTGCCGAAGAAGCTGGTGTAGGAGTACTCGGCGTAGTGGGAATTGCGCAGTAATGTCGGCACGCGTCCGACATCTCTTTCGGAGTACGACTTCGACTGATACGCCTCCTCCATCTGTTTCCCTTTGATGGTGTGCACGTCGTCGACGGGGTAATGCCCATCCCCCGGGTTCTCCCCTTCCAGCACCGGACCGCTGGAGATATCGAGGTTGAACATGCTGTCATCCGTATCATGTTCGGCCGAGATTTCGACCGAGCGATACTTCACGAGCGCTTTGAACTTGGACGAATTGATGTCCCAGTCTTTGGGGTAATCGAATTCGAACGCGCTCGTCGGTGTGTTCCAGGTGACGTATTCCTGCGGCTGGGTAAATTCGGCTCCGACCAGCGCCCCGTCCGGCATGTTGAAGTAGATCACGGCCCCCAGGCCAACGAGCACGATCGGAATTGCGGCGATCATGATGTAGGTCGCGAGGTTCGATTCCCCGCTCCCCGACTTTTTGCGTTTCGCCTTCGCGTTTCCTTTTTTCCCGCCCGCTTTGTTCACGCTCGACTTCTCAGCTCCGGATCGGCGATTCCCCCCCTGCCGCGCGGAACGTCGACGGGGGGCCGAGACCATGCCGCTGTCTTCATCGGCCTCGCCGAAACCGAAGTCGTCTTCCTCGGACATCGGTTCCACGACGAAGGGGGCGCGGCATTTCGGGCAGCGTTTGGTCTGACCGACGGCGGCGGGGTCGCGCATTTTGAACTGGGCGCGGCATTCAGGACATTGCACGGCGAAAGGAGCGCTGGACACGGCATGACCTTTGGGGACAGGGCCCGGATGCGGGCGAGGCCAGAATCGGATTCACGAGTAAGTGGTATACATTTAGAGCATACCCGAACCGAACCGAAGAACGCACGCGGATTTTTAAGCATTTATGACGATGGGGGGAATTTTTTCACCGGTGACGGGTGGGACGCACGCTGTCGAGGAGGAGGGATGGAACCACGAAACACACGAAAGTGGGTGCCACTGGCTCGTCCAGCAGTGCGAGTGCAGAGTTCGTATCCGTGCTC
>PABD01000059.1 GCA_002702685.1 Planctomyces sp.
CGCGAGTCATCGGCATCGGTCGCGAAGTGCAGGCGCGACGTAAAGACGGTACGCTGATCGACATCGATCTCTCCGTTGCTGAGGTACGTGTGGGGGATCAGATATTCTTCAGCGGTATCGTGAAAGACATTACCGAACGCAAACGGAACGAACGCCGCCTGAACTGGCTCGCAACGATCGTGGATTCATCGAATGAAGCCATAATTGGCCTCGACCGAAAACTGACCATGCATTCGTGGAACAAAGCGGCCGAACGAATCTTTGGCTATACGCACGACGAAGCTATCCCCAATTGTATCGCGCTTCTTTTCTCGGGAGGCGAGCAACTCGAAATCCTTCAGCTTATCCAGGATATCTCGGACGGAAGAGCCGGTCAGAGCCGTATCGAAACCTGTGGTCTTACCAGGACAGGCGACGAAGTCGAACTCTCCCTGTCGATCGCGCCGATTATCGAAAATGATCAGGTCATCTCCGGCACCTCGCTCATCATCACGGATGTGACCGAATCGCGGGAGATGCAACGGGAAATTGAGCGCACCCGCGCTATGGCGACGCGCACGTTGAATTCGCTCAATGAATCGCTTGCACTCGTTGACGATCAGGGACATATCCTGGTCACGAACTCCGCCTGGAACGAATTTCTCGAAGAGTTGCCACAGATAAATAATCAATGGGGCGAGGTGAAATTGCTCGAAGGCGATTGTTTCTTCGTGCCGGAGAGACGTTCAGAAGAGTTGCTCTGGCCCCCTCAGTTAGAGATCGCCGCCAGAATTCGCGAACTTTTGACCGACCCGGAACCGGTCGATGTGGATCAATTTATCGTGCAGGACGCCGGTGCGCAAAAATGGTTTTCAGTCAAACTCGCACGACTCATGGAAACGGATTCCAATCAGATCGTTGTAGCGATTGACGATATCACGACCGAAAAACAGGCCCAGCTGGATGCCCAGCGGGCGGCGAACGCGGCATTGGCGGCGAATGTTGCGAAATCTGAATTTCTCGCCAACATGAGCCATGAAATCCGCACGCCACTGACGGCAATCCTCGGCTTCACCGAAATCCTGAGCGACAGCGACCTCGACACCGAAGAACAGGAACGCGGGCTGCAGACGATTCGTCGAAACGGCGAACACCTCCTGAGTATCATCAACGAAATCCTCGATCTTTCAAAAATCGAATCGGGGAAACTCGATATCGAACGAACAACTTGCGAGGTAGTTCAGCTGATTGATGATCTCGATGCGATGATGAACGTGCGGGCTAAAACTCTGGAGCTGGAATTCGAGACTGAATTCCTGACGCCACTCCCGCGGATCATCGAAACCGACGGCATTCGCCTCAAACAGGTCCTCTTCAATCTGCTCGGTAATGCCGCCAAGTTTACAAGCGAGGGTTTGATCCGTTTAACAGTCGAGAAGCAAACGGACGCCACGAATAGAGAACTACTGCGGTTTGAAGTTTCGGACAGTGGCATTGGCATTGATCCCAAAACCGCCGGCAAGCTGTTCGCACCTTTTACGCAGGCCGACAGTTCCGTTTCCCGCAAGTATGGTGGTACCGGCCTGGGGCTGGCAATCTGCAAACGACTCGTGGGGCTTTTGGGAGGAACCATCGGTCTGACATCAACGCCCGGCAAAGGGAGCACCTTCTGGTTTACGATCGAAATCGGCAGCCCGCCGTCGTCGACCCCGGTTCACTCCCTTGAAGACTTCCGCCGTGAAAAGCGAGGGCCTCAAGCGTTCCCCAACGTCCAGCAACCTCTGGTTTGCAACATCCTGCTCGCCGAGGATAGTCCCGACAGTCAACGATTATTCAATTTCATACTGACGAAAGCGGGCGGCCGAGTCACAATTGTCAACAACGGCGCCGAGGCAGTTAAAGAGGCGACTAATCCCGCCAACTGCTTTGATGTCATCCTCATGGATATGGAAATGCCCGTGATGGATGGTTACACCGCCACAAAGATTCTTCGGCAGGCGGGATACCGTAAACCAATCCTGGCGTTGACGGCTCATGCCATAAAATCGCTTCAGGATCGATGTCTGCGAGCCGGGTGCGATGCCATCGTCACCAAACCTCTTGACCGGCATTCGCTGCTGGAAGCCGTTCGACATTGGAGTGCAGAAGTGAAGCTGATTACTGAACAGACACTCAAAGGCCAGCCGGAAAAATCGTTCTAATCGGAAAAGTTTTCCCAGTTTATCTCAACTGTGAGCGGGTCCGTGGACGATGAGGACAAAGGGAATGCTCGAAATTCCCTCGCCAGTCAGGCGATACAGCATCCTCACCCGTCCGACAGGTAATGGAACCTGTCCAGGCGATTCTCCAAACGGGTCTCCCCGGGTGTCAGGATAGAGTCCGCTATTTCAGCCAGGATGGAGTCCAATGGTTCACATGAGATCCGTTCGACCTGCATTGTTGATCACCGGCACCCTCGTCACCTGCGGGATCCTCTCGGGCTGCGCGCAGGCGTTCAAAACCACCGCCAGCGACAGCGGCGAGTTCCCGACGGCACGGCTCCTCGCGATGGCGGAGGCGTTCGAAACTCAAGGCGACTACGAACGGGCCAATACCCTGCACGAGGCCATCCGTCTGCGCGATCCGAATGCCTCCTGGATCACCAGCGATACGGCAACACCGAAAGCCGATTCGACCAGTTTAAATAATCAGTCTCCGGTCGGATCACTCGCTGATATGCCGGCGCCAACGGCCTATTTCGAACAGACGGCGCCGGAAGCGTTCGGAGAGAACCTGGAAATCAATATTCAATCCGCAGATGCAGACACCGCTGCCGGGTTGCAACCTGCTCCGCGCGATACCGAGAATCTCTTCGGTACGCATCCCCCGTTCGACATGCATGAACTGCGTCAGCTGGAAGCTGCGGAATCTACAGAAGAACGAACAATTGAGCTCGCAGCACCTCTCGGGAAGCGAGAGCAACTGGCGGATCACGTCGAGATTCCCTTGTTCGATGAGGAACTGTTCGAAACAGCAGAAGCAACAGCCGAGGAAACCGACTCAATGCAGGTCGCCTCCCGGGGCGAAGAATCCGTAGCATCTTCTTTCTACGCCAATGACGCCGTCGAAGTAGAAGAAGAGTTCTCGGGTACAGAAACGATGCTGACCTCGACCGAGTCCGGCCTGCGTTCCTCACAACCCGAGGTGGTGACGGCTCTGCATGAAGTTGAACTGACTCCGGCGTCCAGTTCGAGCACCCTCGACAATTCCCGAACCAGAACCGACAACACGCGTGATCGCCGCACCCCGGTGCAGTCGATTTCTGCTGACGAATTCGCGCTTCCGGTCATTCAGCGCTAGACGCGTGAATTCAGGCTCAGGAGTCCATCGTAATCCGCACTCTGAATGTCTTCCCTGTGGCGGCATACGCGAACGCCGCCTCGCAGTCGCTCAACGGGAATTCTGCTCCGACAAGACTCGCAAAGGGATAGGCATTCCCATGCTCCGCGAGAAAAGTGAGCGCCGCTCCGAGGTCTTGGGGCGCGTAATTATGCACCCCTTTGATCTCTAACATGCGACGCACAACCTGCTCGGGATACAGGTCGATCGGTTCGGTGGGGAACACGGAGCCGACGAGGATAAGCTGGCCTCCCGTTCTCAAGAGGTCGATCCCCCTCCGCGCCACGGCGGGCGCCCCGGTCATCTCAAAGACGACATCCGCACCGCGCCCTTCCGTCCGTTCGAGGACTTGCTCCCGCAGGGACTCCCCTTCCGGTTGCACTTGGATTACGGCGGCCGCACCGAAGGCAGCCCCCTCCTCCAGTCGCGTCTGCTCTCGATCAACAAGGATAACTTTCGCTCCCGCTTCCTTCGCCATCGCCGCCGCCGTCAGGCCGAGCATACCAGCTCCGGTAATGACCACGGTGGCGCCGTCAATATTGCCCGCGTGACGAAGTGCTCCCGCGACCGTCGCTGTCGCGCAGTTGGCAGGGCACGCGACTTCATCCGGCAGGTGATCAGGAATGCGGAAGATCGCACTGTTCCGCCGCAGGATAAGGTGACTTGCAAGGCCCCCACACCAGGGTTCGAGTGCAAACGACTGATGACCGTACTTGAGCAGATGCTCGCACTTTTGTGGAAGGTCGCGGTTGCAGAAAAAACAGTCCCCGCAGTTCACGCAAACAGACCATGTGACACGTTCGCCCACGTGCAGCGGAGTGCCATCGTAAGGACGGGGAGGATCGACCAGTGATAACGCGACAATGCGGCCAATGATTTCGTGACCGAGAACGGCTGGCGTGGCCGTCTCACGGCGACCGTGGAACGTATGCAGATCGCTCCCGCAGAGCGTCGTGGCGGAGATCGCCACCAGCGCTTCGCCCGGTTTGAGATCGGGCAATGGAGCATCACATGCATCGAGGGGCTGGCCGTTTCCTTGAAACAGAACCGCCTTCCCCTGCCCGAATGTCGTCACAAGTCCAGTCCTCTATCGGGGGTGTTAACGCGGTTTCAACCCATGTTGAGATCATCGATGAATCGGGAATCGCGCTGCAGTTTTTCGCGGGGGGTATCACTATATTCGACGACGAGGTCAAGAACCTTGTCGCGGATTTCGTCATCCGACATGCGTGAGAGCCTGTTCAACCACACGCCATCGTGTTGCCCTAATTGCAGCTTAACAATGCCGCGAATTGTATCGACGCCACGCGGGAATTGATACCGGAGCTGATAATGCGCAAAGATGCAGATCGCGACGTAACTCCACATCGCTGCCAAACCCAACTGGATAAGGCCTACTAACGCCTCCGGATCAAAGTTGCGGATCAACTCGATAAACCGAAAGAGACCGTAACCTGCAATGCAGATAAATGACAACGCCAACAGTGAATAAATTTGCAGAGGAACTTCCAGTTTGGGCAAGGCCAGCTGGAATCTGTACCCGAGGGCTTTCCAGAACGGTTTTCGGTCATCAAGCGAGATCAATTGCTTCAGTTTCAAAGCGGGTCGTAATCTCGCGATGGGCTGACCCGTCCTGTATGCCAGAAAATCACGAACCTGAAAGTAATATTGAAACGTCGTCCTGGCTATCGCTTCTTTTTCGGTGATGTCCCATTCCATTTTTCGCTGAATCAGATATTCCTGCAGGCCATCGATCGTTCTGAGTTCGGTGTAATCATCATTGGGAATCGAGAATTCAAACTCATCCTCGATATCCATCAGCATCTCAATCAGATCGAGTCCCATTGCGTTCTCCTGAAAATGGCCGGGGTAAATCAGACCGTGGCCGGTTCGGGTTCCGGTTCGACGGCAGTCGGTTCGATCATGCGGCGTTCGAAGTAATAGAGGCTCGCGATCATGCAGGCGAGTGACGCCAGTGAGATCCAGACGGAGGTGACCAGGTACAGCTTGAGATGATCGACCTTCAGCCAGGGTGAATTGCGGGCCAGCATCACAATGACGTAACCGAGATAGCCGGTGGCGTCGGCGAGATACATCAGGTAACCGAGATTACTCTTGGCGCGAAAGACGGCGATCATCCGTTCGAACAGGGTCGTGTGGAAAGCGACGTAGGGGACATACATTCCCATCCCGCTGATCACCATGAAGGAAAATCCACCGAGCAAACCCCGCTGATACGCGACGACGGAGAGGCAGGTCAGCAGGAATCCGCCGATCATCGTAATCACCGCGGTGCGGAAGGCAGTTCGATTGTTGCGAATGAAAATCGCCGCCCCGTTGACCGCGGTGACGCCGATCATTACCCAGAACTCCGAGTGGGCGAAGACATCCGGGTTATCCAGTTCACCCAGGCCAATCCAGATTTCCGTGGCGAAGTCGTCGCGGATACTGCGCACGATCGTCAACAGAATATAGGTCACGATCATGCAGGTGAGACCGAAGGCGTACAGCTGGAAGAAATCCCACCGATCCGAGCGTGTCATTGGTCGGCGTTCCGAACGCTGGGCGATATCCTCCGCGTGCGGCGGAGGAATCTGCCGAAGCATCCAGACAAAGAAAAAGAGCGGCAACGAGAATATCAGCCCCTCTACGAAGGGCATCCAGAAGGGCGAGAACGCGACCGTGCCGTAGCCCGGGATGTTGACGCCTTCCATTAACCGGAGCGCGACTGTCTTCACCACGCCGGACGACAGAATAAAACTCGCGCACAGCCCCGCGTTGAGCGCTTCGGTTACGCGTCGTCCTTCGAGGTAACTGAGGACAAGACCGAAGATCATCCCGAGCGGCAAACCGTTAAGGAACAGGCAGACGAACTTGAGCGGTAACGGAACGATCGCGTACAGTAACAGCGCCCCTTCGGCGACGGCCATCATCGCGATGAACGCAAGCGTCCGTCGGTGCGGGGGCATCTCGGAGATCACCTTGATGCCGAGGAACTTCGACACCATGTACCCGAAGACCTGCGATGTGACAAGCACGGTCTTCAAGCTGATTTCAAACTGCTGCATCCCTTCATAGGTCGCGGCCGTGAAGGGCTTGCGGAAGGCGTACATGCAGAAGTAGGCCCCGAAGGCCGCGACGATGCAATAGACGGAGAACGTCGTCGGCGACGCCTTCTCCAGACGATTGGTGATCCAGTTGGAAGACATGAAAACCTGCTTTGGCGCCGGAACGGAGGGTGAAAGTCCGGGCGGGAGGGTATCGAAGAGGATTTCGTGGGTGAAGGGAGTTTGCGAGCGGGGACTATATTCCAATATTGTAAGGAAATCATGAAGGGAAAACCCACCCGAAAGCGCCGATTCGGGCTATTCCCCTGCCGACACCGTACGGGATGGCAGCCGGGTCATTCGGCGCCGAGTGGCAGCCACGAACAAAGATACATCGCCCGCGGAATTGTCGATTCCAGCAGTGCCTGCCATTGTTCGTCGATCGAGCCAGTCGCCGAGGTCCCGAGCAGTATTTCGGGCAAGGTTTTTTCGGTGTAATATTCGATGATCCGAACGTCCTCCGGATCGAATCCCGCCTTCTCACCCAACGCCTTCAGGGAGTCCTCCTCGTAGCCGATTTCATCGACGAGACCGTTGTTCAATGCCTGCGAGGCGGTATACACCTGGCCGGTAGCCAGCGCCTCGACCTTCTCTTCATCGAGGTTGGCTCGGTTCTCGACGATGACGCCCGTGAAGAGACCGAGCGAGTCCTTGATAATCGCGTCCCAGACAGCCTGCTCTTCTTCTGTCAGCTTGCGGAAAGGACTGGGCGAATCTTTCAGCGGCGCGGATTTGATCGGCGCCGCGGTGATGCCGAACTTGTCTTCCATCCCCGTCAGGTCAAACCGGGGAATGATGACGCCGATGGAGCCGGTCCATGTCGTCGGTTCTGCGAAGATCTTTCCTTCGGTCCCCGCTCCCATGGCAACGTATAAACCACCGGAGGCGGCGTATTTCTTCATCTGCACGTAAACCGGTTTCACCGCGCTCAGTTTTTTGAGTTCATGATAAATCTGATGACTGTCGGGAGCCCCTCCCCCCGGACTGTCGACCGCCAGCAGCGCCGCTTTCACGGCATCATCCTCGCGAGCCCGTTCGATCGCTTTCAGAATCTGGGTCGTGTTCGCCCCGTAGATGATCCCCTCGACAGGTATGATGGCGACCTTGTCCGCCGCCGCCGGATCCCCGGAGTGGAATTTTTCCTTGGGCTGGTTCGGCTCCTGAAAATACGACCGATACATCGTAAAGAGGGCGACGTTGATCACGATCGACAGCGCGAGGAAGACTTTCAACCAGACGCTCTTGCCGCGGGTCGATTGATTGTTGATCACGATGGTCGCTTTGGAGGTCCCCTCGGGCAAATTGACTTCGTGAGACTCCGATTTCTCGTTCCCCATCGGGCTATCCTTTTCTGATTTGAATCCTGAGAGAGGGGATGGTCGTATCCAAGCCGTTGTGCTGCCGGGGGTTTACGGGCGAAGGGAGATCATTCCTTCGCGCGCGAAGAACGGTTGAGATGACGTCAGCCGATCTCAAACCAGGCAAAATACGTTGTTTAACAACAACTGGCAAAGCTTGATTACTCTGTGGGTTAATCCCGTTTTTTCTCGTTGGAATCCACAGAGGTGTCAAATCTTCCCTGACCGATACGACGATAAAAACGGTGATAGAGCGCTGATTATGTAACGTGCGCTGAGGGAGTGCAACATTGCACCCGGATCTGATTCCGTCAGATTCAGCGTCTTCACTGTGCACCGGACCAAACCCACCACCTGTAACGGATGGCAGATCGGGTTTTCCGTTCCGTCATCCACACCAGACCGTATCGATGAAGTGATTCCGGATAGCCACTTGTCCCGAACCACCCAGGAGTGATGAGCATGAGCTCACTTAAACGTCGCCGTACATGGACATTCGCGCTGAGTCTCGGCACTGCCTCGATGATGACCGTGACGGCCTGGGCCGTACCGCCCGCCTCGCGTCCCGCCGCCTCGAAAAACACCAGCGAGTTACAGCAGACTGAGACGCAGTCGGGTTACGCCCGGCGGCAGCAGCAGAAAGTCACAGCTCGTCCTCAAATGCCGCAGCTGCAACAACTTAATCACGCGCCGCAGCTACTGCCCGTTCCGCAGCCACGGACGGCAATGGGAACAGCGCCGCGTCCGTCGAATTCTCCCTTCGGCGTGATGAAGGACCAACTGCAGACCGTTGCCGGGGGCTCACGACCAACTGGTCGGACTTCGGAGATCAACGCCGAACTTCGCAAACTGTATGAAGCGGATGGCCGCGAAATGCCAAACCTTCCTCGCCATAATCCGCAACCCATTCCGCAACCCATTCCGCAACCGACCGCGCAGCCGCAGAATACGCCGCAGCCGCAGAACACCGCGCAGACAGGTGCCGCTCCCGTCCAGCAGCAGCAGCAACAGTTTGAGTCGGATGACAACACCACTTACTATCGCCCGAGTTTTCTTTCGGCCGGTAAAGGGGGAAGCGTGTCTTCCACTGGTCCTCGCCCTCGCGGATCCGCCAATCCGAACCCGATCAAACGGTTCTTCGGCAAACTGGGGATTGGAAACAATGAGAGCGAGCAGGAAGAAATTCCCCAGCAGGCCGAACAGCAGCAGCCACAACTGACACCGCAGCAACAGCAGATGCTGTTGCAACAGATGCGTCAGCAGCAACTGTTGCAGGCCCAACAGCAGAACGCTCAACCGCGTACACAGCAGCCGCAACAGGCACAGACACAACAGCCCCCTGCTCAACAACCTCGTACCCAGCAACCTCGTTCTCAGCAGCCGCAAATCCAGCAGGCCCAGACGCAGCAGCCTCGCACCAACGCGAATCCGGCTGCGGGGATGACGCAGGAACCGACCGCAACCTTCAAGATAGACTTGAGCCCGGTGGCCAACGCAACCAAAGGTTCAAATGTGAATCCAACTCGCAAGGAAACAAACAACGTCACGGCGTTCGGTGATGAACTCGCCAATCCGTTCGGTGGATTCGAGGAAGAAGCCGCGAGCCAGCCGGAACCTTTCGGAACAGTTGTCGAAAAAACCGTCGTGGAAAAAGCGACTCCTCAACCCGAAGTCGACGAAGTTCCTGAAGAAATCATTGTCCAGGAAGCGGGGCGAATCGAACTCGATCTGCAGAATGCCTTCAGCGATTTCGGCGGAGCAGCGGAAGAAGAATCATTCGACCTCGCTGACGAAATGATGACCGAGGAAACGCCGGTCGTTTCGAATAGCTCGGAGAACGTGCTTCGGAAGGACACCACCGAAGCTCCCGCGGAAGTTCCCTACATCGCGAATGACGAAGAGCCGTTCCGACTCGATTTGAAAGCCGACAACGGCCCCGCCGCTGCTCCGATCCAGGAACCGGCGGAGATCGAGAAGAAAACAGCCGCCGTCGAGTCTCCCTTCCTGATGGATCTCAATGTGGCTGAAACCGTCCCCACCCCGGCGGATGCCCAGGGGGAACCGGGGCTCTTCCAGATGGCCCCGACGGAAGGGGTTCCGCTCGAACAACCCTCGAATGAGGACGCTCTGGCAGGCGACTATGAAACTGATATCCAGGATGTCACACAGCCCGCGACGACTGCCGCCATCGTCGATGTCGACGCGGCACGCGAAACCCCCGGGCTCGGCCGGTTCTGTCCGATCACCCTGCGTAACCAGTTGAAGCTGGTCGAAGGGCTGCCCCAGTTCCGCGCGGTGTATGATGCCAAGGTTTACTGGTTCACCTCCGCCTATGCGAAGCAGATGTTCCAGCAGAATCCGGAACTCTACACGCCGGTAGATGGTGGTTATGACATCGTCCTGCGGGAATCGTTCGACTATCAGACGGAAGGCTCCGCAGTCTACTCTCTCTGGTACCGCGGACGACTCTACCTCTTCGCGAGCAGCAAAACCAAAGAGACATTCCGCCGCAACCCGGAAGAGTTTCTCAAATGATCTCAAATAAATTGAGCAGTCACGACTGCCGATTCCGGATCTAACGACCCCGGAGTCCACACGACACGCCCCTAACCATGACGATACCCCGACCAGTTTTTGACCGGTCGGGGTATTTTGTTTTGGTGAAGCGGACAACGAGGCTCAATCGCCGAACAGGTTTCCAAGTCCACCAAGGACGGAACCTTCTCCCTTACTGCTGCCGAGCATGGAGGGGGCATGATTGATGATCCGTTCGGCCAGGCGCGAGAACGGCAGGCTCTGGAGTAACACGGTTCCGTGACCACTTAAGGTCGCGAGGAAGAGCCCCTCTCCGCCAAGAATCATCGACTTGAGGTTTCCCGCCCGCTGGATGTCGTAGTCGATCCCTTCGGTGAAACCGACGAGGCAGCCCGTATCCACTCGCAAAGTTTGCCCTTCCAGTTTCTTTTTGATGATTGTCCCACCGGCGTGAATGAAAGCGCGGCCATCCCCTTCCAGCTTCTGCAGGATGAACCCTTCCCCGCCGAAAAACCCGGAACCGATTTTTTTGTTGAATGCGATGGAGACCTTCGTGCCGAGAGCCGCACACAGGAAGGCGTCTTTCTGGCACGTAAACCGCCCATTCACCTTATCGAGTTCCAGCGGAACGATGCGGCCGGGATACGGGGCGGCGAACGCGACACGACGTTTCGCAGCCGCGTGGTTGGTGAAGTGCGTCATGAAGAGCGACTCGCCCGTGAACAGCCGGCCCGCGGCACCGAACGCCTTACCAAAGAAACCCTGCTGGGGTTGTGAACCGTCCCCCAGCTTCGCTTCGTAGTTGATGCCATCCTCCATGTAGTTCATGGCGCCGGCTTCCGCGACGACCGTCTCCCCCGGATCGAGTTCAATCTCGACGATCTGCAGGTCATCTCCGAATATTTCAAAATCGATGTCGTGGCTGTTCCGCACAGCAGACTCCTCCTCGTAGTGACTTCAATGGTTGGATACGTTCGACCGGAGCGCAGTGCGCCCCTGGTCTACATACGTTCGAACTCGGAGGGGAGATCTTGAGATTTTACCGAAATTCCGCGGCGAACCGGAATTACTTCTTCCGCAGCACGAAGACCGTATCTTCGGTTTCGGCGTCGATTTTGATCGGATTGTCGAGCTCGTAGCAGAAATCGTACGTCTCTTCGATTTCAAAACAATCCGTCTTCTTGAGCAGCTTGAAGAACTGATCCGCGGTGTAGGTGCGATAGATCATGTCATCAACAATGCGGAACGCTTTCAAGGGAGTATAGATCTGGTACGACATGCCAATCTTCTCTTCCCGCTTTTTGTAGTCGATTCCTTCGGACCAGAGGCTGGAGATCACCGTCAGGTTCCCCCGGCGGGCGGGCCATTCTTCGCTGTCGATCGCGATCCCTTTCGTCGGCGTCAAATGCAGACCGAGGTAGTACACGCCATCCTTTTTGAGCGCGTCCGCCACGCAGTGCAGATGCGCTTCCGCCATCTTCTCGGAGGGGAGATGCCGGAAGCTGTTGATCATGTTGAAAGCCGCGTCGTACTTCTGTTTGACAGTGAAATCAGCCATGTCGCCGACGAAAGCGGTCGCGGGGTATCCGTGACGTTTCAGACGTTCGTTACAGAACGCGATCGCCTTCGGGTTGAGGTCGACACCGGCGACATCGAAGCCCTGTTGCGCGAACTTGATCATCAACCGTCCGGTGCCGCAGGCAGGTTCGAAGAGTCGCTTCACCGGTTTCTTCGCGTACTTCTTGAAGCAACCCAGCAGAAAATCGTACTCGGCCTTCCAGTCGGAACCGTAGACGAGATCGTAGTACTTGGGGAAATCGTAAATGTGTCCTTCGGTGACTTCCATTATTTTGTCCCCATAACCAGCGCGAGCAGTTCGTGATGAATTTCATCGAGCGACCGCACCGCCGCGTTCGCTTCATCGTAACAGTTGATCTGTACCCAGCTCGGATCAGCGGCAAGCTCGCAGTAGACGTCGCGAACTTTGTTGAGGTACTCCGCATCCGCTTCCTGCAGATCAGCCGCTTTGTCTGTATACGTTCGTTTGGCTTTGAGCGCGATCAACTCCTGCGCGGCATGCACGGGAAGATCGAGGTGCACCACCAGATCGGGTACGGGAAGTTTGTAGATCTCAAACTCGATCTGCTTGATCCAGTGAATGATCTCCGCCCGCTCGGCGGGCGGCACCTTCGAACCCTGATGCGCGATATTCGACGCGACGTAGCGATCCAGTATCACGTACTCGCGCTGGGCGAGGGCTGTTTCCAGTTTGACTTTCGATTCGAATCGATCGCCGGCATACAACAGCGAGACGAGGTAAGGATTCACCTCATCGAGGGCGCCGAACCGGCCGTTGAGGAAGTCCCCAATCGCTTTACCAAAGAGCGTGGCGTCGTACTGCGGAAAGCTGATCAGTTCCGCCGTGCAGCCTTCCGCCAGCAGTGCATCCACCAGCCGCTGTGCCTGGGTCCCCTTCCCCGAACCATCAATTCCTTCAATCGCAACAAGCACCGGGATTGGCTTTCTAACTCACAGATTAGTAAATGGGCGGCCCGGAAATTCGCGTCAGCGTTGTCCGGGTTGCGTCAGCAACACAAAGGTGTGCCTGTCAGAATTGATGCGAAGCGCTCCTTTGAACCATTCTTACGAAAGAACAACCAGCGCTTATGTGTGCCTGCGGCACCCAGACAACTCGTTGAGATTGTCTGGGCCACCCTTCTGGCTTCCTTCGTTTCCGGAGGCAAATCAAACCTCCAACTTCACAACCTGTTCCGATTCGTTCATGCGCGTGGGGGTGATTCGTTCGGCGGTGATGCCGTCGCGGGTAGCCGCCACACCCCGGGCGACGACGAAGTGGCCGACATCGGAGGTCGTCCCCGGAAGTTCGACCGGCGCGTAACGACGATCAGTCCCGCGTACCCAACCGGGCCGGTCTTCGCATTCGCGTTCCACCAGAACTTCGAGGTCGTCCTGCAACAGTTCTTCGTAGTTGGCGAGGGCGAGGTCCCGTTCGAGATCGGCGAGTCGCTGGCAGCGTTCCTTGCGGACTTCCGGCGGCACCTGATCGGGGAACGTCGCGGCGGGTGTTCCCTTACGCTGACTGTAGGGGAAGACATGTGTTTTGATGAACCGGGCCTGACGGCACGCGTCAATCGTCTCTTCGAATTCTGCATCTGTTTCGCCCGGGAAGCCGACAATGACGTCGGTCGTGAAGGAAGGCTTCACAAGTCGTTCGCGCATCCGCTCCAGTTTTTCGAGGAACTTCGCGATGGAATACCGACGACGCATCCGCCGCAGGACCGTTTCCGAGCCACTCTGCAGTGCCGGGTGGAACTGAGGACAGAGGTGTTCGCAGTTGGCGGCGGCGCGAATGAATTCTTGATTGATCTCGGGCGCTTCAATACTCGAGAGCCGCATCCGCCAGTCTCCGGGGATCCGGTCGAGTTCTTCGAACAGCTGCCAGATGCGGTACGGGTCCAGTCCCGATTTTCCGCGGGTGTTCTCCACGCCGTAGTGACCGACATGAATGCCGCTCAGCACAATTTCCCGATAGCCATGATCGAGCAACCGTTTGATCTCTTCCACGATATCACCCGCGGATCGGCTGCGGAGGCCGGGTCGAACCGAGGGGATGATGCAATAGGTGCAGCGGAGAATACACCCATCCTGCACTTTCACGAAGGCACGATGACGGCCATCGAAGTAGCTGATCCCGTTCGGCATGTTGTTGATGCCGAGCCGGTTGAAGACGTCGGGGAGTTCGCGTTTATCGGTGACCACTTCAAAAACGTTCGGCAGCGTGTTCACTGTCTCCGGGTCACGCGTCGCGTAACAGCCCATGACGATCGTCTTGGCGTTCGGGTTATCCTTTGCCAATCGACGAATCACCTGGCGACTTTTGGAGTCTCCCGTGTTCGTCACCGTGCAGGTATTCACCACGCACAGATCCGCAGCCTCTTTCTCACGGGCAAGTTGATACCCGTTCTGCAAGAGTGTTTCCTGCACCAGTTGTGTTTCGTACTGGTTCACCTTGCAACCGAGGGTGACCAGCCTGCACTTGAGCGTGGACATGAAGTAGTTGTTGACCTTGAATGATGTTCTTTAATGAGTAGGTCAGGCACTGCCTGACGAACTTTCTGTTCGATGAATTACACGGCCTGCATACGCGGTGTCGATCTGACGGATTTATCGTCGGAGACATTTCCCGATGATGTCTGTTCCTGCGGACCTTCGGAGAGAATATCTGTGTCGATTGTCACTCCTGATGATAAGCCAGGCAGTGCCTGACCTACTTTTCCTACTGTATCGTGACTGCTATCGCGGGCACAAAATCGTCGATCCATTTCACAGGAACCGTGGTTCCCCACTATAATAATGGAGCCGGTCTTCCGCGAGGGGAAGTGATGGCCCCGGTGGGAAAATGGCCGGTTTCCCCGTTGAATTTGGCCTGTTTTTCCTACTTGCTGGCAGGATCTTCCCTTCATGCATCCCTGGCTCCGATATCTGTGCTGCTGTTTCACTCCGCTCGTCATTTCCCTGGGAGATTTTGCCCCCGTGATTGCCGATACGCCCGACGACAAGTGGTTCCAGCACGGTGTCGTGGCGGCCGATCATCCGCTCGCGGCCGAAGCGGGGCTCAAAGTTCTCCAACAAGGTGGAAATGCCATCGATGCCGTCGTCGCCACCTCGTTCGCGCTCTCCGTGGTGCGGCCGGGAAGTTGTGGTATCGGCGGGGGTGGTTTCATGGTGGTCTGGCTCGCGGAGGAACAGCGGGCGACCGTTCTCGACTATCGCGAAACAGCCCCCGCGAATTCCAGCAGCAACATGTTCGAACATCCCGCCGACGACCACCGTCGGGCGAATCTCAAAGCGAGTCGCGTCGGCGGACTGGCGGTCGGCGTTCCCGGAACAGTCGCCGGTTTATGCGAAGCTCAGCAGAAGTTTGGCAAGTTAACCCTCAAGGAGGTCCTCGCCCCGGCGATTGAGTTATGCGAACAAGGCATCCCGCTCGATGAACACGCCCGCGCCGAACAGCGGGAATTGCTCCAGCTCTTCGACCAACATCCCGGTCTCCGCTCCCGGTTTCGACCATTGTGGAAGACGTACCTGAACAGCGGCGAACCGTGGACCGAACAGAGCCGGTTTCATTCACCGCTGAAAGATGTCCTCGTGCGCATCGCGAACGAAGGGGCCGATGCGTTCTATCATGGCCCGGTTGCCGAGGCCATCGCCGATACCGTGCGGCGAGCTGGGGGGATTCTGACGACGGAGGACCTCACCGATTTCAAACCGGTCACCCGGGAACCGCTCCAGGGAGATTTTCAGGGTCACACCGTCTACACGATGCCTCCCCCCTCCTCCGGTGGAATCGTGATCCTGCAGATCCTCGGCACCCTCGAAGCGTACGCGCGGCTGCATCCCGAAGGATGGACGTTCTACGCGGATATGGACCAACCACTCTTCCTGCATCTGCTGGTTGAAGCGAGCAAACATGCCTTCGCCGATCGCGCGCGGTACCTGGGGGATACGGACTTCGTGGACGTCCCGCTGGAGGAACTGCTTTCCCCCGACCGGTTACAACATCGCGCCGAGTCTTTCAGTCTCGAAGGAACGAAACCGCTCGAATCTTACGGCTCGTTTCTGCCTGTCGAAGATGCGGGAACAAGTCATATCTCGGTGATGGATCAGTGGGGGAACGCGGTCGCCTGTACTGAGACGATCAACACCCAGTTCGGCAGCCTGGTCGTGGTGCCGGAATATGGCATCGTACTCAATAACGAAATGGACGACTTCGCCGCCGTCGCCGGCGAACCGAACGCCTTCGGTCTGATCCAGAGTTCGGCCAACAGCATCGCTCCCGGCAAGAAGCCGCTATCGAGCATGTCTCCCACCATTCTCGTGAAAAACGGAACAGCCGTCCTCGCCGTGGGTGGCTCCGGAGGCCCGCGGATCATCAGTGGCACTTATGAGACGATCCTGCAACGGGTCCTGTGGGACAAACCGATCAAAGCCGCCGTGAGCGCCCCCCGTTTACATCACCAGTGGATTCCCAACATCCTCTACCTCGAACCGACCCTCTTCGACGAACACGCCGCCAGCCTGATGACCCTCGGTCATGTGGTGAAGGTCCGCGACATCATCACCGCGGTGCAGGCGACGGTAAGAACGGAGAAAGGGATGCGCGGTGCAAACGATCCGCGGAAATCGGATGAGATTGACGGGGCCGGGTTTTGATGGGACGATGGTTGATATTCCAGCACACAAACATCTACGAGGCGAACGATGCCCAGTACCGCATTTGAAGAAGCGTTGATTCGGCTCAGTTATCGGCTGATCATACTGCTGCCGTTCGTCGTCTTCATCGCGACGCGCATCTATCGCAAATTCCCTCCGCGTGATTACGAGCCCGTTCTCTACGTGATGGGGGCCGGTGCCGTCGTCGGCACGGTGATTTTTCTCATCACGCACGTTTTCGATCCGGAACTGTACTCCCCCTTCGGCAATCAACCTGACCCGCTCTGGAGGCAGACGCTGTTCGCATTCTTCGTCGGCATGCTCTTCAGCCTGTTCCCCGCGCTGGCGGTCAAGTTCTACTGGAACTGGAAACACCCACAGGAGAAAACGGACTGATGCGAAAGTTTCTCTACATCGCCGGAGCGGCCCTCGTCCTGTATTTCGCCGGCGTGACATTCATGGCAATGCAGTTCTTCCCGTCCACGAATGTCGCGGATCTCGGAACGGCCCCATTTGAAATAACCAGTTGGAGCGCTGGGGGTGAAGCGCGGCAGCCGGTGCTGTACGACGTCATAGAGAATGTGATCACTGAGGGAATGTCCCGCGATGAGGTCATCAAAAGACTCGGCCACCCGGATCGGCCGTCCGCCCACCGCCTCGAATACGACGTCGGCCTTACCCCGGAGGCATTCGATTCGGCGTTTCTGGTGATCGAACTGGACGGAGGTGGCAGCGTGAGCGGGACAAGGTTGTTGGAGAACTGATTCCCTTTCCCGAGTGTTTCAAAAGTTACTCGACCTGGAATGTCTATCGTGGATGATGACACCCTCAAGGAACTTGGAATCTCATTGCTCTATATGGCGCTCGTAATCCGTATGACGCGCTGGTTCTATGGGAAGAGTCGCCTCAGCGATACAGCGATGTTCTTCTGGGTCATCGGATCTTCGGGAATGCTGATGGCGGTCCTGTTTCTCGTCGCGGAATACTTTGACCCCGCCCCCATTGCCCGGCTCCCGCCCCCCGACCCATTGCCGAAACGGACCGCGCTCTTTTTTCTTGTGGGCACGCTGCCCGGAGTTTTTCCCGCCCTCATCGCGCTCGTGCTCCGCGACCGCAGGCGCAAACGACAATGATGGGATCGGCCATTAATCGGTCGTCGCCTGTTACTTAACGATTTTTTCATTGGCTAATCAGCGAACGACTACGACATATCAAAAAGATGATTGAAGGCTATCTTCGCTGGGGGCGCGTAACCAGGCAGTTCCATGCGGCCGTCAGTCACCCATTCTGACCGCCCTAACAACGAAGATACCTCCAACCATCCGTATCACAGATTCACTGCAATACTATCCGCCGATAGCGACGGCGCGCGTCCTTGAAACGCCAGGAGAGCCACATGAGCTTTTTCCATTAGTAAGCTTTGTAACCACCTCAGGGTAGTCAGGCTTACGTCCCCATAAGATCAGAACGTCGTCCAACAAACGGTTCCTGCGCGGGCTTCTGAGGACTTCAAATCCCGTTGCGCGGAGAAACCCGGAAAGAGTCGCTCCACTGAACAGAAATGTGTGGTGACCATGCCGAAAACCGTTCCAGCCTTTACCATGTATGATAGAAGCGGGGCCTCCAAACTTGGGGGTCTTCATTGCGACCACTCCCCCCGGATTAAGCATGGAATGAATCTTTTCGAGCGCCTGCTTCGGACTTCGGACGTGTTCAATGACAGAGTCAAGAATAATGATATCGTAGCCCATTTCAGGAATTGCACAGTCCTCCAGAGTGGATTCGATCACTTGATATCCCTGCTGGCGCAGTGCATCCGCCGCGATGGGAGAAGGCTCCAGCGCAGTGCATTCATAATATTGGCGGGCGCAATCCAGAAGATCCCCCATTCCTGCCCCCACGTCCAGTAACCGTCCAGAGGGCATCGCCTTGCGGGTGGCATTGATAAATCGTTCGTTACCTCTTCCGAATAACGCGCGGCGGATTCTCTCCCTGCGTTCTTTCAACCACCGATTACGCCGCCGACACCG
>PABD01000060.1 GCA_002702685.1 Planctomyces sp.
GCTTGAGAGGCCGAGACCGGCGAGGTATCGTCCGAACAGGATCAATCCATAACTTGGGCTGCCGCAGAGGAAGCTGCCGAGCATGGTGCAGCTGACGGCGAAGAGCCAACTTCGGCTCAGAGACCAGCGAGAAAGTGTCATCCCCAACAAAAGCGCGCCACTGAGATGACCACAAAAGAAAATCGCTTGCGTGAATCCCGCTTCTGACTGGCTGAGTTCCAGCTCCGACTGAATCCATGTCGAGAGCGCCCCGAAGAGGGCGATGGAGCAACCTAATACGGCCGAGCTCGTATAGATCAGAAACGCTGATCGTCTTTTTGAAAATTTTACATCTGTCTGTTCAGCATCAGCAGTCAACCGTCCATCGGTGACTTGTTGAACGGGCATACAAAGTCCTTTCAAGGGTAGAAGAAACATTCCAAGGTGCGAGTCTGGTTGTTAAGGCGGGCATGGCGCTTTTCCTTTCGAGATTTGCCTTTGGCCATCACTTTCGCAAACGATGTGCCAGCGGACGATTCGAATTCAGTTTCAGCCGTGGGTCCGACGCTGGCCGCCCTTAACGAGGCAAGCGAAGGATAGGATCCGCATTTGAACGGATCGTGAAGAGCTGTTGATTTTCCAATGAGATCAACACATGCGATTACGACGATATCAACTCATCCGGAAGAGGCGATCGGACCATTGATAGTTCGCCTATGAGTACTTATTTTCCAGTACGAAACGAACCTGGCGGAATCGCGAACCAGCGCTCTGTTCGCGCAAATGATCAGGCAAGTCGAGCCAGACAAGGGAGCGCCCCGTCAGCATACTCTGCCAACAAATCAGGCAGTTATCGGTTCGCGTTAAGCAGTACGATAAGTACATTTTTACAAAGTTCACCGACGCCATCGCGTCCTGAAATGATCGAGGTCGGCGAAACTATTTTCGAGGAATCTGGTTCTCATACTTGAGAAGACGGGAAATGGCTGCGGTTGGCGAAAGCGATGCCAACGCGATGAGCAGAACTGGTGAAACATGTCGCGGCGAATGAGGGCGACAAAACAGAAAAACCCCCGTCAGCACATGGCCAACGGGGGTTCAATCTGGTTCGTCAGGTCCGATTAAAACTACAGCACGCGCGCGGCGAGCAGCGTTCTATCGTCGAGGGCCGGAGTTCCCTTGGTAAACGTTTTCACCTTTTCCAGGAGGTCCGTGATGATGTCCTGCGGATCCTGTTTGCATTTCGCCAGCACGGTGTCGAGCCGCGATTCGCCGAACAGAATCCCGTCACCGTTTTCGGCTTCCACGATTCCGTCGGTATAGAAGATGATCCGGTCGTTCGGTTTCAGAATCTTCCGGGCATCTTTGTATTCCGCCTCTTCGATAACCCCCAGCGGCAGGCTTTGAGCCTCGTTGAGTGCTTCGACCTGTTCGCTGTCGCAGTGGCGTAAGCGGGGCGGATTGTGCCCGGCCGAACTGTACGTCAGACGGTAGGTATGCGGATCATAGATCGCGTAGAACGCCGTCACGAAGGTTCCGGAATCTTCCGTATACCGTTCGCACAGTTTCCGGTTGATGTAATCCAGGAACGGGGCGGCGTGGCGTTCGTCGGCAGCGTGATCGTAACTGTGCGCGATGCTGTGGAGGACGGCCATCAACACGGCGGCCGGCGTACCATGTCCACTCACATCGGCGATCAGGATACCCCACTTGTCGTTCGAGAGCGGGAAGAAATCGTAGTAATCCCCCCCTGCCTGCTGCGACGTTTCATAGTGGGTCGCAAGTTTCAGGTTGGAAATCTCGGGCAACCGGGCCGGAAGCAGCGAATGCTGAATCTCCGCAACCCGCCGCAATTCGAAGTCGACCTGTGCGTATGCATCCTGCAGCTGTTTTGCGAGCACGAGGTTGCTGGTCGCACGGCCGAACAGGTTGCTGACCCAGACGAACTCGGGGAGTTGTTCGGGATCGAATCGCTCCGAGTCCTGGCGGGCCATGATCACCATGTTCAGCGCCTTGCCATCTTCGAACTGAGGAACTGCAATGAGGGAGTTCTGCCCTTCCAGGTACTGAATGGCAGGATCGTCATCGTCGAGTATCAGTTCATCGATGATGCGGGGTGCATTGGCGTAGATCAGTTCGGAAAACAGGCCGCGATCATAGATCGGGAGCGTGTCGATATTCTCCCAGGGATCCACTTCGGATTCCCACTCGCTGTACCGGGTGATGCGAAACCAGGGATCGCGCAGCCCGCGCCGACTGAGAGAAATGATGCGGTTTCCGGGAGACATTTCCCGGATCCGTCGCGTGTATGCTTTCACCATCTCCTGCGGATCGGTCTGCTGCGACATCTCTTTCATCGTGGTGACGATGTGGTCAAGCCGCTCCTGCCACGTCCCTCGTCCGAGCAGGTTTTGCGATAATGTCGACATGGTTCAGTCCCTTAAGGGCGGATATTAGTTCTACGAGGCGTGCTCGATCCATCAAATCAGACCAGTCGACAGAGAACATTCGAAGGAGCGGCGTAGTTCATCGAATATCGTCGGAAGTGCTCCGCGAAGAGGTCTCTTCGCGTCTGAAATGAGTCACTTCAAAATTGGTCTTCAGAAACAGTCTGTTCTGAATGGTATACAAGTCAGCGGGTACAGGTTGTGTGAGTTGTGTGATAAGGGCGGGAATACAGTCTCAATAATACGGTGGACCAGCAATGCTGCTGATCAGGTTACTGCGACTCTGAAGCGAACGTTTCTGCGAGATAAATCAGCTTTTAAAGGAGGGACAGAAACGGAAGTATCGCTTCACCTGTTGAGACCAGTTTGAACCTCATCAGGTTCGATCAATTCGTTCCACGTCCACAGGGATAACGTGAAACGGTGTCAGTAGATCCTGATTTCCGGGTGAGTAAGGACGAAATTCTGAGATTTCGGCTCTGCTCTGCCCAGTGGGTCCCAAGGAGACCCTGGTTACACCTTCACCGCAGGAGGGTGAAAATAGAACCTTTTCGCTTTCCGTAAGGGAAAGTTAGCAAACTCATTGTACCGCCGTTTATTTGCGACAACCATCTGAAAAACGGCGATGGGACCGTAAAAAGGCGATCCGCACCTATCTGTACGACAGTGAAAAGTCAGGTATTGACCGAATTTCCATGTTCTCACCGAAGATCTCGGGATCTCCTGCGGGATAATACTCTACTGCGATTCCCCATCCTGCTTAACTGTAAAGACTTAGGATTCGATCCGACACATGGATCGGGACATCCCCCGGTACCCGGTCGGGCCGAATTTATTTGTTCAAGGGGACAGGTTTTCTGCATTCGGACGACTGTCTGATCCCCGGGGAGATCATTACGATACACCGCTATGTGTGGAATCGTGGGGTACTGGCTGGAAAAGCCGAATTGGAATGACGAACGGCATCAGACGACGATCCGGAAGATGAGCGCCACGCTGCGCCCTCGCGGCCCGGACGATCACGGCACATGCTGGGAACTCGACTCCGGTCTCGCCTTCGGCCATCGCCGACTCGCCGTGCAGGACCTTTCCCCCGCCGGCCGGCAGCCAATGCTCTCCCGCAATCATCGATACCTGCTGATCTATAATGGCGAAATCTATAACAGTCCGCAGTTGCGTCATCAGTTGGAACAGGCGGGATGCCGCTTCAAGGGAACGTCGGACACCGAAGTTCTGCTCGAAGCAATCGCTCATTGGGGCTTGGAGGAAACGCTGCCGAAGTTGAACGGTATGTTCGCCTTCGCGCTCTGGGACCGCCGGGAGCGACAACTTTCCCTGGCGCGCGACCGCGTCGGGATCAAACCGCTATACTACGGATTTCGTGACGGCAATATGCTCTTCGCCTCGGAACTCAAAGCCCTGACGGCGTTTCCCGGTTTCGAATCGGAACTCGACCCGGCGGCAGTCACCGAATTCTTCCAGGTCGGCTATGTCTCGGCTCCGCGTTCGATCGAGAAAGATATCTTCAAACTCCCCCCGGGGACCTCGATCACCTTTCCGCGACAATACAAACGCCCCGTACCTGCCCCGTTCTGGTCGCTGCTCGATGTCGTTCGCGAACAACAACCGATCGACTCCCGGAAGGATGAGTCGGTTGCCCTCGAAGAACTCGAACGCCTGCTGACCAGCGCGGTGCGCGATCGCCTGATTGCCGATGTTCCTGTCGGCGCATTTCTATCGGGTGGAATCGATTCGTCTCTCGTCGTCGCGCTGATGCAGCAGATACATGGTTCGCCCGTGAAGACATTTGCGATCGGGTTTGGCGAACGTGAATACAACGAAGCGGAACAGGCCCGCAAAATCGCGGGCCACCTGCAAACGGATCATCACGAGTTCATCGTCGATCCACAAACCGCAATGGATGTCATCCCGAACCTGGCGAACATCTACGATGAGCCCTTTGCGGATGCCTCGCAGATACCGACGCTGCTCGTCAGTCAGTTTGCGCGCGAGCAGGTCACCGTGGCGTTATCGGGAGATGGTGGTGATGAACTCTTTGCCGGTTACCGGCGATATCCGTACTTCGTTAAACGTTGGTCGCGCATCAATTCGCTCCCCGGACCGATGCAATCGAGTTTGAGAACCCTGTTTAAGATCGGCGCAAAGCAGTCGGCCTCGCGTCGTCTCCGCCGCGGTTCACTGTCGCGACTCGAATTCATGGCGCTGCCTTCATTTCGTGCGTACTATGAACGGTTCAATCGACACTGGAAGCATCCCGAAGAAATTATCGAGCCCGACTACCTGGAGACACCTGTTGATGCGCTCGTCGATCCGGGCTTTGGTGTGAATCGCGATGGCTGGATACAGTGGATGCAATACAGCGATCAACAACGCTATCTTCCCGACGACATTCTGGTTAAGGTCGACCGGGCGAGTATGGCGCACAGCCTGGAAGTCCGTGTCCCGCTGCTCGATCACCGGCTGATCGAATGGAGTTGGTCATTGCCCGGTCAGCTGAAGCGGGGAACCAGATTGAGTGAGACTTCCCAGTCGGGTAAGGTGCTCCTGCGGAAGCTGTTGAGTAAATTTGTCCCTTCAGACTTGTACGAACGTCCCAAGGTCGGCTTTGGCGTCCCACTCGACCACTGGCTGCGCGGACCGCTGCGTGAATGGGCGGAAGAACGACTTTCTGTCAACGCGTTGGAAGAGTCGGGGATATTAAAATCTCAGAACATCAGAAACTTGTGGAACGAACATCTCGCCGGACAAGTCGATTGGCAATACCTGCTGTGGGACGTGTTGATGTTTCAGGAGTTCCTCGCGAACAGACAGATTAAGGAAAGTAGCGAATAATGTTAGTCTTCAGCTGCGAACCGGGTCAGGGAGTGTTAATCGATGGGCGGATCCTGCTGGAACTGTCGATGATCGAACCCGACAGCGTCGAGCGAATCCGTTTGGGGATCGAACATCCAGACGACATCCCCGTCGAGCGGCTCGATATTCAGACGCGGCTCAGCGATGACGAACTCGCCGCGATGAAAGCCAATCCGGCGAAGACGTGGACAGCCGCCGCCTCTGACATGCTCCCCCTGTCCGACTCGGTCCGGGTCATCTGCATCGGTGATATTCATCAATCCCAAATGTCGTCCGCGACCATCTCCATCTGGGAGTCGTAACCTCGACTCGATCCCTGAAGCAGCTATCCCCGAAAAGTAGTTATCCCCCTGAAGCAATTATCAATGTCCGGGAAACTCCGCATTCTGTTTGTGATCGGCACCATGGATGGAGGTGGTGCGGAGCGGCAGGTGCTGGAGATACTGCGTGGGATTGATCGGGATCGGTTTGAACCGCGGCTCTACCTGATTCACAAACGGGGCGCGCTGCTGAGTCAGATTCCGGAAGACGTGCCGCTTGACGTTTTCTGGGAACGCCATCGAGGAATGGGACTGAAATTCCCCGGACGCATTCCCTGGACCCAGCGGCGCGATCTGATCTCCGTGATCCGCGAACATCACATCGATCTCGTTTATTCACGCTGTTACCTGACCAATCTGCTGGTTGCTCCCGCGTGCGCGAAGATCAAGGTCCCGCATGTCGCCGCGGTCGCGGTCGATCCCGCGCCGGAGTTGGAACTCTATCGCCGCGTCCGTCATCCGGGATTCCTCAAGTATTATCAAAGGCACGCCCGTCGAGCGTACCTGATGGCCGATTGCGTGGTCGCCAACTCGCAAGGTTTATGTCAGCGGATGCGTGACTACTTCGACCTTCCGGATGCGAAGGTGCGTACGATCTACAATCTGTTTGATGTGGACCGGATCGATCACCGCGCTGCCGAACCAGCCCCCGAGTGGCAGGAAGAGACATTCAACATCGTCACCACCGCCCGGTTGCACTCGCAGAAGGGACATTATTATCTGATCCTCGCTGTTCACTGGCTGATCTTTCATCGCGGGTTTCAGCAGATCAGACTTCATCTGCTCGGAGAAGGTCAGGAGGAAGGACATCTGCGTCAACTGGTGCATCGGTTGGGACTTGATGATTACGTCGAGTTCGCGGGCTTCGTCCCCAATCCTCTTCCGTGGGTGAAACAGGCTCAACTCTTCTGCCTCCCTTCCCTGTATGAGGGAATGCCGAACGCGCTCGTCGAAGCGGTGCTCTGCAGAACGCCTGTCGTTTCGACGAATTGTCCGAGTGGACCGGCCGAGATACTGGAAGAAGGAAAGTGGGGACGGCTCGTCTTCCCCGGCAGTTACGCTGACCTCGCGAATGCCATTGAAGCCGAGATCCAGAACCCCGAGGTCGATCCGCAGAAAAGAGAAGACGCGCGTCGCTCCATCATCGATCGATTCAACCACCAACAGGGACTCGAACAACTCCAGCAGTTATTCAGCGAGTTGAGTCGAGGGTGAGGTCTCCTCTTCCATCTGATGCCATTCGCCGCGGCACTGGAACCAGACCCATGTCCAGACAGGTAGCGAGAACCCGATGTTCATGCCGAGATAAGCGGCGGAAGCGCCGATCGGGCCGTAATCTTTACCGAGCCACCAGATCAGCCCCCCCACCCCCGCGGATGAGAGGCAACTGAGAATCATGTGGGGGCTCTGCTTGTGCGCGTGGATGTAGATCCATTGGAACGTCGGGATGAGGGATAAAGTCTCCGCCAGGGTCAGAAGCACGAGTGGCCACAGAGGCAGGAACCGCTGTGCGAAGGCGTATTCCCTCCAGGACAGAAAACAGACGAGCAGCACAAACGCGATTCCGCCCGCGGCCATGAGCGCGATCGAGATCAGCGAAAGCCGGCGGAAGCGTTGATCAAGCAATTCGTAGCGACGCCGCGCCACCAGCACACCAAATTCCGGGACGCGTGTCTGCACCCAGGCAGACGAAGCCACTCGGAGCGCCATCAGTACCGTCCACGTCATTCCCATCTGACCGGCCACCTCGGGACCGTGATAGGCAAACATCACCATCTCGAAGGTCTGAAACCCGAAGAAAATAAACAATCCCTTGACCGCAATTCGCCACTGCAGGGGCCAGACTTCGGTTTTCCACGAAACCCGTTCTTCCCCGGCAGGTTGGAAAAGCGAACGGAAGAAAACGCCGTTCCAGCGAAAGATCGACACGAGTTCCCACGCCAACCGCACGAGACTGAGAAACACGATGGTCCAGAGATCGAAGCCCGTTGCAATCGCGGTCCAGAGCACCAGGTTGCCTGTGAAAGCCTGCCAGAACTGCATCTTGCGAACCACGGCGACTTGTTCACAGCCTTCGAGAACGGCATGCAGAGGAATGAGCCAGACAAGCGCCGCATTCACGAGCACTACGCCCCACCACGGAATGAGCCAGTCGATCTCGTCCGTCGGTTGCAATTGAAGAAACCAGGTCCCCCCTGCCCCGACCACCAGCAGGAAGAGGATCATCATGCCGCCATAAATCCACACGAGTTGTCGCATGAAAGAACGAAGGCGTGAAAGTTTCTCCTCCGGCCCCGTCAAACCGTTCGTCTCATCGAGCCTGAGGTTGGCCCATTCATGGCTGGTGACGTTGACGATCACCGTGTGCAATTGCAGTTCGACGAACACCTGCAATGCCAGCAGTTTCCAGAAGAGGTAGTAATACCCCTGAAGATCGAGGGTAAAATACAAGCCGATCAGGACGACCGTGACCGGTCCGGCTAATACCTGCCAGGCGCGGGCCATGAGCGTGTAACTGATCGCGCTGTTCCATTCCAGCCAATTCGCAATTCTGGCAAACCGATGGGGGCGTAGCGGGGATTTCCCTTCAGCGTCTTCCGCTGCTTCGGGATTAAAATCCGTCATCGACCCGGGACTTTCGCCATTTGAGGTAGGAATGTTTGGGGATTGGAAAAGGCGATCAGACAGGTATTTCCCTGTCGAAAATTGGCTGATCAAAACAGGTTAAGGGACCGCGGCCTGAACTTTCCTTCACATAAGATAAGAGAGAATGGCAGGCGGAGCGAGCCTCATCGAAAAAACACCGGAAAAAGGGGGCGATGGTAGTAATCTTCACGAGAAAATGCGTATAAAGACTATAGAGTATACTCATTGCGCGAATTTCATCCTCACACGCTGTTCTCCGTCGAGCGAAAGCCTGCGGAAATTTCTAGTTCGCGCGTCCCTCCGGGTGATCCTTCCAGCTGCGCATTTCTCCGTGACGTCACCCTCTCCAACCCGGAAAATCGGCTGGCGATCGTACCTGATCAACCTCACATTCCGCTGCGCAAAGTCCCAATTATGAGCTCCAGACATGTCTTCCCTCGTCAGCGAGTCAGACAATGGAGACGAATCTCCAGTCTTGTCGCTTTGATATCTGCTTTTTCATTCTCCCTTCCCTCCGCGCACGCGGCCGGGGGGGCCGATGATATTCCGCCGGAATTTCGCGCCTCTGTCGAGCGTGCCGTCGACTATCTGCAGAAATCCTTCGCCGCTAAAGAAATCCCTGAAGATGGGCGTCTGATCATCACCGGTCTCGCTTTGCTCAAATCAGGTATTCCCCCCGAGACGCCGATCATTCAGGCGGCCATATCCAATGCCGCTGGAAAAGCGGGAAATAATAAATTCGGCGCGGCAGAGCAGAAAAAGGATGTCTACGAAGCGGGCGTCGCTCTAATGCTGCTGGAGGCGGCCGATCATGGACAGGGCAAATACCTGCCGCAGATGGAAAGCATTGCCAACTACATCATCGGTCGACAGGCGGCGCATGGGGCCTGGGACTATTCGGGCGATGAAGCCGACGCAGGCGATACGTCCATGACGCAGTACGCATTGCTCGGACTATGGAGCGCGCACAAAGCGGGCGTCCCCATTAATCCCAAGGTGTGGGATGATGCCGCACGGTGGCATATCAATACTCAATATCCCGATGGTGGCTTCACCTATCACCCCCAACCCGTCACCAGTGGACCGAGCCACACGATGACGGTTTCCGGGATATGTAATCTGCTTGTCATCCGACGCCATCTTTATCCCGAGGCTCCGGGGAAATGGGGCAACCAATCGGAGAACAAATCAAAAGAGGATCGCGCCAACCGAAAATTTGGTGTTCTGGAAGAAGTCGACGCGGCAGGTACAGAGCTCGAACAATTGGAAGTCGAAGAAGCGGAAGAATTATCGGATGTCGAAAAATCCGAGCGAGAGAAAGCCATTGCGGCGATGAAAGACTATACGCCCACCGTTCCTCTGGCCGCGATTGATAAATCGATCACCGGCGGGATGGGCTGGTTGAATCGAAAATGGCGCGTCAGCCAAGTGGGGCTTTACGCCTACTACTATCTCTACTCCATGGAACGGCTCGCGGCCCTGGGTGATATGGACCTCGTGGTCGGACATGACTGGTACATGGAAGGGGGTAGCGTGCTGTTGAACACCCAGAATCCCGACGATGGCTTCTGGAAGGAAGCGCACTCCGGTGAAGCGGCCGCCACCGCGTTTGGAATCATGTTCCTCACCAAAGCGACCGCGCAATCACTCGGAAAAGTCCCCGTTTTCGGACTCGATGCCGGGCTGCTGGTGGGTGACCGGGGACTGATGAATCGCAACAAAGACAAATCTGAGGACGACAAAGAGGTTGAAGAGAAGAAAAAACTTCCGGTGGAAGAACTGCTGACGACCCTGATGACCTCTGCAAACCCCGAAGATATTGGCGCCACTCAAGTGGCGCTGGTCGACAAAGTGCTGTTCGAAGATCAGAGTCGTGAGGCGCTGATCGCCCAGAAAGATTTGCTGCTCAAGATGGCGGCTGACCCCCGACCCGATGTGAAGAAGATCGCTTACTGGGCGCTGGGACGGACGGAGGACTACGCCGTCATCCCGGTCCTGATCGATGGCCTCCTCGTCGACAACGTGGACGCAAACGTGGAAGCGCTCCTCAGCCTCTGCTTCATGACCCGCAAACCGAACGGGCTCAGTGAGAAAGATGTCAGCCCGGATACGCTGCTCGACCCCACCCTGGAGGGTGAAGCAAGGTTGCAGGCCGTTAATCAATGGCGAGAGGAAACATATCGCCGCTGGAAAAAATGGTACTTCACCATTCGCCCCTACAGCCAGCGGGACGATATTGAAGAAGCCCTGCGGATCCGATAACAGGGTCAACGCCTGAGAAGTCCACCTCGCAGCGCAAACCTCGTATTCTGATCGGCTGACCCATCAGCCGATCAGAATTCAAGACTTGGAGGGAACGTCACTCGTTGGCGTCCACTTCGACGTTCGGAGCTTCGCCTTCTTCGGTTTCGATCTTCACGTCGACACCGGGCGTGTTGATTTCGATCACTTCATTGTCGCTGGCTTCAGGCTCAGTGACCTGCTCGCCACCGCAACCGGCGAGCGTCAGCAGGCCAATCAATCCCAGGGTCGCGATCGGGCCAGCAATCATCTTGGAGACGTTTAACATCTTTGGGTTTCCAAACAGGAGAATTGAAACAGATTCATCGTGGCCGCCTGCTCGATTGGAACGGCAGCTCGCGCTCATTGTCTGTTCCGGTGTCAGGAAAATCGAGCGTCAGCCGGATATGCCAGTCGCTTTTTCCGTTCTTCCCACATGAAAGCACGACTTCAATTCTTCGTGCGACTCATTTCCTCTTCGGACGAAACGCCTGAATCCGGTCTTCATTCGTCGTCAGATAAGGTCCTTCCAACAGGTCAATGCAATACGGAATGGCGGGGAAGACCGCATCGAGACATTCCGCGATCGCTTTCGGTTGACCGGGAAGATTAAGCAACAGGGCCTTGCCGCGGATGCCGGCCGTCTGGCGTGAAAGAATCGCCGTCGGAACCTTCTCCAGTGAGACTTTCCGCATCAGTTCGCCGAAACCGGGCATCATTTTTTCGCAAACCGCCTCGGTCGCTTCGGGGGTGATATCCCGCGCCGCGGGCCCTGTTCCGCCGGTGGTAATTACGAGGGAACACCCCTGGTCGTCCACCAGTTCGCGTAAGGTCTGTTCGACCAGAGGCTGTTCATCCGGAATCACGCGGGCGACCGGTTCCCAGTCCGAGGTGAGGACTTCACTCAGATACTCACGAATAGCGGGGCCACCGCGGTCTTCGTAATCTCCCCGGCTGGCGCGGTCGGAGATGGTCACAATTCCAATGCGGGCAATCACAAGATCTCTTCCTTTGAATGGCTTGGCGTCAGTCTTCATCCTCAGTCTTAATCCCTCGTACTCAGCGCGTCAAATGCGGGATGAACGGAGAACCAGACCGGAGAGCATGAATTCAATCTCGGGAAATCTGCTCTTTGAAAGCGGCGATGTAACCGGCGCGATCGACTTCATCCAGAAACGGTTCGAGCGTGTGCCAGGTAAAAAAGAGTGTCCCTTCTACCCCTTCTTTTCCGGCGAGAGTCAGGTAATTTTGAATCCACGACGCCGCCCCGATTTCACCGTGGGACGTTTTCACACCCAGACAGAAGGTGACATCGGCCCGACCGCGATGGGCCTCATTCAGTTTCACCGCGGTCGCCACGCGCTGACGGAACACATCAAGGTACTTGTCGCCATAGTTATCGGGATAGCAGTAGCCCGAGATATTGACCATATCAACGTAACCACCATTTGACCATTCCGGCCACGGTTGGGCCACCTGGTGATGATCGGCGACATGCGGGCCCCACGAGTAGATTGCGATTTTCCGTTCCGGATGTCCCCGACGCACGGTCTCGCTGATCTGTCGCGCGAGTTTCGTGATGCCCTCTTCCTTGAATTGTTGCAGCAATTCCGACTCGTCGTCCGTGGACTGCGTCTGTTTCCATGCTTCGAACATTTTCTCTGACGCCGGATCGAGCAATGTCGGCCGGTTGTAGTAACGAAGATAATCGAGCAGAATTCCCTCCGTCGGATACCGGTCAACAAACTCTCCTATTGAGTCCGCAACAAAATCGCGGGCGTCGGCATTCGCCGGACAGATGTGTCCCATCGGTTCCCCATCCGGGGTACGCAGTGCCCACTCGGGGTGCGTTTCCAGGATTCCGGCCGGATGGTCATGCCCGCAGGAGAGCACACAGAAGACGGGATAGACGGCGAGGTCTCTGATCTGCGCTTCCTTAATGAGATGCGCTACACAATCGAAGTCGGGAGACAGATTCTCCTTTATCAGGTCACTCGGATAATACGCTTTTCCGGAAGTGGTCGTCACATAAGGATAAACCGTATTGAATCCCGTCGCGCGGAATTGATCGAGCGCGTTCTCGATGGCCGCCTCTTTTTCCACGGTCGTATTGAGGCCGCTGAAGAGCCTTCCAAAATTGAGATACGCCCCGACAACCGGTCGATCGAGGTTTGATTGATGCTTCAGCAGGTCTCCCTGCAAATCGCCGTAGACTCCCCTACCCCAGACGATGCGAGTCGGTTTGCCCGCGAGGAGATTCTTTGTATCCAGCGCCTGCTCCGCCAGCAGTTCCCCGTCGCGAAAGATCCGCATCCCGGCGTCATCCAGTTCGAAGACGAACTTCTGTGAACCTGACTTCCATGAGGTCGGAACGGAAAGATGCCCCGGTTGTTTCATCCGATAGACGCGTCCATAGTCCTTCAAACGTTCGCCCGATAGAAAGTCGAATTTCGGATCGTAGGCGAACCCCGATTTGGAGGACGTCGAAATATAAAACGCGTCGTGCATGGCGATCAGGCTCGTCACGCGCTGCCCCCAGA
>PABD01000061.1 GCA_002702685.1 Planctomyces sp.
ACGCCCCGCTCACGCCGTCCGTTGGTATCGAAACTGGCTTGCTTCATTCTTGTAATATTCGCGGCGGCATGCAATCCCCTGCAGAGTGGAGAGGATACGACACTCGCTCTGCCGACACCCGAAGTGCACCAGTTGTGCCTCGAAATCCTGGATTACGATCCCGCCATCCCTCTCGATGCGCGAACTGTCGCGAGAGCCGAAGAAGCGGGTACGAACACCATCAAAGAGAAGATCGTCTTCCGCGGCACACAGGGTTTCTGGTGCTCGGCGAATCTTGAGATGCCGAAGGGAGCGGAGGGGAAATTGCCGCTGGTGCTGCTCCTCCATGGCTGGTCGGGGTCAAAGGAGCACTGGTGGAAGGACGGCGGATACCTGAGTGGCGGACAGGTGCGTAAAGGCCTGCTGGAAGCCGGTTACGCCGTCTTCGCGATGGATGCCCAGGCCCACGGCGACCGGATTGCCGTGAACGAATACGCCCCGGTGAATGTTTACACGCCTGAAGGAGCGGAACCGCGACCGAATTATTTCGAGCTGCAGGAAATTTACGTGCAGACCGTCCGCGACTACCGCCGCGCCCTCGACTACCTGGCGACTCGATCGGAGCTGGACGGGAACCGCATCGGCCTCGTGGGATACAGCATGGGCGGAACGCATTCTTTCATGCTGACCGGCGTTGATGAGCGCATCAAAGCCGCTGTCTCCTGTGTCGTCCCGACCTCGAGTAATTACCGCCTGACTTACCTGGCTCCGGAAAGTTTTGTACCCGCCCTTACGGATCGTCCGTTTCTGATGCTGATGGGCAGGACAGATCCCCTCTGTCCCGAAGAAAAAGCGCGGCAACTGCGTGATCTGATGACGGGGGAACAGCACGAACTCCGCTTCTTCGAAGCTGGCCACAAGCTGCCGGCCGAATACGTCCCCCATGCCGTGGAGTGGATTAAGACACACATTCCACGCGATAAATAATTAAAAGAAGGGTGGCCCAGACAATCTCGTCAGAGTTGTCTGGATGCCTCAGGCACACAAAGGTGTGAAATGTATTCGACGTGAGAGTCGAGCGACTTCTTCAATCAAATTGCATTCAGCGCTAATGTGTTGCTGACGCAACCCAGACAACAGAGTGTGTTTACTTCGCGTCGTTTTCCAGCGAGGAAGTCTGCACGGTTTCCGTGTCCAGGTAGATGTAATCCACCCAGCCGGCGAGCATCTCTTCCCACGTCTGCTGACCCCAGCGGACCGTTTCGGTCGGGTCGGGGTTATTGGGGTTGTCGGAGGTGTTATCCCACGTACCGGTGACGGTCAATTTCGTACCCGCTGGAACTTCGAGCGGATTCTCGAATCGGTAAATACTCTGCCAGTTGAAATCGTAGTACGGAACGGTAAGCAGTTTTTCCTTACGGCCATCGGGGTAATCGAGAACGTAGTCCGCGCTCAGTCCTCGCCAGTGCATGTGCGGCATCAGGCTCATCAAGCGAGCCGGCTTCTCGAACGTGAATGACTTTGAATCCTGATGCCGGAAGGCTCCCGCTGGAATTTCAATTCGAGTGTTGGCCATGAAGTTCGTGCGGACTTCATGCTGCGCAGGTTCTTTCGCGAATTTGAGCGCGATCGACGAGCGGTCCGTGCGGGCGACGCCATCGGGTGTGTAGTGCAGTTCGAAGACGATACGGGATCCCTTGGGAATCTTGCGCGCGTAACCCGGTTGGAATATCTGTGGCATATCGCCGGGAGCCCAACCGACGAGCAGACGGACGCTGCCATCCCGATCAAAGAAATCGAGGCCTTTTCGCTTGGATGTATCTTCCCCCGGTTTCGGAGTGCTGACGTAGGCGAGGATATGGTGCACGACCTCCGGTGTCCCCGGTCGGGCTTCCGCCGCTTCTACCCAGACATCTTCATCGAATTCAAGCTCAAGCAACTGGTAGCGGTAAGGGACGACGCCCGTTGCCGGGACTTCTTCTTCCTTCGGCATCTCCAGTACGACATCCGGCGTACCGATGCTCCAATCGCTGTCCATCGCGGGCGGCGCGGGTGCATTGGCGAGATTGCCGGCGGGCATGCCTGCTTTCACCCACTTCACGACCTGTTGAATCTCGGTCTGTGAGAGGCTGCGGTTGTTGAGGAAGTGATGTTTGCTCTCTTCCGCGTGCCACGGGGGCATCCGCTGTTCCACAATAGCTTCGTAGATCGGCTCAGCCCAGGTTTTGGCGTCCTCATAACTTTCGAGGGCGAACGGACCAACCTGACCTTCGCGGTGACATTGATAGCATTTCGTGTTGAAGATCTCCGCGACATGAGAAGTGTAGGTGATCTCTTCTTCCGGCAGTTGCTCTTCCCAGAGCGGGACAAGGCAACCATGCGCGTGGGTTTCTTTGACGGTGATTTCCTTGCCCGCGAGCAGTTCGTCGATCGCGATCTTCAGATCGAGTCGTTGCGGTTCCGGGCGGCGATGCGAGATCGTGAACTGGTCGTCAATCCGGCCGTGGTAGCGAATCCGGAACTCGCTGTCGAGCAGAAAGACTTCGGGCGTCCGTTTCGCACCGAGTGCTTTGAGGGCCTTCTGTTCGAAGTCCTTCAGCACCGGGAATTTCATATTGGTTTCGAGCGCGTGCGCCGCGACCTGCACCATCGTGTCGTGCGGGTTTGAGTTGATGACGGCGAACTGCACGCCCTTGGATTCGTATTCGTCGTTCAGGTCATTGAGACGCGGGATATAAAGGTTGGCGAGCGGACAATCGACACCGAGCACGGCAAGGACGATTGCCTTTTTGCCGCTGCTGTCGCTCAACTGTCGTTCCCGGCGGTAGATGTCCACCAGCGGGATATCAGGAACGACGGCGCCGATCGCCGGGGGAGTCAATTCTTCCGCCTGCAATTCCCGTTCGGTAAACAGGCTGCCGGTCACGGTCAGCAGAGTGAGCGCTACGATCAACAGTCGGGGGGGAATAAGCTTCATCATTCCGGAATACTTTCTGGACGAATACTGATTTTGACTCATCGTTTTCTGCTTCAGCTGGTCACGTTCAAATGAATGGACAAGTGCGAGTGTATCCGTGTCCATTGGAGCTGCCAAACCTATTCTGGTTAATTTTTAAGCGCTTCACCCAATCTTACGAAACTGCAGATGTTCTTCCAATACACGTTTAAATTCGGCGACGTCGATATCCCGTTCACAACAGACGAGCATCAGGTTTCCATCGGAGCGGAAGTTGCCATCCCATTCCATGACTTGCTCGTCTGTCCAGTCCGGGCGGTACTCCTTAAGGTGTTCGTCCGACAGCCGGGAGAGATATGCCCTCAAGTTAATGTCGGTTTCGTCCATCTTCAGCGAGGCGGGCAATTGCTCGTACTGATCGTCGTCGGTGGGAGATGCGTATTCGCTGCCAATCATGATTTCTTCTCCTCTCGGACCCAGCCGTAAGCACTGTTTTCCCGTTGGCCTCCTTCTCCCCGGTAGACGGTCTTCAACTGATCGAGCGCGTCTTTCGGGAGATGCAGGCGTTCTTTGGGAGGTTCGAAGTTGTAAATCTTCGCCCCGTTGAGGCCGAAGATTTTGGCTTTGTCTTCGCGGGTCAGTTTTTCGTAACCGAATTTCTCGCAGAGTTCATCCGAGATCTGGAAGCGTTTGAAGGCGTCGATCAACCATTGCGGAGACCCCCACCAGAGGCAGTCCGTCCCCCATAACACGCGATCGATTCCATAGGTCTTGATGTTCCGTCCGATGAGATGCTGACACATCACGGGGTGGGTGACAAGCAACGTCGAAAAGGCGGAACCGATTTCGACATAGACGTTGTTCATCTCCGGATTGCGTTCCTTGATCTTCATGAGGTCGGCGTGCCAGGCGAAGTCGCCGGTTTCCGGATCGAAGAACGTGGGTTCGTGAAACGCGGGTTCGCTCGGACCATGTTTAATCGCGCTGTGATAGACGATGAAGGTCAGATCGGGGAAGTCGAGCGCCGCTTTTTCAATATCGCCCGGGTGCGCGTAGTGCCCCAGCGTCTTCGATTGCGCCGCGTAACCTTTATGGATGCTGAAGATCTTCAGGTCCAGTTCTCTGGACTTCTCGTAGAACGGATAGGCGAGCTTTTCGTCGTCCATGCGGAAACCATCACCCGACCGGCCGGGGTCGGTGTGACAGTACCATTTCCAGCTGTCGATCTTGTAGGTTTTGATCTCGCGCTCGATCTGTTCAAAGAGCGCGGTCTGATCCTGGGTGTTGGTCTTGTGATCCCAGTAATGATTGGGAGCACAGTTCCCCTGACTGAAGACCCGCTGCGACCCGGAGATCTGGTTCAGTTCATTCCGGCGTTCGGCCATGAGCCAACTGGGAAGATAACCTCCTCCTCGCGCGCGACCTTCGAGAACTTTGCCATTGGCATCACGCAGGTCTTCCTTGCCAGGGACACCGGATATCACTCCCATGTCGGTTTCACTGTCGAGGAAAATCTCCTTGACGAAGTTCCTGAAGCTGTAGGCTTCGGCATCATTATCAAGCGAGATGCCGATATTTTTGAGGAACTCGGCGTTGCGGAACGCGAAGGTGAAACCATCCGTAAAGTGCGTCTGTACGTCGAAGATGAAGTACTCGTGCTCCGGATGTTTTTCCGCGGTGACGTCGGCGTTTTCTGTTTCCGCCGCGTCCACTTCCCAGTACGGGCCGAAGACTTCGTTCGACGCGAGGAAGGCCGTGGCAAGCCCCATGCTGGTGCGCATGAAATCGCGACGTGAAAGTCCCACGCGTTTCGCCTTTTCTTCGGCCAGTTCGCCAATACGTTTTTCCCACGCTTTCTGCTGGCTGTTCTGCGGACGGGGGAGGAATTCTTCGTTGGAAACCGCCTGTGTCGGGACGGGAGAGTCGACTCCCATCGCCTGATCACGTTCCCATTTGCGTACCCACATGGTTCTGACTGCATTCCGTGTAATTCGAGGAGGGAAAATCAAAGGATGCTTGCCGCGACCTGCTGATCGGAGGGACGGCGCGGTCGATTTTAGGAGGTCCCCTTTCACCGCTCAATTCGAAACAGGAGCCCCTCGGGAGTTTGCTGACGGATATCCGTTCATTATCCGCAGCCAATTTGCCGGGCATCGCTGTTGCCCACCGGTTGAGGATGACTAAAATCAGAACATGACGTAATGAATTCAGATTATTGGTCTGATTTATATTTGGAAATAATTCAACCGGTGCCCACAGGCATCCACCAGCAGCGAGAGGCAGGCACAACCGGTGGCAACAGATTATCAGGCGATTCTTCTGGTCGCGTTCGGCGGACCCGAAAAAAACGAGGACGTGATCCCCTTCCTCGAGAACGTCCTTCGAGGCAAGCCCGTTCCCCGAGAGCGAATGCTGGAGGTGGCGGAACATTACTACCACTTCGACGGCAAGAGTCCCATCAACGAACACTGCCGGGAACTGCTCGAAAAGTTGGAACCAGCTCTCAAGAATGCCGGTATCGACCTGCCGATCTACTGGGGAAACCGGAACTGGCATCCTATGCTCACCGACACGATGGTTCAGATGACAACCGATGGCGTTGATCGGGCGCTCGCCGTGGTTCTCTCCGCTTACAGCTCGTACTCCGGGTGCCGACAATACCGTGAAAACATTCAGGATGCCCAGAGTGCCGTTGGCGAACCAGCTCCCGAAATCGACAAACTGCGCGTGTTCTACAATCATCCCTATTTCATCAATGCCAGTTGCGATCGCGTGCGACAGGCGATCGATGAATTGACGACAGAAGAGAATATCGCCCGCAGTGATGTTCGGCTCGTCTTCACGGCCCACAGTATCCCGCATTCCATGTCGAGTACGTCGGATTATGAAAAGCAGTTGCAGGAAACCTGCCGCCTGATCGGGGAGCAACTCGAATGGCCGCAGGATAAGCTGGACCTTGTTTATCAGAGTCGCAGCGGTCGACCACAGGATCCCTGGTTGGAGCCGGACGTGCTCGAACATCTGCGGACCTTGCACGAACGCGGCGAGAACAATGTCGTCATCTATCCCGTCGGATTTCTGTCCGACCATATGGAAGTGATGTTCGACCTCGATGTCGAAGCGAAAGATCTCTGTGACGAACTTGGTATGAAGATGCGTCGTGCCGCGACCGTACACACGCATCCGGAGATGATCCGCTGCTGGGTCGACCTGATCGAAGAGCGGTTGAATCATCGTTCCGACAAAAAGGCAATCGGCGACTGCCCCGCCAATCACGACGTCTGTCCGGTAAACTGTTGCCCGAAACCGATCGTGGTTCGACGCCCGCCGCAGCCGAGTTCATGATGGCAGGCAGGTTAGAGTGCGCCAGGGCAAGGCTCGCTGGCCGTGCCAATATGTACGCAGCGCAGTGTAAACATGCACTGTAAACATGCAGTGGGATCAGCTGCGCGTCCGGACAAGCGGAATGGTTTGCCAATCCGAGTCGATCGGACGTTGTTCCTGCAATGGCACTGCTTGAACAGCAGGCAGTGGCCCCCCAAACCTGAGGGTAGAATTCAGAGCATCTACAATAAAAAAACCGTTTGAAGTCAGCGGACTTCAAACGGTTTTGTTTTTCAATAAACGAAGCTTAAGCGGACAGGTCTTCACGGACGCGTTCGAGAAGTTTCTTCGTCGCTTTGATGCCTTCGGGTTCGCTCAGGATGGAACCTTCGTATTCGATGCCGACGAAACCGTGATAGCCGGCGTCGAGGACGATTTTCATCATGTTGTGATAGTCAGTGTGAATCTCGTCGCCATTTTCGTCGAAGTCGTGAGACTTGGCCGAAACCGCTTTGGCGAACGGCATGAGCTGGCGAACGCCGATATAACGGTCGTACCATTCGTCACGCTGACGGTTAAGCGCGAAGTTTCCGAAGTCAGGCAGCGTGCCGCAGTTGTCGCGGCCGACCATTTTCATCACACCGCTGAGCCACGCCCCGTTCGAAGAGAGACCGCCGTGGTTTTCGACGATGATGTTGATGTCATGCTTTGCACCGAACTCGGAGAGACGGCTCAGTCCATCAGCCGCCAGCTTCTGGGCTTCTTCGTATTCGCCCGAACTCTGTGCGTTGACGCGGATCGAATGGCAACCGAGGAACTTGGCGGCTTCAACCCATTTGTAATGATTCTCGATCGCCTGGGTCCGCTTGGTTTCGTCCGGATCGCCGAGAGCGCCTTCGCCGTCGATCATGATGAGCAGGCTCTTGACCCCTTCGTTCTCGGCACGCTTTTTCATTTCGCCGAGATAGCTCATGTCCTGCGCTTTGTCTTTGAAGAACTGGTTCACGTACTCGACGGCATCAATACCGAATTCGTTCTTCGTAAGTTTGGCGAAGTCGAGGTGATCAACTTCACCACTTTGAATCGCCTTGTGCAGCGACCATTCTGCGAGCGAAATCGAGTAGAGCGGTTTCTCTTCCGCGGCTGCGGCAAAACGGGGAGCCGTTCCCAGCAGCGCCATTCCGGCGGCCAGAGCAGTACTGTTCTTCAGAAAATCGCGACGGTTCACGGATGTCATGCGGTCGACCTTTGATGGAAGTCAGATGTGGATTAAGCGTGTGTGCTGATACAGGCGCGCAAGCAGCCTGTGAGGACATTCCACTATAGACCACATTCGGGGGCGACACAATGAGTCAAACATCAATGCCGAGCAGGAAATGAAGAGCTTTGACCGGGGTCGGAATGGTCGAAAACGTCCGTCAGATGACGAAGTCTGTCTCGCGACCGAGGATCCGGTCGATCAGGTCGAGGGAGAGTTCGATTCCCCCTTCAGTACCCCCTTCGACGTCGGTGGCGTTGATACCGCAGTACATCGACCAGGGACCGAGATGACGCCAGCGGCCGGCTCGCTTGGGCTCTTCCGGTAGCACCGGGGTCGTACAGCGGTTGCAACCGATCGTCGGATACCCCTGCTCGTGCAGTGGGTTGGTGATCACATGGTGAGTTTCCATGAACTCCTGCATCTGTTCATTGGTAAAGTTCGCCAATGGGTTGATGCGGACGCAGTTCATTTTCGGGTCGATCGACAGGATCGGGGTCTTAGCCCGTTTTCCGCCATCGCCGCGACGCAGGCTGCTGATGATTGCGTCGTAATCGTCGGCGACCGCGTGCAGCGGTTGCGACTTCCGCAGATCGCAGCAGATCTCCTGCCCCTCCGGAGAAAGATACAGGATGCCCCGTTCGGCAATCTGTTCGGCCATGGTCTGTTTCGGCGTCAAGGTCCGAATTTCGAGGCCGTACTCGGCGGCGATGCGATCGCGAGTTTCCAGGGTTTCCTGGAAGAGGACACCGGTGTCGACGAAGAGCACGGGGATATCGAGTTTCAACTGGCCCAGCATACAACAGACAATCGATCCCGCCGTCTGCATGGCGGAAATAGCCGCCACGCGTTCTCCAAAGGTATCTTTGGCCCAGCGAATCAGCTCATCGGGAGTGCGCTCCTCGAGTTGCTGGTTACGCTCATCGAGATCTTTCTGCGTCAGTAGTGCCATTACGTTTTTCCAGGGAGTGGACGGTCTTCCAGCGGTCGGAAGACGTACTCGGTTCCGGCTTGGGCCGGTTCGGGGTTGAATGGGAAGAAGATGAGGCGAATCGCTTTAGCGATGTCGCCCGACTTCTATTCGGGAGCCCGACGGGCGCGCAGACAGGGCGTCAGACGAGCAATTTGCTGATGTTTTACTCAGGCTGTCCATCAGCGTCAACCAGACGCCCGTGGACAGAGGCGTTTCCTCTGGCAGGAGAGCCGAACATCATACCGGGTTCAGTGCCAATTATCTGCCTGCAGTCGTCAAACAAAAAGACGAGGCGGGAAAAACCCGCCTCGTCCTGGTCGATTGCGACTTCTGTCGGCATTATTTCGCCGAGGCGTCCCACCACCAGCGGTTTTCGGGCAGCTGAGCATGTTGTTCTTCAGCCACCTTCCGCATTTCTGGCGATTCGTGGGTCGTTTCCTGATCAAGGACCAGTTCCGCCGCGTTGACGGTCACACCACCGGCGACCTGTACGGCGACTTCGCGATTCTTGAAGACCCGGTAGTCACCCACCGACTCGATTTCGCGGGGGACATTGTACTTGGCGGTCTCATACGCACCGTTCGGAGCGAAGACACCGTAGTCCCAACCGGCAGCGTCATCCAGCTGTTTCTGATTCAGAATGCTGGCGACGAGCGACAGGTCGAAGATGTTCTGCAGATCGGCGAAGACAAGTTGCTGATCGGCAAGCTGTTTGTAATTGTCGGTGAATCGTTGAGCGAATTCTTCGTTGGAAGCCGTTGCCTGCCAGGTATGGATACGTTCGCCATTCTGATTGACGAGTTCGTTTTCTGAGAGGCAGAGCACCGAAGAACCGACGAGTTCGTGAACAGCATGGTCATCCGAATGTTTGATCGCATCGCATTTGAGCGTCAACCACCAGCGAAGGGCAGTCAGGTTGGCGTTGTTACGCGCATCGCTGTCGGTCATCAGGTCGAAGTAGCTCGCCATTCCGGGAGCGCCTTTGAGTTTGCCGACGCCGATCAACTTCAGGCGGTAGTCCGCTTCGATGATCACGCGAGCGACGCGGGAGTCGGCCGGAATCCCTTCAAAAATCGTGTCCTGGCGTCCGAGTTCCCGCTCGAGGGCTTTGACCCAGCGACCGGTCGAACCGGCGGGTAGCGGCTTGTCGGCGGAGGCGTCGACGAACGCTTTAAGTTGTTTGAGTCCTTCCTGACGCGGAGCGATCAGGCAGCGGAATTTCTGCTGCCCCATGTCGGAGAAGGTACGCAGGACGGTGACGAGGTCATCGAGGTGCAGCGTCGGCTCACCGGAGGTGCTGCCGATCGCCTGATTCTGCGAGTTGAATTCCCAGCCCTCGGCAGGACCGGCGAGAATGACTTCGCCATCCTGCGGGTAGACGAAGACGTACTGAATCGAATGCAGACCGGCGAGCCGTTTCATCGATTCGGGAATCGACTGTCCCGCGGCGAGACGAGCGGCAATTTCGCGTTCGAGGCGAGTCAGCGAAACCAAGCGGAGCTGCGACGCGGCGGCCATGTCTTCATTGAGATCAGCTTTGCGGGCCTGGAAACCGAGGGCTTTCAAGCGGCCTTCTTTTTCTTCCACGGTCAGGTGAGCGAGCAATCCGTTCGGATCGACCGAGATACCCCCGGCCTGGCTGTCGAACGGTTGAATGGTACCACTACCTTCGCCTGTATCTTCCCATTCCCCCACCGATGTTTGAATCAGGTTGATCAGGCTGCTGAAGTCGGCTTGAGCACCACCACCCGCCTGGGTCTGTTCGCGAGTCTCGCGCACGACCGATTCGGTGGCTTCTTGGCGGGAATCGAGGGCGGGAATGCGGCCGACCGAGGCCATCGCGGCTTTCGGTTCACCCGATTTGGCCTGAGCCATGGCGACCTGGGTCACCAGCTTCGCTTTTTCAGCGGGAGCCGGAGCCTGCTCGGCCAGTTTCAAGGCGGGCGCGAATTCACCGACCGCCAGATGGGCGTCGATTTGATTCTGCAGCGAAGCGACAGGCGCCTCGGAGGCGACACTGTTTCCCGGAGCGGCAGCGTCGGTGAAGACCGATTCAGCCGGAGCGGGGGTCGGAGTGACCCGTTCAATGGTCGACTGAGGTTCTTCAGCCGCGACCGCTTTCGGCGTCGAATCGACAGCAGAAGGCATTAACAGCGTGACGGCGATCATCAGGGTAGCAAAAAAGGCGAATCCCATGATCCAGATGCCTGCAGCCTGACCGCGGCGAGAGGTGGAATTCTGGTTAATTCGGCGAATTGAATTTACCAGCATAGATAAGGTCCTTTGGATTTCGAGGTGATTCCAGACCCTGCTGCCGGGATCGCGGCAGAAGCAGGAGCGGTTGAGTTCAGCGTTATGGGAAACACGCCGAAGTGACGGGCGTGTCTGATGACAACGATTCACTCCATAGACGCAAGAGCACAGAGATCTACAATTGATCAGACAAACTGTTGATCAGAAACATTGAGATGAGTGCGTCCAGGAGAAACTCTCAAGACTCCGTTCGTTTGGAAAATGACTCGGTCCAATGGGCCGAGAAATTCCTGACGAGGGTCCGTAACTGCTTTGCAGCAAAGAGGTGCAGACCGCTTCCTTCCAATACTAGCATCCCCTCATTAAACATCTGCGTCAAGCAGTTTTCTAGTTTTCTCATTCTCTTCAATTTGACGCCCGAGCCTCAAGCCAGAGAACAAGCAAAAACGCTGAAAATTCCGTATCCTCCCACCCGGAAGCTGGTGAAACTATGCGGCCTCCGATGCCCTCCGATCTGATCAATCCCGCCGCCTCCGCCTGAAAGGACTCGCTTTGCCTGAACTTCCTGAAGTTGAAACCATGGTTCGGGGTGTCCGACCGTATATGGAAGGCCGCACATTGTCCCAGCTGCGGCGGTATCCGTGTCGTCGTAAACCCCTGTCCTGCAAGCCGGATTTCACCCGCATCGCCCGACGCGTGAAAGGGCGGATAGTCAGGGAAGTCACGCGCACCGCCAAACGCATCGTGATTCAATTCGTGGCTCCCGGTGCGGAAGCAGAGCAATTGTTCGAGTACCTCGTCATCGAGCCGCGAATGACCGGACTCTTGCTCGTCGACGATCCTCCGTCGCGCGAGCACCTGCGATTTGAGTTTGTTTTCGCTTCCGCCGGTTCAAAGGAGACGCGCCCGAATGTCTCCTACTGGGACCGAAGGGGACTGGGAACGGTCACCCTGTACACGCAGACTGAGTTCGACCAGTTCCTGCAGTCGGGGCGACTCGGCCCGGATGCGCTGGCGATTGAACACGCAGAGCTGTACGAAAAACTTCAGCGAACGTCGCGTCCCATAAAAGTCGCTCTGCTCGATCAGAAACTGGTGGCCGGCATCGGCAACCTGTACGCGAGTGAGATACTGTACCTCGCGAAGATTCATCCGGAGACCCCGGCGAATCGGGTCCCCCGTGGACTGATGAAGCCGCTGCAACTCGCGATTCGGGATGTCCTCGAAACCGCGATTCTCTACGAAGGTTCGACCCTCGGAGATGGTACTTACCGCAACGTGCTGAATCAGGACGGCAGCTATCAGAACGAGCACCGGGTCTATCAGAAAGGGGGGACGCTCTGTACCGGCTGTGGTCGAATCCCGATCGAGCGAATCGTCCAGGCACAGCGGTCGACTTTCTTCTGCTCCCGTTGCCAGAAAAAGTACGAATAGCCAGCCCTCAGTTCGGCCGCCGGTAGACTCCGCTTAACCCGCAAAGTTTACCTGACCGGCACAGGTGGCAGATCCGGCACAACAATTCCAGCGATTGTGTTAGTCGCCGAGCGGGGATCGATTGGTTCACGCGCTTTTGTTGATCGTGACGATTCTACCAGCAACACGCTTTGTAATCGTTCCTCAGATTGGCATGTTGCGCTGGCATGAAGTTAACTCGATCACCCATTGATGAGCTGAACGGCAGGACGCGTACGAAGAAATGTGCATCGCTCGCGATGTACCGAGCGGTCCTCATCGGCTTCATTTTCCTGTTGTCTGTCCACACAGCCCGGGCGCAGATGGCGGTTCCTTATTCCTCCCCCCAGGTTGCTCCGCGCGCTCAGGTTGTGCGCGTTCCCGCAAATCAGTTGTGGAGCAATACGGGAATCGAAGTGCGACAGGGCGAAGTCATCACCTTGATGGCGAGCGGGGAAATCGAGTTCTACGAGCGAAAATACCTCGACGAAAATATTCCCACGCAATGTGGTCCGGCGGGGACTTATCACTACGCCGAAAAGGTGATCGACGAGCACTTCCCCCTGCCGTCGGCGAGCCGGGGGCCGGCGCCTCCGTATTCATTGATGGCGCGGATCGGAAACAGCGAGCCATTTTACGTCGGCCCGCGCAAATCGTTTTACGCGTCCGCTTCAGGTCCGCTGGTGTTCGGAATCAACGATTTCAACTGTGCCGACAACAAGGGGCACTTTGTCGTCAACATAAAACGGGGAGGCTATCTCGAGCCTTTCAAGCAGGAACAGGTCGTCACCGCCGCAGCGCCCGCGGGACGCGCCATTCCCGACAGCCAGGTAATGGTCTTTTACATTGACGGCCTGCGTCCCGACGTCGTGCGGGAAATGGTCGCGATGGGTCATTTGCCAAACATCAATGAACTGTTCGTCTCCGGCGGAACCTGGATGAGCCGCAACTGCACCGCCTTCCCTTCCGACACGATTACCTCGAATGGGACCATGTGGACCGGTTGCTTCTCGGACCGTCACGGTTTAAAGGGCCAAGTCCGGTTCAGTCGACGCAAACTGATTTCCGAATCGTATCTGGAACCGCTCGGCCCCAGCCGTTCCGCGCGACTGTTGGAACCGCAGGGGCTTGACGGAGCGATCCACAAAGCTCAGACAGCATCGATCGGGGCCGTGCAGGGGAAAGAGGCTGGCGAGAGCTTCAAAGGGCGGACTACCACTGGCGTACAACCGCTGTTCGGTCATCTGCGTTCGCAGGGAACGGACTGGGCGACCGGTATCCTGCCCATGATGACGGAAGTTCCCCCGCTCCTGTGGACACGCAGCATCGTGCGCGAAATGCCGCTGATGAGCTCGCATGAAAGTTACAAATACGTCGACGATGCGAACACCCATTACACACTCCGCAACCTGATGCATCGCGACCGGCCCGTTACGGTGGTCTGGTTGCCGGAAACCGATTCGATTTCCCACAAACGCTCACGCGGACAGTTCGGTGTCACCCGACGGACCATCGCTGAAGCGGACGTGCACATCGGCAGCATCGTGAAGGAACTGAAGAAGCAGGGGAAATTCAATTCCACCTACTTCATTCTGGTCAGCGACCACGGTCACCATGGGGGGCAGCAAGAGCACCTCATGCATTTTGATATCGCCAACGAACTTTTCCATCAGCCCCGTAAACTCGCGCCGAATGGTGCATGGGTGGGAGGGGGGCTGGGAATGTCGGTCCGGCAACATCGTTTCTGGAACCGGCACCCGGAGGACAGCACACAGGCGTTCGTCTTCATTGATGGCGACTGCGATGGCGCCGCACGCCTCTACCTGCCGCGCGATCACTTCCACAGCGGCAAGTGGATGGGGGAATTCAAGCCGGCGTCGATGCTCGCCTACCCTGTCCGGAACGGGCAACCCCCAGTCAATCTGATCAACGCCATCCTGACGCATCGGACGAACAACGAACATGGTCAACTGGTGCAACCGATCGACCTCGTGCTGATGCGGCTTGATGACAGTAGTATTCTTATCAGTACCGCTGATCGTGGACAGGCCGTCGTGCATCGCAAGCGGGAGCCGAACGGCACCTGGATGTATCGCTACCACGTGGTCACGGATGTTCGCCCCACCGCAGGTGGAAGTGTGCAGTTCCGTCAAGTCGCCGCCCCGGTGAGCGATCCGCTCGGACTCACTCAGGTTTTACCGCCTCAGGTTCTGAATCACTATCAGACCGAGCGGAACTGGTTGCGCTATACCGCCGAAACAACATACCCGGATGCGGTTGTCACATTCTCGCGTCACATGCTGTGGCAGGAGAACCTGGAATACCGCGAACCGGAATACGCGCCCGATCTTGTCGTGACCGCGCGACGAGGCTGGTATTTCGGTCAGGAAGGTTCCACCGGCACCATGCACGGCTACCCTTTCGCGGACGCGACCCGCGCGTCGTATTTTGTTTCTGGCCCGAACATCCGCAAGGGGGCGCGGTTGGAAGAACCTAGCCGGTTGACCGATCTTACACCGACCATCCTCGACATGATCGGCATGGAGACCGACCCTCACGATTTCGACGGGATTCCGCTTCGGCAGATTTATGAGACTCCTCAGTACGCTCACCCCGTCGCGCCGGCAGTCGCCCAACAGGGTATTCCCGTACGACTGGAGCCCCTCTTCTGGGAACAACTCAATCTCAACGCCTGGAATGGCCTCAACTATGTCGAGAAAAAGCCGTACCCGTATCTGCCGGTTTCGATCAACAAACCGGGGAGTCGGTTCGACTTGAACAATATGGCCTACAACGTGATTGCCATTTCCGACTGGAATGTGATCAAGTTGTTCGACGATGTCGTCGCGCCGTTATCGAACCAGAAAATACAGGTGATGAACTCGGTCGAGACGCTCGATCAGAACGTGCGCAGTAACAGCAGCGACTGGGTTTCCGACGGCGTCCACGCGATCGATCTGCCGATGACGTCGGTGGGAGACTACAGCTTTACCTCGCTCGGCAATATGCAGCGCGTCAACCGGGCGGTGGACTGGGTTCAGGATCGGGGTTTGAGCCTCGATCACCTGTTGGCCTCCCAGGTTGGCCGGCACCAGCTTCCCGGAACACAATTGCTGCACAGCGGTGTCGATGGCGTGCAGTATGGTGTGTGGGAACTCTATCGGTTCGGTCAGCGGATCGTCGTGCAGGTGCTGGACGAAAACGTCTTAAACGGTGTCGAGAACAGCACGGACAAGGTGGTGAACTCCTTCCGTAGGGTACCGGCCCAGGTGGTTCTTTCGCCGGAGCAGTCGTACGGCCTGCAGGTGGTAAATCACACGATTTTCGATCCGAACTACGGTCCGACCATGCACGCTCAGGAAAAGCAGGACCCGTACAAGCTTCGGTTCCGACATCAGATTCAGGTCCCCAGTCCGCCAGCATCGCGACCGGTGGAGCCCGGTTTAATTGCGCCTCCGGCGATGTCATCCCCTGCTATCCCGGGGCGTCCGTTGCCATTGCGCACGGCGCCGGAGTCGTCCCATCCTGTGCGACGCTGATCAGGAGTCCGTCCGGCGGGTGATGAGCGCCGCGTAGCCTCCGTCGGCGGGTTGGCCGGGCGTAAACTTCTCTTCGGATTGCAGTTCGAGATCGCGATGCCCTTGCAGAAACTGGCGAACCTGGAGTTCGTTTTCTTCGGGTTCGATACTGCATGTCGCGTAGACGATCCGTCCCCCGGGTTTCAGGAACGTCAGGGCCGCACCGAGCAGATGACGCTGAATCCGGGCCAGTTCGTTGATGTCGTCGCTGCGTAACCGCCAGCGGGCTTCGGATCGTTTGCCGAGCACACCAGTGTTCGAACAGGGGGCATCAATGAGGATGGCGTCGAACTGTACCCGAATGGCATAGGGCGGGTTATCCGGCAGGACATCGGTCTTGATAATACTCAGTTCCAATCGACGTGCGTTTTCCTGAACTCTCTTGAGACGCGTCGCATTGATGTCGGTTGCGAGCAAAGTCCCCTGGTTGTTCATCGCTTCCGCGAGGCAGGTCGATTTTGTACCCGGCGCGGCGCACATGTCCCAGACCGCTTCACCCGGTTGCGCGTTCAGGAGGGAACAGACACGCTGGGGAGTTTCATCCTGTACCGTGAAGAGCCCTTCGTCGAAGCCCGGCAGATTGCGAATGGCGTACGACTTGCGCATTCGTATGCTGTTGTCGAGACTTCCAGCTTCCGCGGCGACCTCGGCCTGTTCGAATTGCGACAGTAATTCGTTGCGATTGGTCTTGCGTGAATTGACTCGCAGGAAGAGCGGGGCGGGCGCGTTGAACCATTGGCACAACCGGGCGAGTTCATCGAAATCATACTGCTTCGACCAACGGTCCAGCAGCCAACCCGGAAAGCTCTGAGTCTCGCTGAGGTATCGTTGCGGTTCGTGACGAGGATCGGCGAAGAGTGGTTTCGTCAGGGAGCGGAAATGACCATCGCGGGTCGGCAGCGTATCCGTCGCCGGACCGATCACTTCTGTCGCGGCCAGCAGTCGGCTGACGGAACGAAGATTTCCATTCAGAAACTGGCACCACCGCTGTTTGTCATACCAGCGGGCGACGTCAACCGTTTCATTCACCGCCGCATGATCTGGAATCGCATCGAGATAGACGAGCTGATACGCCCCCAGACGCATCAACCAGACAAGTTCCAGTTCGAGTTCCTTCAACGGACGCTGACAGCAGTCCGACAGTAGGATATCGAGTGTTCCCTTCCGGCGGATCGTTCCGTTCAGCAACTCCTGCGCGAGTCGTCGATCCTCGGGGGAAAGAGCGAATTCCGTAAACGCCGATTCCAGACGCTCGGTCGCAAAGAGAGGCGGTTGCCCCCCACGCTCACGTTCGCCTAGCAGATCTCCTTCCTGTAGAAGGTAGAAAGCGAGTTGCCGCGCTGTTCTGGGAACGAGCGTCGGTCGATCCTGGCGTGGACGGTCTGGTTTTGATGCGCGTTCCGATCGACGCTCGGTGGCACTCTTGCGCGGAGGACGTTTCTTGGCGGGACGGCGACGGGGAGGACGATCATCCGAGAAGTAATCGGGGCGTGGTTTCATCTTGATGGAACGACTTTGAAGAATAAGGTGCTGTGGAAAGTAAGTTGTTGATTTAGTTCCGCCATTGGAGGTCACGGACGCGACGCATTACACAATTTCTCGAGGTCCGCAAAGAAGTGCGGGTACGTCTTGGCGGTGCAACCGGGGTCGGCGATCTCAATGCCGGGATGCCCCAGACCCACGAGGGCGAAGCTCATCGCCATGCGATGATCGTCGTACGTCTTGATCACCGCAGGCTGGACTGTTCCGGGATAGATCGTGAGACCATCGGGATAGATATCGACTTTGATGCCCATGCGGCGCATTTCATTGGCGATGGCATCGACGCGGTCTGTTTCCTTGTGCCGCATATGTTCGACATTGCGGATGCGTGTCGGGCCCTCGGCGAACAGGGCGACTGCGGAAAGGGTCTGCGCGGTGTCGCTGATCGCATTCATATCGATGTCGATGCCACGAAGTTTTTTACCTTCGACAGTGATACTCTCATCGCCCCAAGTCACGCGGCAACCCATTTGTTCGAGTGCCTCGGCGAAAAGGACATCTCCCTGCAGAGACGTTTTCGACAGTCCCGGGATGGTGACCTTTCCCCCCGTAATCGCGGCGGCCGCGAAGAAGTAACTCGCGGCGGAGGCGTCGGGTTCGATGTGGTATTCGCGCGCCTGATAGGGTTGAGGTTCAATCCGATACCGCTCGGTTCCTTCCGATGAACTGTTGACTCCGAAGGACTCCATCACTTTGAGAGTCATCTCGACATACGGGACGGAAACAAGTTCGCCATTGATGATGATCTCAATCGCGTCCGCGGCCGACGGCGACGCCATGAGCAGCGCGCTCAGGTATTGGCTCGACATGTTTCCAGCGATTTTGACCGGGCCACCTTTGATTCCATGGGCATCAACGATCACGGGAGGGCAACCGGTGCCGAGTTCACTCTGACAGTCGACGCCCAGTTGGCGCAGGGCAACGAGGAGATCTTCGATCGGTCGTTCGCGCATGCGTTCAATGCCATCGAGTCGGCACTTACCACGACCAAGGGCGACCAGCGCGGTGAGAAACCGGATGCTGGTTCCGCTGTTTTCCAGATAGAGCTCCACCTGTTGCGCCCTCGGCTCCGGTTGAAGGATCGGCTTTCCGCCACAACCGGTGATGGTCGCGGTGCAGGCGTCGAGGTCCTGCTCAACCTGGATGCCGAGCTTGCGCAGGCTGTCGACCATCACCTCTGTATCGCGAGAGTGCAGCACACCGGTCAGATGCGTAGTCCCTTCCGCGAGGGCCGCGATGATGAACGCCCGGTTTGTGATGCTTTTGGAACCGGGAGGCGGAACGGTCCCCTGCAGGGGGAAATCGACAGGCTGAACTGGATACGGATCGGCAATGGTCATGGGGCGAAAAACGGTCTGGAGAAG
>PABD01000062.1 GCA_002702685.1 Planctomyces sp.
ATCGGGAAATAATGTTTTTTTCGGAGAATTCGAGGAGATTTTTCTTTTTCGCTCTATGCTGAACTTTTAGACTACATTTTGAAGCGGGCCATCTTGTAACTGGTAGTTGTCCCTTCACCTGTAGTAGCTTTTAGGCTTCAGGTCTAACCGAGATGTTGGCCAGACATGCTTGAAAATCCCTCCTGATTTCCCTGGTCCCGCCAAGCTGCGACTAAAGCGCTTATCAGACCCCGTGGGTCTTTTAATTCAGTCGCCATTGCCTTCCGATTGACTACCGAACGACTGGTTCCCACTCGTGTTTGTTGATGACTCCACCGCCTTACCCGTTCAATCCGAACTGGATCATTTTCAGGCTTGGCGAACTCTAACTCGAGTTGTTGATTTCTGGGGCTTACTTGGCGTTGGCAGCGTATTCGCCACGATTCCGTTTCAGTGGGTCAAGGAGGTCCCGGTAGGGCCGATTGAATTACATCCATTTCATATGGCGATCGCGTTCTGCACCCTCACTTTCTTTATCGACCCGCGGCATATCCCCGCGTTGAGACGGCTCATCGGAGAATCAATTTTTACGCATCTGGCGATTTTGCTCTATGTGTTTACGATTGGCATCAGTGTTCTCTGGAGCGCGGCTCCGCTGTTGAGTGTCATCACCACGGTCAAATATGCGCTGATTTATCTTGCCAGTCTGGGGGTGGCGGCGATGATCCGGGTTCGCCCCGCTCAGTTCTCCGCGACACTTGCCTATGTTTTTATTCCACTGGGGGCATGCGTATTTTTTATCTATGCCTGCTTCGTCTTCCGCGCGGAAGGTAAGAGTTTTCCCGTCGAATTGACCGCCGCGGTGAAATCGAGAAGCCTCAACCAGATTACGCATCAGGTTTTTAAGCCGCTGCTGATGCAGCAAGAGGAAGACGGGGGAGCCCCTCAGAAAGGCAACGTTGTCGTCAAGAACAATTTTGCCGGAGCGATGTTCCTCCTCTTCTGTGGCTGTCGGCTGGGAGCCTCCTTCGGGCCACGAAGGTTCTGGCTGCAGTGGCTGAGGCCCGTAAGACTCTTCACCATGCTGGCACTGGTGGCTTGTATCACCCTGCTTGGTTCCCGGTCCGGTTTGTTGACGATCGCGCTCTGCCTCTTTCTGGCGGCTTTTATCAAGGCCGGCCAGGGGGTCAAAGGAGCTTTCGGTGTGATGCTCGGCCTTGGAGTGCTCGGGATCGTCTCCTTTGGTGTTTTATTGATGAACAGTGATAGTGATGTGTTGACCGGTGTTCAGGAGCTCAGCCTGGGACGTTTTGACGACGTAAGTGATGATGGGCGCTGGGATAATTTTCGTCAGTCCGTGGAGGCGGTACAGCATAATTTCCCTTTGGGAGCAGGAGCTGGTGTCAAATTGCCCAGCGGATTGAAAGTGCATAACAACTTCCTGGGGGGAGCGTTCGAGGCCGGGCTGATGGGGTTCCTCACCATCGCCGCGGTCTATTTTCTGCTGCTGAGAGATATTATCAGTTCTCTGTTGAGACGATGCCAGTTCGCCGCTCCGATGACATCTGCCGAAATATGGGCGTTTCTGGCCGTGCTGCTTCCCATGTTCCATTGCGTGCTGTCGGGAGACTCTGGACGTTTCACCTACGCCGAATGGATGTGCTTCGCGCTCTTCTGGGGCTTTCATGGAAATCGTCAATACGACAAGGACACCCGCTGTCCGCGGAACCTCGGTATCCGTAGCCCGCATGTCGCCGCATTCAGCCTGCACGAACCTCATGATCAGATATCGTAGTACGCCGTGAACTCCCACGGGTGGGGGCGTTGACGGAGGGCTTCGATTTCGCGGGTGCTCTTGTACCAGATCCAGGTGTCGATCACGTCTTCGGTGAAGACGTCTCCCTTCAGGAGGAAGCCCTGGTCTTCTCGCAATGCATTGAGTGACTCTTCCAGCGAACGGGGAACCTTCGCAACCGATTCGAGTTCCTCGGGAGCGAGGTCGTAGATGTCTTTATCGAGCGGAACACCTGGATCGGTTTTGTTCTGGATGCCATCGAGCGCCGCCATCAACACGGCGGACATGGCGAGGTAGGGGTTCGCGGAGGGATCCGGGCAGCGGAATTCAAACCGCTTGTTCTGCGGGTTGGGGCTGTGGACCGGGATGCGGATCGCCGCGGAGCGGTTGCGATAACTGTAAGTCAGGTTGATCGGCGCTTCGAACCCGGGAATCAATCGTTTGTAACTGTTGGTCGTCGGACAGCAGAATGCCAGAAGCGCCGGTGCGTGTTTGAGGATGCCTCCCATCGCATAGATCGCCATGTCGGAGAGTCCCCCGTACCCCGACCCCGCAAAGAGAGACTCCCCCTCTTTCCAGAGCGACAGATGCAGATGCAGGCCGGAACCATTGTCATTCCAGAGTGGCTTGGGCATGAAGGTCGCGGTCTTGCCATAGCGGGCGGCGACGTTCTTGACGATGTATTTGTATTTGAGAATGTTGTCCGCCGTCTCCAGAAGTGGACGATACTTCATATCGACTTCGCACTGTCCGGCGGTCGCCACCTCGTGATGTTGGGCTTCGACTTCGACCCCGCATTCGGCGAGGATCAACATGATCTCCGTGCGGAGATCCTGAAGTGTGTCGGCCGGGGGAACGGGGAAGTAACCTTCCTTGTACCGGATGCGATACCCCGCGTTGGGGGTGTTGCTTCCCTTGCCACGATTCCACTGGCCTTCCACGCTGTCGACGTGGTAATACGATTCGTGTTCGTTCTGGTCGAAACGGACGTCGTCAAATACAAAGAACTCCGGTTCCGGCCCGAAGTTGGCTGTATCGGCAAAACCGGTCGACTGCATGTACTTCTCCGCTTTCGCGGCGACATTGCGCGGGTCTTTGTTGTAATTCTCGCGGGTGATCGGGTCCTGAATATTGCAGAAAAGGCAGAGCGTGCTGTTCATGAACGGATCGACGAACGCGGTTCCCGCTTCTGGAACGACGAGCATGTCGCTCTCGTTAATGGCCTGCCAGCCATACATCGACGAACCATCGAAGCCGAAGCCGACTTCAAAGCTGGCCTCGGTCAGGGCCTTCACGGGGATGGTAAAATGCTTCTGCATACCGGGAAAGTCCATGAACCGCAGGTCGACGGCGCGGATTTCCCGCTCGCGGCAGAGCGCGAGCACTTCTCGGGGTGTCATCATTATTGTGTCCACAATCAGCCGTAATCAGGCTCTTTGGTTGCCCGCTGAAGTTCGCGCCCGGTAACATGGAAAGGGGCCCGGTTTCAGGGTGAGGCAGGAATGTTGCAATTGCTGTACCGAATGTTCCAAATCGGTCACACGAGTGCTTAAATAGCGTGCAGCGACATGCGGGGATCCGGTGGCGGTCTGCCTCGTTCGCTGTATGTGACTGCTGTGGAAAGTGTTACTGCGAAACTGTGTCGGCCTGCACACGGCGGTATTTTAGCTCGGTTCTCCCGTTTCTGTCACGGCAAATCATCGAACCTCGTTCCATCTGCCTAAAAAATATGCAGCGGATCCTCCCGGCATGAATCGACGCTTCACGATCCTGATCCACGACCACCCCTTCCTGCACTGGGATTTGCTGGTGGAGAATGGGGATACGCTCCTGACCTGGAGGCTGCTCAAAGAGCCTGACGAGAAGGGGCCAATTCCTTGCGAGCCTCTGCCGGACCATCGCCGGATGTATCTCGACTATGAAGGCCAAGTCAGCAACGATCGCGGAGTCGTCCGCCAGTGGACGACGGGAGGCTGTACGTTGAACCAACAGCAGACAGACCTCTACCGGCTCGAACTGAACAGCCCGCGAATCAAGGGAACGCTCTGGCTGCGGGAGGAGGGAAACGGAGAGTGGTTCTGCTATCCCCCCGGAGCGGCATTTCCCGGTTCGGGATCCGGAACGGACGAAGCGGAGACAGGAGTGGGGGACTGAGGCCGTTTCTTCTGGTTCGCCTCCGCGTCGCGGCTTCCTTTGACATACACGTAGCCCGGCCCGAGTTCCAGTTTGTCCAGCTGCCAGTTGAGCTCGGCAAACTGATCGAGGTCGACGGTGATCAACGTCCCCCGGTCGTCTGTCTCTTCCTCATTCCAGGTGATGCCGACGGGGAGCGATTCGCGCTGCTCCGCCAAAGTTCCTTCGAGGATCTGCTGCCACGATAGAGGAAGTAACCCCGTCGTCACCCGTTCGATGCGAATCTGAACCTGGTCGTCGCTGATCGATTCGACTTTGAGCGGCGCCGTGACCACGCCTTTGAAGTCCTCATGGGAAACCTGGAATGCCAGGACGACTTCATTGTCTTTCAGTTGCACGCGCGGATTGGAGATTTCCGGTGGTAAAGTCCAAGCCACATTTTCGTGAAACTCATCCGAGGCGAGCCAGCTGTTCGCTTCCACTTCGGTCAGTGTGAAACTCCACTCCGGTTTGGTTTCGGCCTCTTCGAGAAAGAGTTCGCGTTTCACTTCCACCTTTTGTAGATTGGCGAGCCGCACGTCGTTGGGAATAACAAGGCGTTCGGCGTATTCCTCCGGCGTACGCGTCGACAGCCAGAGGGCGCCCGACACGAGGCAGCCGCATATCAAAACGAGCAATGCCAGTATCCTGAAGATCCGTTGTGACTTCATAACCTCTCCCTGGGAAACTGTCGTCGCTTCCTGCGGCGGACAGGCTAATCATTACCGTAATAATAGTGGGTCCATAATAAACTCACGGAGTCGAGTGCTCCTCTCGTTTTCCCTGCTGGTACAGTTCTTCCATCTCCGTCAGCGAAGCCTCGGCCAACGTGCGTTCTGATTCCGCCAGCTTCTGTTCGATGTACTGCACGCGTTTTTCGAATTTGTGATTACTCTTGCGCAGCGCTTCTTCCGGGTTGATCTTCCAGCGGCGGGCGATGTTCGCGACGACGAACAACACGTCTCCCAGCTCCTTTTCGACGCGTTCTCTGCGTGCGGGATCGCGGATCGGTTCGTCGGGGATGGGCTCGCTGTCGACTCCCGCGGCAACGGCGGCGGGAACTCCTTCGGGGAAGAGTTCTTCCTGAAGTTCATCAAGTTCTTCACGCAGTTTGTCGAACAGCATCAGGCGATCGGGAAAGTCGTAGCCGACGCGCGCCGCTTTCTTCGAGAGCTTCTCCGCGCGAGCCAGTTGCGGAAGCCCCTTCGCGATTCCATCGAAAATAGAACCACGTTTTTTCTCGCTCGCTTTCGCTTTCTCCCAGTGCTGATGCACTTCGCCCGCGGAATTGACTTTGATTTCTCCGAAGACATGCGGGTGGCGATGGATCATCTTTTCGGTGAGGCGTTCGATGACCTGGCAGATGTCGAACCGGTTTTCATCTTTCCCGATCTGTGCATCGAGCATGACCTGCAATAGCACGTCGCCCAGCTCTTCCGTGATATGTGCGTCATCTCCGCTGTCGATCGCTTCGAGCAGTTCGTGGATCTCTTCCAAGGTGTAGGGTTTGATGGTTTCGAGAGTCTGCTCGCGATCCCAAGGACACCCCTCGGGCGAGCGCAACCGGGCGATCACCTGGCACAGCTTCCAGAAGAGTTCCTTCACGTGAGTTTCTTCCGGAGGAACTCCCTGGGGTGTGGGGGAGTGAGAGTCAGAGCTAGCCATGCTTATTCCATCCTGAAACAGCGACGAATGATTGAATGAAGAGCGCGGAAACGGGGCGCTGATAAACTGCCGATTGATCAGCAGCATCTTAACAATGCTTCATCCCATTTGCGGCATCTCTATTTTTAGCGAAAGGGGGACAAAAGAAAACCATCGCCCTAAACCATCACTCGGTAAGAGTATACGGAAAGCAAATTTCCGCGCGGCGTCGAGAGGCTCGGTGAAGAAAATGTGAACGCGTACTTCGCGGCCCCACTTCGAGCTGAGTATCCAAACAAAAACGTGGCAACGGAGAGGGCTCCGCTGCCACGTTGTGATTCCATAAAATCCGGCGACCAGAAGCCGCGGAGATTATTTCTCCATGATCCAGATGTTGCGGAAGTGAACCGGGTTGCCGTGGTTCTGCAGGAAGAGCGATCCCGGTTTCTCATCACTGCGGCCACCACCCGGAGTGGGGTGCGGCAGTTTGAGTTTGTCGTGAATGACGACGCCGTTCAGCTTGATCGTGGTGACGGCATCTTCGACTTTTTTGCCTTCTTCGTCGAACTTGGCCGCGGTGAAGTCGACATCGTAGGTCTGCCAGGTCAGCGGCGGCAGGCACATGTTGAGGTTCGGGCGTGAGATCTTGTAGATGCCGCCGCACTCGTTGTCGAGCCCTTCCAGGCCGAAGGAATCGAGCACCTGGCATTCATACTGATCGAGCAGGTACATACCGCTGTTACCACGGGCCTGTCCGCGCGCTTCGGGCATGAAAGGCGTGCGGAATTCGAGGTGCAACGTGAAGTTGCCAAACTCTTCTTTGGTGCGCGGGGCTTCTTTGCCGAGTGTTCCCAGCAGGCCCCCTTCGACGATCTCGCCACCTTTCCACGCATCCAGATCGGAACCATCGAACAGCACCTTCGCTCCTTCAGGCGCTTTCGCGCCGAGGGTCGGCGACTGCCGCACGGTTTTCTTGAGAGCGAACGACTCGCCATCGAGGAGCGACACGTTCATCGTATCGCCTTCGATTGTTCCTGATCCCATCTCTCCTTTGAGCATCACGACGCCATCGGTCAACGTTCCATTGAGCACGAACTCATCTTTGCCCGTAAAGCCGGCACCCGGCAGACCACCCCCGAGGACATGCACTTCGAAGGTCCCTTTGCCATGTGCGATGACCTGAGCCCCCATTTGGGTATCGCCCGCCATCCCCTCGTATTCACCCTGGATCTGGAAGTCGATCCCCGCTTCTTCGGCGGAGAGATAAGTCGGGCTTTTCTTGTCGGCCGCCATCGCCGCAATAGAAAGCGATGACACAAGCGCGAGAGCAGTCAGCAGAATGGAACGCATAATGAACCTCATTGTGTTGTATCAGTGTAATTTTGTAATCAGTGTAATGCAGGAAGGATCGTTCAGGTGGGGAGGATGCAGGGACGATCAATGGAGGCCATTCCGCATCCGCAATCATTATTGGAGGGAAGGTTGCCGGCGAAGTACCTGACCGCGGGGGCCGCCGGCTAGTTCACCATTTCAACCTCTCTACCCAGATTACAGTCCCCCCGCCCCCGCCGCCAAGGGTGCGACCCGAGAAAATGGCCGGGATCCGGCTCGTCTGGCGCTGGTAATTAAGCAGTCCAGGTCCGGTTTTCACAGATAGTCCCGAGGATCTTCGTCAATGACTTTGCCAGACCACATACCGACCACCGTGCTGTTCGTGTCAGCAGTTTCCCCGCACGGGGAAGTAGGTCATCATCGGAGAGATAGAGTTCCCCGCGGGAAAGTGGCGGTTTCCATTCGGTGAGCTGGTATACCCCGAACACTTTCTTTCCATTCTCTTCCAATGCGATGGGCAGGAAAGTCCCCGCCGTGAGTGGGTTCTCCTGGCGATGTTGTTCGAGCCATTGTTCTGTATCGTCTTCAATTTCTTCGAGCGGTCGTTCCTGTTGTTCATATCGTCCATGCAGGTGTACGAACTCAGTTTGTGTGGCCCATTCCCGATGGGCACGCAGGTCGGGGAGGTCGACGAACGAGTCGATCTCCAACCGCACGGTGATGGCATGACGAATCGGTTTCAGTGAAGCGTCGGTAGAAAGCCAAAGACCTTCGGGTGGCAAGGCGATGGAATCGATAAAACTAGAGGTGAGTTCGTTCGTCGCCGGTTGTTGCACCTCCGCATAACAATCCGATTGCCATTGTTGCTCTTCCAGCTTCGCCTGCTCGACGGGATCAACGAAAGAGATATTTCCCCCAATAGCCGTAATGCGGAAGGCGGAAAGTGGCTGAAACTCAATCAACCGGGGTTCATTCCCCAGCAACCACCGCTTCAACGTCAACTGATCCAACCACTGCGCCGGGTTGATATTATTGAAGAGCGACAACGATGTCGCCGCTAACTGTCGCTGCTGATAGTTTTCAAAAACCGGCCAAGGCTGTTCTTCGGCCAGTGAATTACACCGACACACAAACCACCACTTACCCCAATCCTCGGACCAGTGACCGGATTCGCCGCGAAGGTATAGGAGCGGGAATGGTTCTGGTGTGAGATCAGGGCTCATCAGTCTAAACGTTCCGAAGAGATATAAGCCAATGGAACGAGTCCAAGATTAGTTCCTGTTTTCAGAATCAATGCACGGCTACCCATTTCACGCATTGAAACGCTGCCTCTCTCGTTTTGCCATTTCCAATGTGTGGGGTTGGAAGTAGGGGCTGAAACGTTTCCAGCCTCCCGGATCGCCGAGGAGCGATTCAAGCAGACTGGCCTCGATGACACATCTCGACTCAAAGTCGCTGCTTCTTGCGAGATCTTCAACGAATTGAAACATACGGTATAATAGCCGCTGGAAGAAGTCATGGTTCGTCTATTCCCAGGCGATGACGTTTTCTGTAATCAGATTTGCGAGAAGAGATCCCACGGCAACGTGTGGATGAACCGGTTCGGGCGCCCAGATGACTTGCTCGGTATCGTAAGGCTTCTGAATTTCCGGAATGCGCGCCAGTAGTTCGGGAATAATTTGCCTGTACTCGATATCCGACATGACGGTCAGGGGGCCTTGTAATTCTGCGACGTATCTTCAGAATAAAAGTTACTCAAATCCGCTTCTTTTAATGTCCAGTTCCCGTTTTGGCGATGCGAACTTTATGGATTTCCTCGAACATCAGGATCTGATTCGCGAAACATTAAAGCCCTTGAAGACTCAATATGGTTTCATCATCGAGTCGATGTCTGCGTCTGGCATTGTACTGCGAAATCGCGTTTCCCAAATATTAATCACGACGGAACCCAGGGATACGGTGTTTGGGTGGTCGTACATCGACAGGAATGGGAGCCGTTACTCTAAGCCCGCCTTGCTGGACTATTTCGCGAACGATTATGTGACGAACAAGAGAGGGGAGTTGGCTCCTGGCTATCCAGCGAATATTGAAGATAAGTTACGACATCAGCTCCACGAATTGATTGAAGTCTTCGGCAACGATCTTAACTCGCTCGTGACGCGCGACGCTGCTGAGACTCCCGGGTGGCCCGCGTTTATCGAATACAACAACGACCGGGAAAAGCTGGAGCGGTATGTTCTCGGACTGGGAATTCATCATCCCATTTTCATCAAGCTTATAAACAGCGACAATTCCTGGCTCACAGATTTCAAAGAGTACATCAGACGAAGTCGTCCCGATCTGCAACATTTGCTCTGAGAACGAGAGTTGAATTCCAAGTGTCTGGAGTTGTTCCAACTCAGGATGACGGAGGGGCGTGTAGCCCAACCAAAAAAAGAGCTCCAGATTTCCATCTGGAGCTCTTTCGTTTTATGCCGTTGATTGCCAGCGCTTAGCGTTTTTCGATCGGGGTGACTTTGCGTTCGGCGGGGCCCGTGTAGTTCGAACTGGGGCGGATGATTTTGTTGTCCGCGTATTGTTCGAGGACGTGGGCACACCAACCGGCGATGCGGCTGGCGGCGAAGATGCAGGTGAAGAGTTCCTTCGGAATGCCCATGTAGTACTGCAGGCTCGCCGAGTAGAAGTCGACGTTGCAATTCTTGTTGATCAGCGGTTTGACGGTCTCTTCCATCTTGGCCGACATCTCGTACCAGACCGGTTCGCCTTTTTCTTCGCCGAGGCGTTTGGAAAGTTCTTTCAGATGTTTCGCGCGGGGGTCTTCCACTTGGTAGACCGCGTGACCGAAGCCCATGAACTTGCCTTTGTTGGCGCGGGTTTCCTGCACCCAGGCTTCGACATTTTCGACCGAACCGATTTCGTGCAGGGTTTTGATCACTTCGATGTTCGCGCCGCCGTGCAGTTTGCCTTTGAGCGCGCCGATGGCACCCGTGATGGCGGAGTAGATATCACTCAGAGTGGCCGAGATGACGCGGGCGGTGAAGGTGCTGGCGTTGAAACCGTGCTCGGCGTGCAGAATCAGCAGGAGGTCCATCGCCTTGGTTTCGTCGTCGGTCGGTTCCGTGCCGTTCAGCATGTACATCGTGTTCGCGGCGAAGCTCAGGCCCGGTTGCGGGTCGAGAATCTCATCGCCATCGCGGTGACGACGAATCGCCGCGACGAGCGTGGCCATCAGCGAAGTCAGGCGAATTGCTTTGCGGAAGTTGGCTTCGGTCGATTCATCTTCGGCTTCGGAGTCGTACACGCCGGCGATCGAGATGGCGGAGCGAAGGGCGGTCATCGGGATGACATCCTGCGGCAGCGACTTCACGAACTCCTTCAGTTGCGGGGGTAATGTCTGGTATTCGGCCATCAGCTTCGCGAAGTCGGCCAACTCCTCCTTGTTGGGGAGCTCTCCCTTGAAGAGCAGGTAGGCGACTTCCTCAAAGTCGGTATGTTCCGCCAGGTCATCAATGTTATATCCCCGGTAAAGAAGTGTGCCTTCTTCACCGCTGATATAGCAAACCGAACTGTCTGCGGCTTTGATTCCCTTGAGACCTTTCGCGACGTCTGCCTTCGGCTCTTTACCATCACTCATGACTGTATTTCTTACCTAACGATAGAGACGGATTCTGATGTAACAATTTGTTGATGCAACAACGGATTGTGGATGTGCGATCGAGATCGACAGGTGGTGACCTGGCACCGGTTGCCGATGAAAGTCGTGTTCGGGAAGTATTACCGGGAGATCAAAGTCGGAGGGGAGAGCCTGCCGATGAGAAGTTCTCTCGAGTGCGCTATGGCTGCCCATGCAGCGGTGGACACGACTGGGGATCGGTCGTCGCCGCGGCCCGTCGGAGGTTCGACGAAGAGGGCCAGGCGGCGCGGACGTTCCAGCCCGCAGGGGAGGGAGCGGCGTTCACGAAGTGACTATAGTACCGATTCGGAACTTCGGCTTCAAACAACTTGGTTCAATCATCGGAAAATGAGGCTTACTGTCCCGCGTGGTGTCATCGTCGCACGAATAGCGACCGTGGGGAAGGGGTGGAGAGAGGGGAAAACTCTGTCCGGAGGGAGGAGCCGCGTCCGGGACTCCCTCCGCGGTGAGCGGGGGAAGGGGGCCGGCTCAGGCGAAACTCGGTTGAGGGACGGCTTTCGTTCACGAGATTGCCCTCTTTTTCCATTCCGCCGGTTGACCTGCCGGAATAGACGGTCGAATAATTGCCGAAGTTGACTGCAGTTCTGGAGTTTCCCTTCAGGCCGCAGACGGCGGTCGTTTGTGGGCGTCCTTTGCGGGCGTCCTGACGCGGCGATCAGGAGGTTCCGGGATCAGGGATGAGTGAGGGCAGGCTCTGTACGTGCGCATACAGGGCGAGGCGTTCCTTCGAGACTTGATAAAAATCTGGAAAACGACTTTGTTTTTCGGAGAAAATTTGTGTGGTGCTCTATTTTTTCTGGTAGAGTGATTTTCACTCGGAGTGCGAGGATTGAGTTTGTCAATCGGGTCTCGAGAGAGAACGGATGCGATCAGAGAGAGCCCCCTCTTGCTGAAGAGTCAGTCTGGCAAGTCGGTCGAGTAATAAGTCGAAGTCCCACCTAGATTTACTTCGAAAAGTCGACCCACCCCCACGGCACCAGACAGACCATTGAAATCTGGCCCCCCCTGATAGCTGATCACACTTGTTAGTTCGTCAAACTGACGGGTCGTCACTGGCCCGGAAAATTTGATTTCTGATGGTATTGATCACTGTGCAGTTGCCAGCACGCAGTTGCCAGCATCCAATGTCGATCGCGACTGCCGCTTTGCGGACTGACGAACACCAGACAGTCCCACTATGGCTGATTCCGGCCCAGTTTGACCTGATTCCGGTCGATATCGTTTCGACGCTATCGTTCCGCCCGTCAGGTCATCGGAATTCCCCAACCGGCCAATTCGCCGCCGTTGCATCGAGGTGTTGAGACGAATGATCTCCGCACTCAGGTTGCACCGGCAGGAGCCAAAAGACAACGTGAGGGAATTCAAATGGTTTCGGAGTGGAATCGCGTGGTTAGTTGAACTGAGTCACGATGCTGCGAGCATCGTCTTCAGGTTGAAATAAAAATCACCGCGACTTCAATATTCGAGGGAATGTCTGGATTCAAGGTCCGACTGTTCAAACACGGTTTTCGTTTCTCACTAGAAATTCTAGTGCCGTGCGAAGATTTTCTTCGCCGTTTCCGACCATAATTAATTCTGTGTGAATTCGTTTCATCGATATCGTGTCAGTGAATGCGAAAGCCAGACGAACGGTCGCGGAACTCACGGTCAGGAGTTACGTAAAGGGATGTACGTTTCGTTTCACAATTTGTTCAAAGGGAGTCTATCGTGCATCGGTTGAACGATGACCTGAAAGAACTCATCAGTAAAGCAAATTCGGAAGGTCGACTTACTTTTCAGGCGGTAGATGATTTCCTGCCTGACGAAGGAGGCGACCCCGCATTGATCGATCATCTCGTGATGGCGCTCGAAGAGAATGCGCTCGAGGTGGTCGACGACCCCCAGTCTTTTTCCTGGAAAGCACAAGAAGATGCTGAACAGGAGAAGAAAACTGCTCCGGAAATCCGGGTGGAAGAAGAGGACGTGACCCCCGAGGTCGCCTCGGCCATGGCGAATGCGCTGGCCCAGGCGGAGACATCGGCCCTCTCTTCACGCGATCCGATTCGCATGTACCTCAGTCAGATGGGGAACATTCCGCTGCTCTCCCGCCGTCGCGAAATCTTTCTGGCCAAACAGATTGAACTCACTCGCAAACGGTTCCGCCGCACACTGCTCGAATCCGATTTCGCCATTGCCCAGACCGTCGAAACCTTCGAAAAGGTAAACTCCGGCGAACTTCCTTTCGAACGGACCCTGCGTACATCCGAAACAGAAAACGTTCAGAAAGAACAGATTCTCGGTCGCATGGCGCATAACCTCTCGACGCTGCGTGTCCTGATGGCGCAGAACCGGGAAGACTTTGAAGCCCTTGAAGGGATCTCCAGTAAAACGGCTCAGCGCGAAGTTCGCGCCCGGATGGTTCGTCGCCGACGCAAAATGGCGACCCTCTGCGAAGAGCTCAGCCTGCGAACTCAGCGCCTGCAACCAACGATGAAGCGGTTGCATCAGATCGCCGATCGCATGGTCGAACTGGAACGCCAGATCAAGCGGTACAGCAAAACGACGGCGCATACCGATATCGCCGTTCTGCAGCGCGAGCTCGACGAGTTCGTCGACATGACCCTGGAAACCGCCACGGAATTCAAAAACCGCTCGGACGAGATCAAATCCCGTTTCGACGGCTGGACAGAAGCGAAACAGCAACTGTCCGGCGGTAACCTGCGACTGGTGGTTTCGATTGCCAAGAAATACCGCAACCGGGGTCTCAGTTTTCTCGACCTCATTCAGGAAGGCAACGCCGGCCTGATGCGCGGTGTCGAGAAATACGAATACCGCCGCGGTTACAAGTTCTCGACCTACGCCACATGGTGGATTCGCCAGGCGATCACCCGTGCCGTTGCTGACCATGCCCGGACGATTCGTATTCCGGTCCACATGTTCCAGAGCATCTCGACGCTGAAAGCGAAGAGCGAACAGATTCGCCAGGAAACCGGTCGCGAACCGACCATGGAAGAACTGGCCGAAGCGGTCGATCTGACGGTGGAAGAAACCGAACGCATCATGAAAACCTGGAAGCACCCGATCAGTCTCGATACGCCCGTGGGCGAAAGCGAAGACAGCAGCTTCGGTGACTTCCTGGAAGATGGCAACGAAGGCAACCCGGCCGATTCCGCCATGCGTCAAATGCTGCGGGACAAGATCGAGCACGTCCTTAAAAGCCTGACTTACCGCGAACGCGAAATCATCCGTCTGCGATACGGTCTCGGCGATGGGTACAGCTACACGCTCGAGGAAACGGGCCGCATCTTCAAGGTGACCCGCGAGCGTATCCGCCAGATCGAGTCGAAAGCTCTCAAGAAACTGCAGCACCATACCCGCAGCGATCACTTGAAAGGTTTCGTCGACGATATGCTTCCGCTGGAAGGTAATGGCGAAGCCAGCGCCGACGCCACCGCTCAGGAACCTGCACTGGCGATGTAGACTCAAGAGTTACAAAAAACAGAACCGCGTTTCATGGTTTCATGAAACGCGGTTTTTTTATGGTCGGTTTCTTCGCGGCGCAGCCGCAGGATTCGGTTACCAGTGACTCGTCAATTCCTCAAGTTCTTCCGAGGAAAACAGGGCCTGTTCCTGCAGCGACTTTCCGATGCCGCAGTCCATCGCGTGACGGTAGAAGTCATTGATCGGCGTCGCCTGGCATTCCGGGCAACAGCACCTTTGAAGATCGGATTGCTCCTGTTCCCTCTTCAGGAGATAGGCGCGAATCAGATGGCTCATACGGCCCAGTTGATCATCGTGCGAGTGGAGAACTGACATCAGTTCGTCAAAGCAGCGAGTTTCCGTTTCCATGGTGTTCATTTTGCGGGCGGAATTCTTCATCAGGTAGGGTCGGAGAGCGAGCGGGACAGCTCCAGCAAGAAAGTAAGTTGCACTATTATTGGATACAGCCGTGCGGAAGTGCGTCGCGGCTTATTTGGATGGGCATGTCTCAATAGAATGCCGGTCCGATTGCGCGGATTATGACGCCTCCCCCGCCGTCACCATCGGAACGAGCCTGACGTCGTTCATTTGTGACATGGCGGGGCCCAGAATTGGGACGGTCTGGAGTTCAACGTCCTAGGGCAAGGTCATCTTAATCACTGGGAGCGTCAACCCCTCCTCCCGATGCTTGCGGGCGAGACTGGACAGATTGATGGCTGCTTCAGCCACATCGTGATTACCAAGTTCTACCCTCAGCACTTTGTCCCCATTTGAGTCGGTGATCGATTCACCGATGATTTTTTCACCATAATTTTCGCGTATGGTTTCCAGAATCAGGGCTTCGTCTTTTGTGAGTGTAACGCCCGGCTTGGCTCGATACTTGTAATACAGGGCGGCAACTCCCCCGACGATGAGCAATAAGACGATTAGAGTAAGTAAGATTTTCATCGGTTGTTCCTTGAGGCTTGCGCAAAGCTTCCGTCAGATGATTTCGTCGAACGTGACTTCCCAATAGTGGTCGGTCCAGACGACATTTCCTCCACCCGCCGGGTTCACTCGAATTTGACGTCTTTGATCCTTCATTCGAATTTTGTTTCCGCCCAGCCACTCCGCCGGTTCTTTGAGTTGGCTCAGAGAGCCGCGGTGGGCACGGGTCGTACCCAGAAGTTTCTTGCAAATTTGTTTCGAGCTGCGGTTCGGGAACAAATGTGCGAAATAGTGAATATGGTAAGGATCGATGCGATAAGACATCTTCACGTTAAAATTGCGCGACGGGTGTCTGATCGGCGATGACAACATTCGCTCATAAATCAATTGATCCTGAAGGCATTGGTCGAACGCTGTTTGGAGTTTTTTCGAATCCCACCCCATTTCACCCGACGTACGATTCAGCACGTCGAGGATCATTTCCAGCAGGAAACGTTTCTGCTCGTAGGCATTTAATCCCGCAAACGCGGGAAGATCGAATGGATGCGAGAGGAACAGAATTCCCATTCCATCTTTCCGGGCATTCTCGGCCGGAACTGTGTCGACCAGCTTGATGCAAGCTTTACGAACGTCGCCTGTTTCCAGCTTCTGTTTGGACAGGTGAAACAGAAAGTGTACGGTCGTTGAGAACGAGAGGGATGGGAACCGCGTATTAAAATCGGAACCGAAAACCTGTTGGAGCGCCTCGGACAGCGAGATATCGATATCACGTAAATACATGGGTTGTAGACTTTCGCGAGTTCAGAGTCTCGTGGCTGCTTGCGGTTCCAAACCAGATTTCACGATGCGATTCTGATCACAGATTCCCCGGTGCATGGGTTTTGAACCACAGAAAAGCGAGGCGGCGAAAGTATCTGTGTTCCATTGAAGATTCAAGCCGGAGGTCCCGACGCACCTCGCTGGCCGTCAAGGCATCTGTGAGATGCGATTGAGCAGATGATTTACGAAAAAATGCCTACCTTCTCGCAAATGAACGAAATCGGTCTCCGAGTCAAACTGAAATCCTGCCGCGCTCATGTGTACTAAGAGCAGTCGAGCAGTGAAATCCCAGATTTGTTCTATTTGGTCAGCATCGTCGTAGACCAACATGTTTTCCAAAGTTTGGTAAAAGCGATCATATGCTTGCGGATGAGATCTTGTATCCTTCCTTCCAATGAAAATGTTGTGGCACATCAGCCACAAAAAACAGATCGCGACGCCACACTGGCTGAAAAAACGCTTTGTGGAATCATTTTCATACGACATAGATGCTTCAATTAACCAATCGGAAGCAAATCTATCCGCCGCCTTTTCATTTTCAATCGTGGAACCTTCATGTTTAAACTTTAGGTGGGCAAGTTCATGCAATGTAATGAAGCACAAAGCGTATTTAAAAAATCGATTTCCGATTCTACGGTCGCTTTCGCTGAGATCAGAGTATTGTTCAGGTGACAGATCGGCTTCTATGTTTGAAAAAGGATTTGTTCCTTCTATGGAATAGTCAAGTCGTTCGGCGATGAGCTTCAATTCATTTCCGACCGCCCAATTAGACAAGTTGTCCGCGCAGCTGAGGCGTGGATTGTCAGACTTAGTATCGGTACACCCTCGATGTGCTGCCAACTCGGATAGAATTGCGCTTGCGGCATAGGCGTGCGCTTGCAGCCTCATCGTGGCCTTTAAGCCGATCACAATTGACTTTTGAGTAACTGAAGCTTTGAAGCAAATATCTTTTGTAACGCGATCCAGAATGAAAGTTGGTGAGGTTTCTTGAAACAAATTGTGAATTTCAAGTCTGCTCCTGGGTGAGACGGATTCAAGCATCTCTTCGAAGAATCGTGTGCGGATTAAGTCGACTGCCGAATCACTCATATGATCTATCCTGAAGCTTGGGGTCATTTCTCGCCCGTTGAAATCGTCTGTGTCCATCCGTGGTTCCAAACCGAATCTCACGACGGACGGCTGATCGTGGATGCGACTCGGGCAACACTTCTTGATTGTCCGGGCTACCCCCCATTTGTGCCTGAACCTGAATCCGCTTGATGAAATTGCCGCGGATAAGCTATCTTAACGCTTTGGCCCCCGGTGAGGGGGATAAATGTACACTCCGAGGCGTGGCCGTGGCGGAAAATCTTCCCGGCGCTCAAGACGCAGAGAACAAAGGATACGACGGATGGGTTTGTTTACCGGGAAAAAGGGACTTGTGCTGGGGATTGCCAACGATCATTCCATCGCCTGGGCGATCACACAACAGTTGCGCGATGAAGGGGCCGAAATGGCCTTCACGCACATCCCCGATAAAGACCCCGAACGCCCCCGGATGGAGATGCGGCTGCGTAAGCTGGTGGAGAGCTTCGCCA